>NZ_JBVVQH010000010.1:0-71396 GCF_055811115.1 Mesorhizobium sp. WSM4832 | reverse complement strand
CTTGGCCCCCCAAAATTTGCGGGGGGGGGGTTATTTCCCTGGGGGCGCTGGGGGGCGCCCCCGCGCGCGGGGCCAACCAACCCCCCCCGGGGGGCGGGGGGGGGCGCGGGCGCCTCGCTGACTTACTGCCTTGCCGAGGAAGGCGCGGCGGAAATCCGTCTGGCCGACATCGACAAGGAACGCGCGCAAAAACTCGCTTCGCTGGTCAACAAGACGTTTCCCAGCTGCCGGATCGAGATCGGGCAAGCCGATCCATCCGGCATGGACATGGCGATCAACGCCACGCCGTCTGGGCTGAAAGCCAGCGATCCATTGCCGATGGATGTGAGCAAGCTGACACCGGAGATGACGGTCGTCGATATCATCATGGAGCCGGCCGAAACCGCCCTGCTCAAGGCGGCGAAGGAGATCGGGTGCCGCATCCAGCCCGGGCGCCCAATGATGGATTTCCAGGTCGAAGCCATGGCCGAATTCTTCGACATCGAGCGGAAGGATCGCCGCAATGGCTGATGCGAAAACCGCCATCGTCATCGGCGGCACGTCCGGCATCGGCCGCGCGATCGCCGAGCGCTTTGCCGAGGACGGCTATCAGGTGGTCGTCGCCGGCCGCGACGCCATTCGGGGCCAGAACGTGGCCGGCGCATGCGAGAGCGCTGGCGCGCCGCGCGCGCTCTTCGTCCAGACCGATGTCAGCGATCCGGCCTCGGTCGAAGCACTGGCGCGAGCTGTCGGCGATGCGTTCGGCACGCCTCACGTCGCGGTCAACTGCGCCGGCATCCTGCAGAGCGGCAAGCATGTGCTCGACCAGGATCTCGACGAAGACGAGCGGATGTGGCGCATCAACTATCGCGGCACGCTGCTTGGCTGCCAGGTGTTCGGCCGGCTGATGTCGGCCGCCGGGCGAGGCGCGATCCTCAATGTCGGCTCGCTTGCCTCTTTCGCGCCGCTTTCGCTCCCGGCCTACACGCCCGGCAAGCATGCGGTGCTGGCGCTTACCCAGATGCTGGCCGCCGAGCTCGGCCCGCATGGGGTTCGCGTCAATGCCGTGGCGCCCGGCTACACGCTGTCGGATGGATTGAAAGCGAAGATTGCCAAGGGCGAGCGCAATCCGGAAGCGATCCGGGCCACAACCGCGCTGCGCCGCTTCGTTGAGCCGCGCGATGTCGCCGAGGCGGCCTTGTTCCTCTGCTCCGACCGTGCCGCGTCGATCACCGGCGTCACGCTGCCCGTCGATGCCGGCTGGCTCGTTCAGGCGCCCTACGCGCAGTACTTGCAAGGCAACCCCATCCGGCAGACGCCGGCAATTTGAGAGAGAACCTGTGAGCGATATCCAGCGCTTCGATTTCGACACCCGCATCCATCACGGTGTCATCCATAACGGCACGCTCTACCTCACCGGCCAGGTTGCCCGGCCGGGCCAATCCGCCGCCGACCAGATGCGCGAGGTGCTCGGCAAGATCGACGCGCTGCTCGCCAAGGCCGGCACGGACAAGACCCGCATCCTTCACGTCCAGATGTGGCTGGACGACGTGCGCGATTTCGATGAGGTCAACACGGTCTGGGATGGCTGGATGCCGAAGGAACATGCGCCGGCGCGCTCTTCGGGCGAAGGACGGATGACCAAGCCCGGGATGCTTGTCGAACTCATCGTCACAGCGGCGGTTTGAATGGTCTTGCCGGTTCAGGCATCATCGCGAATCTGGACTGGGCGAAAGGATCTCAATGACAAAGCGCAAGCCGCTTTCCACCTTGGTGGCGGAGAGCCTGGCCGAAAAAATCCGCTCCGGACAGTTGCCGCCCGGCGCGCAGCTGCCGACCGAGGCGGAGCTCTGCGCCGAATACGACGTCAGCCGCACCGTCGTGCGCGAAGCGGCGGCGCGATTGCGCTCCGAAGGCATGGTGGTGCCCCAGCAGGGTCGCGGCATGTTCGTCAGCGAAACGCCCGTCCCGCGCAATTTCTCGATCCCCGACGAGGCGCTGCGGACGTTGCCGGAAACCATCGCCTTGCTTGAATTGAGGTTGAGTGTCGAAGTGGAATCCGCGGGACTCTGCGCGGAACGCCGCACCGACGGGCAAGCAAGCGATATCAGGGCGATGATGGACGACATCGACGCCCGGCAGGCGGATCCCGCCGCCGTCCAGATCCACTACGATTACGACTTCCATCTTGCGATCGCCAAGGCGGCGCACAACGAATTCATCCATGGCTTCCTGAGCTATCTCGGGCCGATGATCGTGCCACGCTTCCAGCTTGGTTATGTGGTAGAGCCGGCACTCAAGGACAGCTACTACGCACGCATCCACCGCGAGCACGAAGCCATCGTCGATGCCATCGAAAGGCAGGACGGCCGCGCCGCCCGCCAGGCCATGCGCAAGCATCTGCAAAACAGCCTGGGGCGTGTTCGCGCCCTGGCAAAGGCGTCGGGGGTCGAGGCGACGGATGCCGAGCAAAAGGCTTCCGCGGCCTCGCTCTTCACCAGGATGAAAAGGCCGTTATCGACGGGCGGATAGCCGCGTCAGATGCGATCCTGAACGCTCACGCCGAAGGCAATCCGCCACGCAGTTGCGAAAGCCATGTTTTTGTTCGATCGACCGGCAGGAGCCTCCGCCTGCGCGCCGAAAGCATTGTTTTCCTTTGATTTTCGGCCTTGAAGATCGCGCAAGCAGCGTAGAACGTTTCAAACGCCGCAATGGCTTTCGAAAGTTTATCTTTCCTTTTTGCTGCTTTTCTTGGTTTCGCGGCATCGGCCCAGGCCGCAAATTGAACATCAAGCAATCGGGGAAGCCCAGGTGACGACAGCCTTCATCACAGGTGCCACGAGCGGCATAGGACGAGCCATGGCGATCGCGTTGAGCGACGCCGGTTACGACGTCTACGCGGTCGGCCGCAGTCAGGCCGCGCTCAAGGAATTGCAGGCCGAGCGTCCGGGCATCGTGCCGGTTGCCGTCGATGTCACCGACCGCGAGGCGCTGGAATCGGTGCTGGCGGATATCACCATCGATGTGCTGATCAACAATGCCGGCATCATGCCGCCTCTCGGCAATTTCGCCGATATGAAGATCGCCGACATCGACACCACGCTGGAGGTGAACCTCAGCGCGGCCATCCTCCTCACCCGCCTCGTCGTGCCGCAGATGCGCGAGCGGAAGTCCGGGCACATATTGTTCACCGGCTCCGTCGCGGGCCACGCCCCATTCTCCAACATTGCCGTCTATGCAGCTACCAAGGCGGCCATCTCCGGCTTTGCCGGCGCGCTGCGCGCCGACCTCTCCCCGTCCGGCATACGCGTCACCGAGATCGTCGCCGGCCGCGTCGAGACGCAGCTTTACAACGGCATCCTCGACACCAAGGCCCGCCAGGCCATGTACGCCAGCAAGGTGGTGCAGCCGGATGACGTGGCCAGGATGGTCGTCGCGGTGCTCGCGCTCCCGGCATGGGCCGACGTTACCCGTTTCGACATCATGCCGACCTGGCCGACTTCGCCAAGCGGCACCAAGTAAGGAAAACCTTAAATGAAGGACCTCTCCGTTCTGATCGTAGGCGGCGGCGCCGGCCTCGGCGCGCTCCTGGCCCGCTTGGCCGTCGAGGCCGGGGCGGCCAAGATCGGCATCATCGACATCAACCAGGAGGCCGCTGAGGTTGCGCTCGAACCGGCGAAGGCCAAGAACTTGCCGACCGCGGCCGCGACTTGCGACATCCAGGTTGGGCCTCAGTGCCATGCCGCCTTCGACGCCGTCGTTTCGAAGCTCGGCCGCGTCGACACGCTGATCAACTGCGCCGCGATCTATCCGCGCCGTCCTCTGCTCGAAATCACCGACGCCGAATGGGACGCTTCCAACGGTATCAACATCAAGGGCACCTACCACATGATGGTGGCCGCGGTTCGCCACATGCAGTCGCAGGAGCCAAAAGCCCATGTGCGCGGCCGCATCGTCAATCTGACCTCCGTCGACGCCTTCAAGGCGCATCCGCAGAACGCGCATTACGCGGCGACCAAGGCTGCCGTCGTCAGCCTGACGCGCTCCTTTGCCCATCATGTCGCCAAGGATGGGATCCTGGTGAATTCCGTCGCGCCCGCCGGCATGGCCACGGAGAAGGCAAAGGCCCTCGGCTTCCTCGAGGAACTGGCCAAGGCAAGCCCCCTCGGCCGCGGCGCCGAGCCGACCGAAATCGCCGAATGGGTGTTGATGACCGGTGGGCCGAAGAACACCTACATGACGGGTGAAAACGTAATTGTTTCAGGTGGCTACATCTACGCTTGAATCAATTTTCAGAAGCCGGAGGCGTCTGAAATAGCGCGAATGCATGATCGACGGAGTCTCGAACGAAAGGAGGCGGAATTCACCATGACCGGCAAGCTTCGCCTCCCTTCGCTCAACGCGCTGCGCGTCTTCCACGCCGTCGCGCAGCACAAGAGCTTCCGGCAGGCGGCCGACGAATTGCTGGTGACGCCGCAGGCCGTCGGCCAACAGATCAAGCTGCTTGAAGACACGCTCCAGGTGACGCTGTTCGAGCGCAAGGGCCGCTCGATCGAATTGACTGAATCCGCCATTCTGCTCTCCCACTACGTCAAGGCCGGCTTCGACGAATTCTCCGAGGGCGTTCGGCGCGTCACCAAGTCGAACTACCGCGACCGCATCAACCTCAATGCCAGCCCCTATTTCGCCACGCACTATCTGCTGCCGCGGCTTTCGCTCTTCCGCGAGATCCTGCCGGGCGCCGACCTTCGCCTGACCACGATGGTCGACCTGCCCGATTTCGGGCGCGACGACATCGATATGACTGTCCAGTGGGGCTACGGCAACTGGCCGGACTACGAGACCACGCTGCTCGTACCGGATCCGAAGATCATCTGCTGCACCCCGGCGATCGGCGAGAAGATCAAGTCGGCGCGGGACCTCACGCGGTTCACGCTGCTCGACACGGTCAAGTCGAAGCGCCTGTGGCCGGACATATTGCGCCACCTCGGAGTGGAGCTGACCGACGGCGACCGCAGCATCAGCTTCGACGACGCGGCGACCATGCGCCGGGCGACCCTGCAAGGCATCGGCGTCGGTCTGGTCTCCGTGATCGACGCCGAGGAGGATTTCCGCTCGGGTGCGCTGGTCGCGCCGATCGGCCGCGACGCAATTGCCGATATGAGGCCGGAGGAAGTGCCCGGCTTCTACCTTGTGGTCCCGCGCGGGCATCTGCGTGTGAAGGCTGTGGCCGCCCTCCATCGATGGCTGGCTCAGCAGGATTGGCGGAGCGATCTCAAGGTTCCCCTGCCCAAACCGACCCCGCTTTCCGACTGACAATCGGCTTCGAGAACGGGCTCCGAAAAGCATCTTGCGGAGCTCCAACAACAAGAAACGAAACAACCTCAACAGTGGAGACAACAAACATGAAAATGATCAAATGGGGGGCCGCTGCCGTGGCCCTTGGCCTCGTACATTTGGCAGCGCCGGCGCAAGCGGCGGGCGGCAAGACGCTCGAAACCGTCAAGGCGCGCGGCGTGCTCAACTGCACCGGCCATGACGGCTCGTATCTCGGCTTCGCCGAGGTCGACGACAAGGGCAACTGGAAGGGCATGGACATTGACCTTTGCAAGGCGGTGGCGACCGCCGTGTTCGGCGACCCGGCAAAGCTGAAGGTCGTTCCGATCAGCTGGGCGCAGCGCTGGCCCTCGCTTCAGTCGGGCGATGTCGACATCATCATCAAGGCCTCCGGTGGCACGCTCAGCCGCGACACCGAGCTCGGCCTGCAATTCTCGACGTCCTACTACCTCGGCACGACAAAGGTGATGGCGCACAAGGAGCTTAACCTGAAGTCGCTGAAGGACGCCAATGGCGGCACGATCTGCATTCCCGCCGGTACCTCGCAAGAGCAGCAGGTCGCCGCCTACACCCAGAAGATCGGCATCAAGCTGGAGCCCGTGCTCATTGAAAAAACCGAAGAGCTCGAACAGGCCTATTTCTCCGGACGCTGCGATCTCTACGCGCAGTGGGGGCCGACGCTCGCCATCGCCCGCATCGCCAAGGGCAAGGTCGAAGACCATGTCATCCTGCCCGACGTGCTCGCCGTCGAGCCCGAAGTCATGATCATGCGCCAAGGCGACGACAACTGGGTCGACATCGCCAACTGGACGCTCAGCACGTTGATCTTCGCCGAGCAGGAAGGCACTCCAATGTCGATGAGATCAAGGCCAAGCCGACCTCGCCGCAGGTGGCGAAGTTCCTCGGCGTCACGCCGGGCATGGGCAAGGGTCTCGGGCTTTCCGACGACTGGGCCTACAACGTGATCAAGAAGGTGGGCAATTACGGCGAGATCTTCGAGCGCGATCTCGGCAAGGACTCGCCTTACAAGATGGATCGTGAGCTGACCAATTTGTGGAACAATGGCGGTGTCCTGTTCCCGCTGGTGATCGACTGATCCACGTCAAGAGCTGTCCCGTTCTGGGCTCCGCCTGGCTCCTGCCAGGCGGAGCCGGCTGTAATTCGAGAAAGATGGGTCGATGGTCAGCCTGCTGAGAAATCAGAAGGTCCGCAACGCGCTGTTGCAGGCCCTTTATGTCGGCTCACTTGCCGCGATGGTCCTTGCCTGCGTGATGATTGCCAGGCGGAACCTTGCCGCGCAAGGGATCACCTCCGGCTTCGACTTCCTGTTCAAGTCGACGGGCTGGGATGTGAACTTCTCGCTGCTGCCGGCCAGCGCCAATGATCCATATTGGTGGTACTTCCTCATCGGCATCATAAACACGCTGTTCCTGGGCAGCACCGGACTGCTCCTGGCGACGGTCGTAGGTACGATCGTCGGCCTGGCGCGGACCTCCTCGAACGAATTGGCGCGGCTGCTTGGCCGCACCTATGTCGACATCTTCCGCAACATCCCGCTGATCCTCCAGGTCTTCTTCTGGTACGCGGTCATCACGCACCTGCCGACGCCGCGCGCCGCGCATCAGGGCTTGGGCATGCTGCTGACCAGCCGTGGCCTCTACGTGCCGGTTCCGAATATCGGCAACTTGGCCATGGTCGCCACCGCAGTCGCGCTGATCGCTGCCGTCGTGCTGCCGATCTGGCTGGGTAGGACAGCGCGCCTCAGCCGACCGGTCGGCGAGCGGCTCGGCATCCAGGTCGCCGGCGCGGCGGCGGCCCTGGTCTGCGCGGCGATCATCCTGGCGGTTGGCCGGCTGCCGGACCTGCCGCTGGTCGACTTCCCCGCCTTGCAAGGCCTCAACCTTAGGGGAGGCTTGCGCATTCCGCCCGAATTTTCCGCTTTAGCCATCGCCATCGCTATCTATGGCGGTTCCTACATCGCCGAGATCGTGCGCGGCGGCTTCAAATCTGTCGGCAAGGGACAGATGGAGGCGGCGCAATCGCTGGGGCTCAGCCCCTGGCGGATCTTCACGCTGGTGCGGCTTCCGCTGGCGCTGCGCGCCATGCTGCCGATCCTCGCCAACCAGTATGTCTGGCTGATGAAGGCAACGACCATGGGCATTGCGGTGGGCTTCACCGATTTCTTCATGATCGTGGCGCTGACCATCAACCATTCCGGCCAGACGCTGGAAGCCATCGGCATCCTGATGGCGGGCTTCCTCGCGATCAACCTCAGCCTGGCCGCCGTGTTCAACCGCATCAACAAAGCCATTGCCCTCAAGGGCAATCAATTGAGGGGCTGAGAGATGGAGATGGTCGTTGTCGCTCCCCCTGCTCCGGGCAGGCTCGAAGATCTGAAGCGCCGCTTCTTCGCGACGCCGCTTCAGGCTCTGCTGTCGCTGATATCCCTGGCGATCATGGTTTTCGTCGTCTGGAAGCTGCTCAACTGGGCTGTCTTTTCGGCCGTGTTCACAACCAGCGGCGGGCCTGAAGCATGCCAGGCGGCGGCCGGCGCCTGCTGGTCGGTCATCGCTGCCAGATGGCGCATCATCCTTTTCGGCCTCTATCCCTTTGAAGAGCAATGGCGCTCGGCGCTGGCCTGCGTCGTCGTGGTGGTCATGACCGTTCTAAGCTGCATTCCGGCCTTCTGGACGGGCCGCCGCATTGCGCTGGTTTGGGGAGCCGGAGCGGCGCTTTACTACGTGCTGATGAAGGGCGGCGTGCTAGGCCTTGCCTATGTCGGCGAGGAGGCGTGGGGCGGCCTGGCTCTGACCCTCTTCATCTTCGTCACCACCTGCCTGATCGGCTTCCCATTGGCGATCTGCCTGGCGCTGTTGCGCCGCTCCGAGCTACCGTGGATATCCAGAACGACCGGCCTCGTCATCGATGGGGTCCGTTCATTGCCGCTGATCTCGATCCTGTTCACCTTCGCCATCGTCCTGCCCTTCGCGCTGCCGCAATGGCTGCAGGGCGACAAGCTCTACCGCGTGATCCTGGGATCGGCCTTGTTCTTTTCCGCCTATCAGGCCGAAATCGTGCGCGGCGGCATGCAGGGCGTTCCGGCAGGACAGGAAGAGGCCGCCATGGCGCTCGGCATGAGCTATTGGCAGCGCATCGGCCGCATCGTCTTGCCGCAGGCCATGCGCAACGCGCTGCCGGCCACGATCAACCAGTTCGTCATCTCCTTCAAGGAGACCTCGCTGGTGGTCATCGTCGGCTTCTTCGAGATCCTGGCCTCCGGCAACGCCGCCTACGGCACCGGCGAGTGGCGCTTCGCCTATGTCGAGGTCTATGCCTTCATCGCCTTCATCTATTTCATCTTCGTCTTCAGCCTGTCGCGCTATGGCGCATTCCTAGAGCGCCGCATGGCGGTCGGCGAACGGTAGGGAGACACACATGATTGCTGGCAATTCGACCAAATCAGGCGAACCTGCCGTCCGCCTCGAAAACCTCGACAAATACTACGGCACATTCCGCGCACTGCGGAACGTGAACCTGTCCGTCGAGCGCGGCGAGAAGATCGTCGTCTGCGGTCCCTCCGGCTCCGGCAAATCGACCATGATCCGCTGCATCAACCGGCTCGAGCGGCACAATGGCGGCCGCATCACCGTGCTCGGCACCGAGCTCAACGACGATGTCGGCAACGTCGACGGGATCAGGCGCGAGGTCGGCATGGTGTTCCAGCACTTCAATCTTTTTCCGCACATGACCGTGCTGGAGAACTGCATGCTGGCGCCGTTGATCGTGCGCAAGCAGCCTCGAGCGGAAGCTGAAGTAAGAGCCCGGCGCTATCTGGAAAAAGTCCGCATCCCGGAGCAGGCGATGAAGTTTCCCGGACAATTGTCCGGCGGCCAGCAGCAGCGCGTGGCAATCGCGCGGGCACTGTGCATGCAGCCGCAGATCATGCTTTTCGACGAACCGACTTCGGCACTTGACCCGGAAATGATATCGGAGGTGCTCGACGTGATGGTGACACTCGCCTCCGAAGGCATGACGATGATCTGCGTCACCCATGAGATGGGTTTCGCACGGCGGGTCGCCGACCGCGTCGTCTTCATGGACGCGGGCGAGATTGTCGAGGAGGCGCCGCCGGAGGAATTCTTCAGCGCGTCCCGCAACGAGCGTACCCAACGGTTCCTGTCGCAGGTGCTGGGCCATTGAGCCGCGCGATACAACTGACTATAGGCGGCGCATCGCATAGCTCAGGTATTTCGATGACCGATCCCGTTGGTGCATTGCAGACAGTCCTCGGGCCGAAAGGCTGGCTTTCGGGCACCGACGCCGAACCCTACCGGCGCGACTGGCTCAACCGCTACGGCGTCACGCCCCTGGGGGTTGCCAGGCCGGCGAACACTGCTGAAGTGGCGGAGGTCGTGAAGGCATGCCGGGAAGCAGGCGTCGCGGTGATCCCGCAAGGCGGGAATACGGGCCTGTGCGGCGGTGCGGTCGCCAATCAGGCGAACGCGGTGATCATCTCGCTTTCGCGCATGACTGCAATCGGCGAACCGGATCCGGAGAGCGGGTCGATCGCGGTCGACGCCGGCGTCGTTCTCGCGACGCTGCACGAGGCGCTCGAGCCGCATGGGCTGATGTTCCCGATGCATCTCGGCGCCGAGGGCAGTGCCAGGATCGGCGGCCTGATCGGCACCAATGCCGGCGGCAGCCAGGCGTTTCGCCACGGCATGATGCAGGATCTTGTGCTCGGCCTCGAAGTCGTCACCCCGAATGGCGAGATCTGGGATGGGTTGCGCGCGGTGCAGAAGGACAATGCCGGCTATCAGTTGCGCAAGCTGTTCTGCGGCGCGGAAGGCACGCTCGGCATTGTGACGCGTGCTGTATTGCGGCTCTATCCCACGCCACGCCAACAGGCGAGCGCGCTCCTGGTGATGTCCGACTTTGCCGCCGCGGCCTCGTTTGGCGCCTTCCTGCGCAGTGAAGCCGGAGAGTTCCTGGCCGGGCTCGAATTCTTTTCGGATGCCGGCCTCGCCCTCGCACTCAAGCACCTGCCGGATCTCGCCTACCAGCTCGAGTCGCGCGGTGACGTCTATCTGCTCGTCGAACTGGCTTCGGGCTCGACACGCGTCCCATTGGACGAGATCCTGAATTCGGCGCTGGAATGGGGCATGGAGCAAGGTCTGGTCACGGATGGCGCGCTGGCGAATTCGGGCGCGCAGCGGGCGCAGTTCTGGCGCCTGCGCGAGGAGCAGCCGGAGGGGCAGCGCCTCGAAGGCGAGCAATTGAAGCACGATATCTCGGTGCCGCCGGGCGCGATTGCCCGCTTCATCGAGACCGGCGCCGGTCTATGCAACGACATTCTTCCCGGTGTGCGCATCAACCCGTTCGGCCATCTCGGCGACGGCAACATCCACTACAATCTGTCGCCGCCGGAAGGCCGCGCCGATTTCAACGGCAAGGCCGCGGCGTTCGCCGAGGCGCTGGCTGCGCTCGCCACCAAAATGGGCGGCAGCTTCGCGGCAGAACATGGGCTAGGGCGCGCAAAGATCGCCATGGCCGACCGGAATCGCGACCCCATCGAGCGCGACCTCATGGCGCGGCTGAAGCGCGCATTCGATCCGCAGGGCACGATGAATCCCGGCGTTCTGGTGCGCGCGTCACAGTAAAGAAAAACTTTCGAATGAACCGCATTTCTTGATTTCGCGCCGGCCCGCTGGAGTGCAGGTATAACCGAAGGCAAGCTCGGTACGCTTGCCGCCAGCTGTAAGGATGCCGAAGCATGGTCCGCAATGGCGGTCACCTTCTTGTCGAGTGCCTGATCGCGCTCGGCGCGACCAAGAGCTTCGGGGTCCCCGGCGAGAGCTATCTCGCCGTTCTCGACGCCTTGCACGACACGCGTGGCAAGCTGGACTACGTGCTCTGCCGCAACGAAGGCGGTGCGGCGTTCATGGCCTCGGCCTATGGCAAGCTGACCGGATCGCCCGGCATCTGCTTCGTCACCCGTGGCCCGGGCGTGACCAATGCCAGCATCGGCGTGCATACGGCGATGCAGGACAGTTCGCCGATGATCCTGTTCGTCGGCCAGGTCGGCACCGATATGAAAGGCCGCGAGGCTTTCCAGGAAATCGACTACCGGGCGGTGTACGGAACCGTCGCCAAATGGGCGGTCGAGATCGACGACGTCGCGCGCCTTCCCGAGATCGTAGCACGCGCCTGGACCACCGCCTTGACCGGTCGGCCCGGCCCCGTCGTGGTTGCGCTGCCGGAAGACATGTTGACGACCATGACCGAGGCCGCGCCGCTCAGCGGGCCGGCTTCGATTTTCGAGCCGGCGCCGAGCGCGGACGCGATGGCTTCGGCGCTCAAGATGCTGGCCTCGGCCGAAAAACCGGTGCTGCTCATGGGCGGCGCCAACTGGACGGCGGATGGCCGCGCCGCGCTCCAGGCTTTTGCCGAGGCTTGCGACATCCCGGTCGTCGCCGCCTTCCGCTACCAGGACCAGTTCGACAACCATTCGCCGGTCTTCGTCGGCGAGGCCGGCGTCGGCATGGTGGCGCATGTCAAGAAGCTGATCCGCGAGGCCGACGTGATCCTCGCCGTCAATGTCCGCTTCGGCGAGATGACCACGGATGGTTATACGTTGCTGAACGTTCCCGTGCCGCGCCAGAAGCTCATCCATGTCCATGGCTCGGACCGCGAGATCGGCAAGATCTATGTGCCGACGATCGGCATCCATGCCGGTCCGAACGCCTTCGCGGCGGCGCTGTCCCCGGTGAAGGGCGCCTGGGCCGACTGGCGCACGGCGGCCCGCAAGGCCTATGAAGGAACATTCGCCGCGCCCGTTCAGCCCGGCCCCGTCGACATGGTCGCGGTCACCGCCTGGCTGCGCGAGACCCTGCCGGCCGACGTCATCCTCACCAACGGCGCCGGCAACTTTACAGTGTGGCCGAACAAGTTCTTCAAGTTCGGGCCGGAAGCGCGACTGCTTGCGCCACAATCCGGCGCCATGGGCTACGGCCTGCCCGCCGCGATCGCCGCGAAAGTGGCATTTCCGCAGCGCACGGTCGTCTGCTTTGCCGGCGACGGCGATTTCCAGATGAACTGCCAGGAACTCGGCACCGCCAGGCAGGCGGGCGCGCAGCCGATCGTGCTGATCGTTAACAACGGCATCTACGGCACGATCCGCGCGCATCAGGAGCGCAACTATCCTGCGCGTGTCTCCGGCACTTCGCTCGAGAACCCGGATTTCGTGACGTTGGCAAAGGCCTATGGCTTCCACGCCGAGCGGGTCGAATCCACCGGGGATTTCGCGGCGGTGTTCGAGCGGGCGCTCAACTCCACGACGGGTGCCGTTCTCGACATCGCCGTTTCTCCCGAAGCGCTCACACCCCGGCAGACCCTCTCCCAGATGCGCGACGCAGCACTCGCTTCCCAGAAGGCCAAGGCATGACCTCCCAGACCGAAGACATCCGTCTCGGCGCCGATATCGGCGGTACCTTTACCGACATCGCCCTCGACGTGCGAGGAACGATGTTCTCGACCAAGGTGCTGACCAACTATTCAGCGCCGGAGCAGGCGATCCTCGACGGCATCGACGTGGTCATCCGCGATGCCGGCATCTCGGCCGCCGAGATCGGCATCATCATCCACGGCACGACGCTCGCGACCAACGCACTCATCGAGCGGCGTGGCGCCAGGACGGCGCTGGTCACGACGGAGGGTTTCCGCGACGTGATCGAGATGCGGACGGAAAACCGCTTCGAGCAGTATGATTTGAACCTGCAACTGCCGACGCCGCTAATCCCGCGCGAGGACCGCTTCACGGTCAAGGGCCGCATCGGCGCCGAGGGCCAGGAGCTGCAGCCCCTCGACGAGACCGCCCTCGAAGAGATCGCTAACAAGATTGCCGCCGCCGGTTTCGGCTCGGTGGCGATCGGCTTCATCCATGCTTACGCCAATCCGGACCACGAGCGTCGCGCGCGCGAAATCCTTTCCAGGAAACTGACTATCCCGATTTCGATCAGCGCCGAGGTCTCGCCGCAAATGCGCGAGTTCGAGCGCTTCAACACGGTGTGCGCCAATGCCTATGTGCGGCCGCAGATGGCCGACTATCTCGCCCGGCTGCAAACGCGCCTGAAGGACATGGGCGCCGAATGCCCGGTCTTCATGATCCATTCCGGCGGCGGGTTGATCTCGGTGGAGACGGCCTCCGAATTTCCGGTGCGGCTGGTCGAATCTGGCCCCGCGGGCGGCGCCATCTTCGCCGCCGACATCGCCAGGCGCTTCGGCCTGGAGAAGGTCGTCTCCTATGACATGGGCGGAACCACGGCAAAAATCTGCCTGATCGAGGACTATGCGCCACGCACGGCGCGGACATTCGAGGTGGCGCGCACCTATCGCTTCTCGAAGGGCTCGGGCATGCCGATCTCCATTCCGGTGATCGAGATGATCGAGATCGGCGCCGGCGGCGGCTCCATCGCCTGGGTCGACGCCATGGGTCGCATCCAGACCGGACCGGAAAGCGCTGGCTCGGAACCGGGCCCCGCCTGCTACGGCCGCGGCGGCAAGCGCCCGGCGATCACCGACGCCGACCTGGTGCTCGGCAAGCTCGATCCCGACAATTTCGCCGGCGGCGCGATCAAGCTCGACGCAGCCGCGTCCGAACAGGCGATCCTGCGCGATGTCGGCGAGCGCCTGTCGCTGAATGCCATGGCGACGGCCTTCGGCATCTGCGAGGTGGTCGACGAGAACATGGCGAACGCCGCTCGCGTCCATGCCGTCGAGAACGGCAAGAACATCTCCGACAATCTCATGATCGCCTTTGGCGGCGCAGCACCGCTGCACGCCGCAAGGCTGTGCGAAAAGCTCGGCATCGACCGCTGTATCGTGCCGAAAGGCGCCGGTGTTGGCTCGGCCATCGGTTTCCTCAAGGCGCCATTCGGCTATGAAGCGCTGGCCTCCAAGCTGACGCGGCTGTCGCGGTTCAAGCCGGCCGAAGTCAACGCCTTGTTGGCCGACCTCAAGGCGTCCGCCGAGGGCTTTGTGCGCACCGGCGCCAGCGGCAAGATCGTGTGCGAGATCACCGCCTTCATGCGCTATGCCGGCCAGGGCTGGGAAATCCCGGTGCCGCTGGCGGACGAGCCGTTCGGCGACGATGCCGTCGCCAAGCTCAAGGAGCTGTTCGAGACCAGCTACCAGCGCTTCTTCGGCCGCGCCATCGAAGGGCTCGACGGGCTGGAGATCGAGATCGTCACATGGTCGGTGAAGGCGACCGATGTTCGTCCTTCCGCTGCGAGACACGAACTGGCCACGGGCGAGACGTCGAACGAGCCGGCGACGACCCGCGCGGTGTTCGATCCAGCGACCGGCGCGCCCCAGACCTATGGCATCGTAGAGCGCGACACGCTTTGCGCCGGTGATCGCGTGGCGGGCCCCGTGGTCATCGTCGAGCGCGAGACATCGACCGTCGTCACCACCAGCTTCGACGCCGTCATCCAGAGCGACGGTGCAATCCTCCTGATCCGCAAAGGCAGCCAGGCATGAGCGACCCGGGCAAGAGCAACATCAGCGAAATCCGCATGCAGGTCATGTGGAACCGGTTGATCTCGGTGGTCGAGGAACAGGCGCTCACTTTGCTGCGCACGGCCTTTTCGACTTCGGTGCGCGAATCCGGCGACCTGTCGGCCGGTGTGTTCGACCCGCGCGGCCAGATGCTGGCGCAGGCGGTCACCGGCACACCCGGCCACGTCAACACCATGGCCGAAGCCGTGCTGCATTTCATGAACGAGATCCCGCGCGACAACATGTTCGAGGGCGACACTTATGTCACCAACGATCCCTGGCTGGGCACTGGCCATCTGCACGACATCACCATGGTGTCGCCGTCCTTCCGGAACGGTGAGCTCGTGGCCTTCTTCGCCTGCACGGCGCATGTCGTCGATGTCGGCGGGCGCGGCTTCGGCGCCGACGGCAAGTCGGTCTATGAGGAAGGTATCCAGATCCCGATCATGAAGTTCGCGGAAAAGGGCAAGGTCAATTTCGACCTCGTCCGCATCCTGCGCGCCAATGTCCGCGAGCCGAACCAGGTGGTCGGCGATTTCTATTCTTTAGCCGCCTGCAACGAGGTCGGCCATCGCCGCCTCGTCGACATGATGAAGGAGATCGGGCTCACCTCATTGGACGGGCTCGGCGAATTCATCTTCTCGCGCACCCGCGACGCCATGCTCGAACGCATCAAGGCGCTGCCCAAGGGAAGCTGGTCGAACGAGTTGGTGACCGACGGCTACGACGAACCGGTCAAGCTTGCCGCGACGGTCTCGGTCCGCGACGACCATGTCGAGGTCGATTTCACCGGCACCGATCCGATGAGCCGCTGGGGCATCAATTGCCCGATCATCTACAGCAAGGCCTATGCCTGCTATGCGCTGAAATGCATGGTGGCGCCCGACATTCCCAACAATGCCGCCTCGCTCGCCTTCTTCACCGTCTCGTCGCCGATCAACATCCTGAATGCCGTGCGGCCGGCGCCGGTGGCGCTCAGGCATATCTTCGGCCACATGGTTCCCGACCTGGTGCTTGGCGCTTTCTCCAAGGCGTTGCCCGGCAAGATCCTCGCCGAAGGCGCCGGCGCGCTGTGGAACATCCACATCTCGGCGCGGCCTGTCGCCGGCGGCTCCGGTCGTCGGGCCGAAGTGCTGATGTTCAACTCCGGCGGCATGGGCGCCCGCCCCGAACTCGACGGCTTGTCGGCGACGGCCTTTCCCTCCGGCGTGCACACGATGCCGATCGAGGCGACCGAGCATACCGGTCCGATCGTGATCTGGCGCAAGGAGCTGCGCCCGGGCTCCGGCGGCGACGGCGAATTTCGCGGCGGCCTTGGACAGGTCATCGAGATCGCCGCGACCGAAGGACACGAGTTCGACTTTTCCGCCATGTTCGACCGCGTCAATCATCCGGCTCACGGACGCAACGGCGGCAAGCCGGGCATTGCCGGCGTGGTCAAGCTCGATGACGGCACCAAGATGCGCCCCAAGGGCTGGCAGCATGTGCCGGCAGGGCGCCGGCTGATCCTGGAATTGCCGGGCGGCGGTGGCTATGGCGATCCGGCCAGGCGCAGCGCCGGCGCACGGGCCAATGACCGATCCAAGGGATACATCACGGAGAACGACTGATGAGCTATGTTGCCTCGCGCCTCTCGGTGGTGAAGCCATCGGCCTCGATGGCGGCCTCCCAAGCGGCAAAGGCGCTGCGCGCCAAGGGCGTGGACGTGATCGATCTCGGCCTGGGCGAGCCCGATTTTCCGACACCGAATCACATTGTCGATGCCGCCCATTTCGCGGCAAAGGCCGGCCAGACACTCTATACGGCAGCCGCCGGCACGGTCGAGGTGCGCGAAGCCATCGCGGGAAAATTCCGCCGCGAGAACGGACTGGACTACACGGCCGACGACATCGTGGTCGCCAACGGCGCCAAGCAGATCATCTTCAACGCGCTGATGGCGACGCTGGAGACCGGTGACGAGGCGATCCTGCCGGCACCGTATTTCGTCTCCTATCCCGAAATGGTGAAGCTTCTCGGCGGCACGCCGATTGTCGTCGAGTGCCCGGAGACAACGGGTTTCCGGCTGACGCCTAACCTGCTGGAAAAGGCAATCACGCCAAGGACAAAGTGGCTTTTCCTCAACATGCCAGGAAACCCGTCCGGCGCGGTTTATTCGGAGTCCGATCTGAAGGCCCTGGGCGCGGTGCTGGCAAAACACCCCCAGGTGCTCATCCTGTCCGACGAGATCTACGAGCACATCCTCTTCGACGGGCGCGAATTCGTTTCGTTCGGCAAGGCCTGCCGCGAACTCAAGGACCGCACCCTGATCGTCAACGGCGTCTCGAAATCCTATGCGATGACGGGCTGGCGCGTCGGCTATGCGGCTGGGCCGACGCCGCTGCTCAAGGCGATGTCGACGATCCAGAGTCAGTCCTGCACCTCGGTCTGCTCGATCGCCCAGGCAGCGACCGTCGCCGCGCTCAACGGCCCGCAGGATGAGGTCGCGCGTTTCCGGCAGGCTTTCGAGAGGCGCCGCGACCTGGTCGTCGACGGCATCAGGAAGATCAACGGCCTGACGCTCTCGCCGCCGGAGGGCGCCTTCTACGCCTATATCGGCTGCGCCAGCCTGATCGGCCGCAAGACGCCCAAGGGCGTCGTGCTGGAGGACGATGCGGCTGTATCGAATTATCTTCTGAACGAAGGCCGGGTGGCGTCGGTGCCCGGCGTCGCCTATGGACTGTCACCCTATTTCCGCATCTCGACCGCGACCAGCGAAGAGGTGTTGGCCGAGGCGATCTCGCGGATCAATGCCGCCGTCGCGCAAGTGGAGTAGAGAATGCCGCATTACGAACGTATCCTGATCACGGGCGCCGCCGGCAGGCTCGGCTCACAGTTGCGTAAAGGGCTGGTGCCGCTGGCCAAGACAATCCGCCTGGCGGGGCGCGAGCCGTTCGGCGATCTTGCGCCCCACGAGGAAGAAGCGGTCTTCGATCTCGCCGACATGGAGGCGACGATCGCGGCGACCAAGGACTGCGATGCGATCGTGCATTTCGGCGGGGCGCCGCTCGAATGCGAATGGCAGACCATCCTCGATTCCAGCATCCGCGGCTCCTACCATATCTATGAAGGCGCGCGGAAACACGGCGTGAAGCGCGTCATCTACGCCTCCTCGGTGCATGCGATCGGCTACCACGAGATCGAGGCGCATATCGGTGTCGATGCGCCGGCGCGTCCCGACAGCCTTTATGGCGTTTCGAAGAATTTCGTCGAAAGCCTCAGCCGGCTCTATTGGGACAAGTTCGGCATCGAGACCGCGTGCCTGCGCATCTTCTCGTCCTTCCCGGAACCCGCCGACCGCCGCATGCTGTGGTCTTATCTCTCCTTCGACGACTGCGTGCGCCTGGTCGAGGCTTCGCTGACCGCGCCGCGCGTCGGCCACACGATCTCGTTCGGCATTTCCGACAACAAGGTGAAGATGGTCGACAACAGCGGCGCCGACCACCTTGGATTCATCCCGCAGGACAGTGCCGAGCCGTTTCGCGCCGCTATCGAGGCGAAGACTCCTGTTCTCGATCCGAAGAAGCCGTCGGTGAAATATCTCGGCGGCTGGTTCTGCGAGCTTGGCCACCCCGACGACAAGCCGGCAGGATAGCGTGGCAGTCAGCGACCGCCCTCGGTCAGCCACCGGAAGGCAGGCTGGCCTTGATGAAGCGATGCCAGGCGCCGCCGAGCACAAGCGAGGTTTCGGCTTTGCCGAAGCCTGCCGATAGAAGGCCTTCCGAAAGCCTGGGGAAATCGAGGTTCGATCCGAACCATGACGGTTGAAGCGGGAAGCTCGCGGTCGCCTGTACGTCGCGGGTCCAACGACCCTCGCGCATCCAGCGCACCACGCTGTCGGGCTGGTCCTGGCAGAGATCCGAGCCGATACCAAGATGCTCAGCGCCCATGATCCGGGCGGCTTCCGAAGCCATTTCCCCGAATTGCCCTAGCGTTATGTCGGAACCGTTCGGAAGATGCAGCGGATAGAGCGAAAGGCCGAGCAATCCTTCCCTTTCGCGCAGTGCCTGCAGGACGGCTTTGGAGACATTGCGATTGCTGTCGCGCAGCCAGCGAGGATTGGCGTGGCTGACGACCACCGGACGCTGCGAGAGCGAAATCGCTTCCAGCGCGGTCCGTTCGCCGGCATGCGACAGATCGATGATCATGCCGAGCCGATTCATCTCGGCGATCGCCTCTCGCCCCATCCGCGTCACGCCGCTGTCCTCTTTCTCCATCCAGCCGCAACCGAGCAGTGACTGGTTATTGTAGGTGAGCTGCATGAAGCGGATGCCGAGATCGAACAGCATTTCGATCAGCCCGATGTCGTCCTCGATAGGCATCGGGTTTTGCAGACCGAGAAAGATCGCCGTCCGGTTCGAGGCGCGAGCGCGCTCGATGTCGCCGCTGTCGCGCGCCAAAAGGATCAGGTCTTCGTTGCCGCGGAAGCGTGTCCGCCAATCGACGAGGTGCCGGACCGTCTCGCGGAAGCCTTCATGATAGCCGACCGTGGCGTGGACCGCAGTCAAGCCGCCCTGGCGCATCTGCTCAAAAATCTCGCGTGACCAGTTGCAGTATTGCAGCCCGTCGATGAGCACTGGAGGCGTGTCGGTAGCGACGGTCATTCGGGTACGCCCGCGTAGATGTAGGAGGTCTTCACCTGGGTGTAGAATTCGGCCGCCGAGCGCCCTTGCTCGCGCGGACCGTAGCTCGATGCGCGGACGCCGCCGAACGGCACGTGATAGTCGGTGCCGGCGGTCGCAAGGTTGACCATGACGCAGCCCGAACGCGACGCGTGGCGGAACATCGTGGCGCGTGCGAGCGAACGCGTGGCGATCCCCGCCGTCAGCCCATACGGCGTGTCGTTGGCAAGGAAGATCGCCTCGTCGAGATCGTCTGCGGGAATGACGCAGCTTATCGGCGCGAACATCTCCTCCTGGTTGATGCGCATGCGCGAACGGCCGCTCAGAAACACGGCAGGCGCCATATAGTGGCCACGATGCGCCAGATCGAGCGCTTCGCCTCCCGTGGCAAGCTCGGCGCCTTCGCTTTTACCGAGCGTCACATAGTCGAGGTTGGCGGAGAGTTGCCCGGCGCTGACGACCGGCCCCATCTGGACGCCGGCTTCCAGGGCATGGCCGACCTTCAGCGCCTTGGTTTTCACCAGCAGCTTCTCGACGAAGGCGTCATGGACGGGCCTATGGACGATCAGGCGTGAGGCCGCCGTGCATTTCTGGCCCGAACCGCCGAAGGCGCCGTTCACGGCGAGGTCGACGGCGCGGTCGAGGTCGGCGTCGTCCATGATCACGAACGGATTCTTCGATCCCATTTCGAGCTGAAGCTTTACAAACCGCGCTGCCGCCAGTGCCGCGATGCCGGAACCGACGGCGCCGGAGCCGGTGAAGCTCAGCCCTTGTATATCGGCGTTTGCGGCGAGCTCGCGGCCGATCGTCGATCCCGACCCCGTCACCAGGTTGAACAAGCCTTTCGGGATCGCCTGCCGGCTGATGATCTCGGTCAACGCCCAGGCGCTGGCCGGCGTGGCGCTGGCCGGTTTCCAGACCACCGCATTGCCGAAAGCCAGTGCCGGCGCGATCTTCCAGGACGCGGTGGCGATGGGGAAATTCCAGGGCGATATGATCGCGACGACGCCGAGCGGTTCGCGCTCGATCAGCACATCGACGCCGGCCCGGACGGACTCGGCCGAAGAGCCGAGATTGCGTAGCGCCTCCGCAGCGAAATAGGTGAAGAACTGCCCGGCCCGATAGACCTCGCCGACGCCCTCGGCCAGGATCTTGCCCTCCTCGCGGGACAGCAGCTCGCCAAGCTCTTTCGAGCGCGCCATCAGCTCGCGTCCGATGGCGTCGAGAACGGCAACTCTGGCTTCGAGCCCGGCCGCCGCCCACGCCCGCTGCGCGTTGTGGGCCGCCGCCACTGCGTCATGGATGTCGGACGGCTGCGCCTGGGCGAACCGCCCGACAACATCCGTCACGTCGGATGGATTGATATCCTCGGCCCAGTCGGCGCCGTCGCGCCATTCGCCTGCAACGAAGTTCTGACCGTTCAGCATTCTCTTCGACCTGCATCAATTCGGTTGACAACGACCTAACCAATGCTGTGAACTTCAATCAAGCTCAATTTTTGGCACAAATGTTCAGGCAAGCTTAACAGTGGGCAGAACCATCAGCCTGACCGGCATGCGAAGCTTCGTCGCGGTCTGCGAGACCGGCGGCGTGCGCGCCGCCGCCGACCAGGTCGGCCGCACCCCGTCCGCCGTCTCGATGACCTTGAAACAGCTCGAGGACGATATCGGCGCGCCATTGTTCGAGAGCGAACGCAAGGGCGCGCTTTCGCCGGTCGGCCGCATCGTGCTCGACGAGGCGCGCGCCGTGATCGCCCATTACGACCGCGCCTGCCTGGCGATGACGAGCTACGCCGCGGACCGGCAGGGACGCTGCGACGTGGCAAGCGTGCCTTCGGTCGCCGTGACCTTGCTGCCGCGCGCGATCGCCCAGCTTCGCGCCGAGGGCAGCAGGTTCGACATCCATGTCCGCGACAGCGATTCCAACGCCATCGTCGATGCGGTCGAGAACGGCATGGTGGAAGTCGGCCTGTGCGTGCTGGCAACGAAGCGGCCGCAGCTCAGCTTCGAGCCGCTGTTCCACGAGCCGCTGGACTTCGTCTGCCCGGTCGATCACCCCCTGGCAAAGTCGAAGCGTCCGTTGAAATGGGCGCAACTCGATGGCGACAGCTTCATCCGCAACGGCGCCGCCGCGGCACTGGGCATTGCCGAGACCGAGGCGCTTGCCGCCGGCTCGAAACTCACCGCGACCAATGTGAGCTCCAACCTGGCGATGGTGGAGGCCGGGCTCGGCGTCACCATCCTGCCCCGGCTTTGCCGCTGGAAATGCAGCCACGCCGTGCGCTTCGTTCCGCTCGCCGATCCGCGCTCGAGCCGCACCGTGGGCTGGATCGCCAAGGAAGGCAGGAACCTGCAGCCGGCGTCGCTGCGGTTCATCGAATGCATTCGCCAGCAGACGCAGGCGGGTGAAGGAGAGTTCGGCTATGCGGCGGCATGATTGGCGGGTGACGGGATGACACGCCTGACGCAAGCCCGGATCGAGACGCTCACCCACAACGCGCTGATGCGCCATGGCGCCAGCGAGGCGCAGGCACAGGCGTTGGCTGCCGGCATCGCGGCGGCTGAACGCGACGGCCTGAAGTCGCACGGCCTGATGTACCTGCCGACCTATTGCGAACATCTCACCTGCGGCAAGGTCCAGGGGCTGGCTGAGCCTCACCTGACGCGGCCGGCGCCGGCGGCTGTCGCGGTCGATGCCGGCAACGGCTTTGCGCATGCCGCCATTGCCATCGGCATGCCGCTGCTGATCGAAGCGGCGCGTTCGCAAGGTGTCGCGGCGCTTGCCATCCGCAACTCCTACAATTGCGGCGCGCTGGGCTATCACACGGAACGCATCGCCCGGGAAGGCCTGGTCGGGTTGGGATTCACCAACGCGCCGGCCTCGATCGCGCCCTGGGGTGGCCGCAAGGCGGCGGTCGGCACAAATCCGTGGTCGCTTGCGGTCCCGGACGGACAGGGCGGCGCGCGGTTCGTCATCGATCAGAGCGCGAGCGTCGTCGCCAAGAGCGAAATCATCAAGCGGGCCCGCGCCGGCGAGACGATCCCTCCCGGCTGGGCCTTCGATGCAAGCGGCGAAACGACCACCGACCCCAACGAAGCAATGAAAGGCACGATGGCGCCGGCCGGCGGCTACAAGGGCGTCGGCTCTGCCCTTTTGGTAGAGATCTTTGCCGCTTGCCTGACGGGGGCGAACCCCGGGCTTGTCGCGAGCCCCTTCTCCGGCACCGCCGGAGGTCCGCCTGGAACTGGCCAGTTCTTCCTGGCGATCTCGCCCGATGCAACCTCGGCCGGCGCGTTCGCCGGGAATCTAGAGACCGTCGCGGGCGCCTTCGTCGGCGAGGCGAGGCTTCCCGGGACAAAGCGCTTCGGCGCGCGCGAGCGCAATTCAAGCGAAGGCATCGAAGTGGCGGCGGAAACGCTTGCCACTCTCGAAAAGCTCGCCGGGATTGCCGCATGACGGCTATCGCGCTGCGCCCGCCCCAGCTTGTCATGCGCCTGCAGCGGCTTGGCGCGGCGCATCCGACGCGCCTCAGCTTCCTGCGCCAATTGATCCGCCGCGCAACCAGGGAACGCTGGCGCTTACGCAAGGATCGGTTCGACCTGGACGACCATGGATTTGGGCGCGCGGTCTATGCGGTCGAGACCCCGGCAAGGACCTACAGCCTGGTCACGTTCTCGACGCCACTCGACGACGAGAAGCGTTCCGACCGGGTGATCGCTCAGGCCTGGGACACAAGCTACGTCCTTTATGACGGCTTGCCGGACGCTGCCGAGGTCGCGCGGCTGGAGGCAAATGCGCCCTTGCAGGAGGCGGGCCGTTTCACAAGCCGCGAACTCGTGCTGGCGCGCGCAAACAAAAGCGTGAGGCTGTTCGAAGAGGTAGCCGCGGCCCTGGCGCAAGGACAACAGCCGGACGAGGAGCAATTGCTCGGCGTCGGCTATCTGCTGCGCACGACAGCGGTCTACGGCAACGGCAAGTTCGGCATCGCCGACCGCGACGAGATCGCCTCGCGGCCGGAGCTTTCGGGATCCTTCCAGGCGGAGATGCTTACCGTCTGGCTGATCCGTTCCTTCACGCTCGACCTCGTCGATCACATCGCCCATCGCCGCAATCCCGCCGGCGCGGCGAGGCTGGCGCCGGATCTGCGCCGGGCGCTGGGAGTTGGCAATGCGACGGGGCTGGGCATGGCTCCCTTCCTCGTTCGCCATCCGCTGCTGACGCATAGCTGGTTCCTGGCTCGCGAAACCGCGCTGGCGCGGGTTCGCGCCGAACCGCGCGCCGGCGAGATGGAACGAAGTGCGTTTTTGCAGGCTCTCACCGATCTGCGCCGACGCGTTGCCAGGTGGCACAGCGACGACAGCCGCCAGGCCGCCGCAACACGGTTTCTGGCCGACAATCTCGACTCGCTGGCGGAAAACCTGGATCAGCTTCTGGCGAAGCCCCATCCTTGGGATGCGCTCTACCGCTTCGCGGAAGACCACTTCTCGCTCGAGGGGCAGGAAGCCTGTGTTTCGCTGATCCTCGAGCCGAACGGCGCCTTGGTCGATGATCTCGGCGACACGATGAAGGCCGATGAGACGCCCGGCCACGGCATCGATGGCAGCATGACTTGCGGTTCGCTTCGCCAGGCGCTTGTCGGCTGCTATTCCTGGGCGGCGAGCGTCGACTTCACCGAGCCGGCCGCCAATGCGCGTTTCTGGTATGTCTCGGCGGAGAAGCTCGAGCCCCGGCTTGGCGAACGCTTCGAGGAGGACGGCGCCGAGCTTGAACAGCCTTTGGCCACCGCGCGCGATGCGCTCGGCCTGGCCGCGGCGCTTGCGCAGGAGCCGGCCTCGAGCCGCGTGGCGGAATTCCTGCTTCGCCGGCCGGAATGGCGCCATGCGGCGCGGCGCGCCCAGATCGTCGCCCGGTTCCCCTATTCCGAGATCCACGACAATCTGATCGGCGCCGAGCTGCGGCCCGTCGACATATTGCGCGCCAAGCTGGCGTTCTTCGGCGCGCGCAGTTTCGATCCGCGCTCCGACCGTTGGCTTCGGATCGCGCTCTTCAGCGGCGAACCCCTCATCGAGGATGTCGCCATGGCGGCGCCGTCAGGAGCGGCCGCGTGATCGACCTGTCGCTCAACGAGGTGGAAACGCTGAGCGCCAAGGCGGCGCGGGGCGCGGGATTTTCATGGGGACTGGCCGAGGATATCGGGCGGGCGGCGCGCAGGATCGCGGTCGACGACGAAAACTGGGGTCTGGCCATGCTGAGCCTTGCCGAAAACGCGCAATCCTTCGAAGCGCCGGCTCCTGCCCGCGCCACGCGCTGGAGGAACGGCGAGGCTGACGCCGCGGCTGCAAGGCCGCTTTGTCCCATCCGAACGGCGGCCCTGCTGCTCGACGATCCGCCTCCGCCGAGCGCGCTGCCGCTCGCCATCCTGGATGTCGGCCTGCCGGTCTGGCTCGACGCCATGTTGCGCCACTCGAATATGCGCATGGCGCGGCCGGTCGGGCTGCTGACGCCTCGGGCCGATGTCGTCATCGAAGGCCGTGCCGGGACCATGCAGCCATTCATGGGCCGCCGCGGAGCGATCGACGAGCGGACGCTCGCGGCGCTGAATTCTTTCGCGGCCAAAACCTATGTGCCGGAAAGCGAAAGGTCGCGCGTCCGCGGAGCCGGTGGAGGCCGCGTGGACGATGAATAAGGGGAAAAGGAAATGAGCGCAGCCGACGGCCAGAAGATCGCCATGCGGGGGGCGGGCTATTACTCGGCCAACACCGTCGGCGCCAAATACGTCATCGACAAGGTCGGCGACCTCGTCGTCGAGGCTGTCGCCAGGATGCCCCGGCTGGCCGACGGCCAGCCTTTCGCGATCGCCGATTTCGGCGCGGCGGATGGCGGCACCTCGATGGACATGATGCGGCGACTGGTCGGCGCCGTTCGGGAAACGGAACCGCACCGGGATATCTCGATTACTTACACCGACCTGCCTCATAACGATTTCTCGACCCTGTTCCGGCTGAGCCAGGGCCTTCTTGGAACGTACACGGAAGTTCCACTGGCCGAGACTCCCGCGCTCTACATCTTTGGCAGCGGAACCAGCTTCTATCGCCAGATCCTGCCGGACAATTCGCTGTCGTTCGGCTTCTCCGCCACGGCGATGCATTGGATCAGCAAGAGGCCCTGCATGATCGCCGATCACGTCCAGGCGGTCGGCGCGACCGATAGGGAACGCGAGCAATTTCGCGCCCAGGCTCTTCGCGACTGGGAGACGATCCTGCTTGCCAGGGCGCGCGAGTTGCGATCCGGCGGCAGGCTCGCCCTTGCCAATTTCTGCGTCGACGAAGAAGGGCGCTATCTCGGACATACGACAGGCGCCGATATGTTCGATTGCTTCGCTCGCCATTGGCGCGATCTGCTTCGAGCCGGGCGGATCAACGAGACCGAATACGTCAACGCGACGTTCCAGCAATTCTACAAGACGCCGGACGAGTTCGCAGCACCCTTCCGCGACCCCGCTTCGCAGGTGTCGCAAGCGGGACTAGGGCTGGAGACGATGTTCACGATGGTGACGCCCTGCCCCTATGCCGAGGCGTTCCGCGTTCATGGCAATGCGCAGGATTTCGCCAAAGCCTATGTGCCGACGCTGCGCTCCTGGTCCGAGACTGTTTTTGCCAACGCGCTGGATTCCTCGCGTCCCGCAAGCGACCGCTCCGCGATCGTCGACGATTTCTACGGCGCTTACGAAGCCGACGTGGCTCGAGCGCCGGCAGAGCACCGCATGGACTACGTCCACTGCGTGACGGAAATCGTCAAGTCACAACGGATATCGAGACCAAACTTGCGCTAAGCTTCGTCATTGCCCAGCAACGATGGTTGAACGACACAACGTCTAGTCGAGCGCCAGCGCAGTAACTTCCCGCCGGAAAGGCAACGCATCGCCGATATCGGCCTCGTCCAGCTCGCGGGCGAAGCGGTGACCGGCATAGGTTGCCCAGGCAATAGGCCCGGGCGCTTCGGCGTCGCCGATGACCTTGACCGAACAGATGCCATTGTCGGCCCACTCGTTCTCCCGGGCCTTGAGCTCGCGCCACACGGCGTCGTCCTGATTGCGCGACGTGACCAGGACGACGGCATCGGCCGCCAGTTCCTGTTTCGCGCCGGTATAGACACAGGCCGTCACGACGCCGCCTGAAGCGATGCTTGTGACTGTGCGGTTAAGGACGATATCGACACCCAGCTCCGCCAGGCGGCGGTGGATGGCGCCCTGCTCCAGCGTATTGCGGGTCCAGTCCGAGACATAGGCCGACGGCGTGACCAAGGTCACCTTGGCCCCCCGGTGCGCCATCAGCTCGGCGAGAACGCCGCCCATGTAGTAATGATCGTCGTCGAACAGCACGACGTTGCCGGACGGCACCTTGCCGTCCATCAGATCGTCGGGCGTGTAGACCGGCATCGCGGCATCGATCGGCATCGGCACGACATGGGCGCGCGCGACGCCGTCGCGCCGCCACGTCGATCCGGTCGCTATGGCGACGTTCTGGAAGCCGAAGGACAGGATGTCGTCCGCCGACAGCCGGCTTTCGAAATAGATGTCGACATTCGGCATCTGGCTAAGCTGGTACTGGCGATAGTCGCGCACCCTGCCCCAGGCCGACAGACCCGGAAGCAGGCACTCGCGCGCCACGCGTCCGCCGAGCTCGGTGCTCGCTTCCGCTAGCGCCACCTGATAGCCGCGCAGCCCGAGCGCGCGGGCGGCCTCCAGTCCGGCGGGCCCGGCGCCGACGATCAGCACGCTGTCGCTGTCCCCCTTGGCCTGCATGCGTTCGGGATGCCAACCCTTGCGCCACTCTTCCATGAATGTCGGGTTCTGCGTGCAGCGCGAGATCGACATGGTCATGTCGCCGGTGATGCAGATGTTGCAGCCGATGCATTCGCGTATGTCCTCGATTCGCCCCTCTTCCACCTTCTTCGGCAGGAAAGGATCGGCGATCGACGGGCGCGCGCAACCGATGAAGTCGAGCGTCCCGGACTTGATCATCTTGACCATTACATCCGGCGAGGTGAAACGACCGACGCCGACGACCGGCTTCGAGGTCAGCTTCTTGATGCCGGACACGAGGCTCTCCTGCGCGGCCTCCTCCTTGAAGCGCGACGGTCCGGAGCAATCCTCCCAGGCGCCGTGAGCGAGGTCCCACAGATCGGGCAGGTCAGAATGCATCTCGATCATGTCGCGGACTTCCGAGTTGGCGAAGCCGAGCTCGCCGATCATCTCGTCCAGCGACAGCCTGAGCGTCAGGCCGCACGTATCGCCGATCGCGTCGCGCCCTTCCTCGATCAGCTCGCGCATCAGCCGCGAGCGGTTTTCCAGCGAGCCGCCATATTCGTCGCTGCGCTGGTTGGTGGCGGTCGACAGGAAATGCTGGATGATGCCGAAGCCGTGCGCGCCGTAGAGGCACACCAGGTCGAAACCCGCCTGCTTCGCGCGCTTGAAGGCATTGCGATGCCAGCGGCGCAGGTCGCGAATATCCTGCTTGTCCATGGCGCGCGCCTGCACCGGATCGTTGGTGAAGGTGCGGATCGGCAGGGCCGACGGCCCGCGCGGGACCTCCTTGGTGTAGAGGTTGGGGCCGTTTATGCCGGAATAGGCGAGTTGGATGCCGGCGAGCGCCCCATATTCGTGCATCGCCTTGGCCATCTTGGCCAAAGCTGGAATGTCGGCATCGTCCCATAGCCTGAGCTCGATGAAGGGCGTGATCTCGGAGGTGTGATGCATCTCCGTCTGCTCGGTGAAGATGACGCCCCATCCGCCTTCGGACTTGATGCGGCGCATCTCGGCCGCGGCCGAAGGGTCGCGATAGCCGCCCCCATTGCAGTGGGGAACCTGATAGAAGCGGTTCTTGGCGGTTACCGGACCGATCTTCATCGGCTCGAACAGAATGTCGTAGCGTGGGTCGCGCATCTGGCTTCCTTCCAACCGGCTTGGCGTCGCCGGTGCTCTGGAGGTTACTCATAAGTTGGCGCCGGCGCGGGAAAACTACGGATTTCTTCTGTGCGGATTAGGACATGCCTAATCGCGCGCGTGGATTAGCCTGCGATAAACCGGGGCTGAGCCAAATGCGACTTCAGCGCCGGCGCGGCACGATGCTACACAGCCGGTAGCGGCAACAAGGCAAGAGACATGGATAGCATCAGGATCCTCGAAAAGCTGATCGCCTTCCCGACCGTGAGCCGCGACTCGAACCTCGACCTCATCGGCTACGCGGCGGACCTGCTCGGCGCGAACGGCATCGCCTGCCGGATCATCCACAGCGCCGACGGCCACAAGGCCAACCTCTTTGCCACCATCGGACCGGCCGGCAAGCCAGGCATCATGCTGTCCGGCCATACCGACGTCGTGCCCTTCGACGGCCAGAACTGGACGCTGCCGCCATTCGCGATGACCGAGCGCGACGGCAAGCTTTTTGGGCGTGGCGCCGCGGATATGAAGGGGTTCGTCGCCTGCGCGCTCGCGGCATGCCTCAAGGCCTCGAAGACGGCGCTTCGCACGCCCTTGCATCTGGCGCTCTCCTACGACGAGGAGGTCGGATGTCTCGGCGTGCGCGACCTGATCGAAATGCTGGGCGCAACACCGCAACGCCCGCTGCTGTGCATCGTCGGCGAGCCGACCAATATGCAAGTGGCGACCGGACACAAGGGCAAGCTTGCGGCGCGCGCCGTCTGCAAGGGGCGGGAGGGCCATTCGGCGCTCGCCCCGCTGGCGCTCAACGCCATCCATCTCGGCTGCGACTTCGTGCGCGCCTTGCGCGACGAGCAGGACCGGCTGGCCCGCGAAGGCGCTCGCGACGGCGACTACGACATTCCCTACACGACGGTGCATGTGGGCAAGATCAACGCCGGCGTGGCGCTCAACATCGTGCCCAACCTCTGCGAGGTCGATTTCGAGATCCGCAACGTTGCCGCAGACGATGCCGCCGTCATTCTCGACAGGCTGCGCGACGCCGCTGCGCGCATTGTCGCCGACGCCGCTTCGATCGCGACTGAGGCCGCGATCGACATCGAGATCACCAACACCTATCCGGGCCTCGACACGCCGCCGGCTTCCGAAGCGGTCGCCTTCGTCAAATCGCTGATCGGCGCCAACGACACCATGAAGGTCGCTTTCGGCACGGAAGGCGGGCTGTTCAGCCGCGATCTCGGCACGCCGGCCGTCGTCTGCGGTCCGGGCTCGATGGCGCAAGGGCACAAGCCGGACGAATATGTCAGCGTCGAACAGTTGCGGCGTTGCGACGAGATGCTGGAGAGGCTGCTGTCGCGGCTCGCCGACGGCTGGCCGTAACCTTCCTCATTTGACGATGCGTTCGGTGCCGAAGACGCCTTGCTCGACCACGAAGCGGCGGCAGTGGTCGATGAAGGCCTGCACCGTCAGCGTGCGGTGCTCGGCGTTCGGCAGCGCAATTCCCATGGTCAGCGGCCTGAGGTCGCCCAGCAGCGGCACGAAGACCAGCAACTTGCCGTCCGGCGACATCGTGTTGAGCGGCCGCATATTGGCGATCCCGTAGCCGAAGCCATTGGCGACCATCGAGCGCATCACGGCGATGTCACCGGTGCGCTCGACGATTTTAGGGCGCAAGCCCTTGGGCTGGAAAGCCGAGAGGAAATACTCGCGGCTATAGGGTAGGTCGAGCAGCACCATCGGCTCATCGACCAGTTCCTCGGGCGTGATGCCCGCCCTTCCCGCCAGGCGATGCGCAGCCGGCAGCATCACATAGGCCGGCAACTGCATCAGAGGCTCGAAGGTCATGTCCTGCGACAATTCGAGATCGTAGGTCAGCGCGGCATCGATTTCGCCACGCTGCAGCATCTCGAACAATTGCCCCTGGTTGCGCTCGAACTGCCGGACGCGCACGTCCGGATAGGCATCCTCGAATTTCCGGCGCAACGCCGGCAGCACGATCTGCGCGAAGGTGAGCAGGCAGCCGATCGCCAGCGGTCCGCGCACTTTTTCCGCGATATCGCCTGCAATGTCGTGCAGCGCGTCCGCGTCATTGAGCAGGCGCGCGGCTTCCTTGAGGAACAGGCGCCCACCCGCTGTCAGCGCAAGGGCGTGCGAGTGCTTGCGCACGAAGAGCTGGACACCGAACTCCGCTTCGAGCTGGGCGATCGACGCCGAGATCGACGGTGGCGAGACGTTCACCTGCTCCGCCGCCTTGGCGATCGAGCCCGCTTCGCCGACCGCGACGAAATATTCGAGTTGTCTGAGCGTGAAGCGGAGCGGCATGTGGCTATGTTGCCGGTTTGCAGCCGGTGATCAAGTCGCGGTCCTCAATACTTGATCCAGGTGGTCTTCAGCGCCGTGTATTTGTCGAGCGCGTGCAGCGACAGGTCGCGTCCGAAGCCGGATTGCTTGAAGCCGCCGAAAGGCGTCATCGGGCTCAGCGCATCGACGGTGTTCACGGAGACGGTGCCGACCCGAAGCCGCTCCGCGATGCGGTGCGCCCGCGACAGGCTGTCGGTCCAAAGCGATGCCGCCAGGCCGTAGACGCTGTCATTGGCGATCCGGAGCGCTTCATCCTCGGTGTCGAAGGCGATGACCGACAGCACCGGGCCAAAAATCTCGTCGCGCGCAAGCGGGTCGTCCGGCGAAACATCGTCGAAGATCGTCGGCTGCACGAAGCTGCCTCGCCCGTCGACGGCGACCCGGCCGCCGCCGGTCACCAGCCGGGCCGACTTCTTGCCGCTATCGATGAAGCGCATGACGGTCGCGGCGTGCCGCGCGTCCACCATCGCGCCCATCCTCGATGCCGGGTCGAGGGGGTCGCCGGGTTGCGTCGCCGCCGCGCGCTCCGCCAGTTTCTCGACCAGCGCATCCTTGACGCCGCGCTCGACCAGAAGCCGTGAATTGGCCGAGCACACCTGTCCCTGGTTAAAGAAGATGCCGAAGGCCGCCATGTCGGCGGCCGCATCCAGGTCGGCGCAATCGGCGAACACCAGATTGGGGCTCTTGCCGCCGGTCTCCAGCCAGACCTGCTTCATGTTCGACTGGCCGGAATATTGCAGGAACATCTTGCCGACGGCGGTCGAGCCGGTGAAGGCGAGGCAATCGACGTCCATGTGGCGGCCGAGCGCCTGGCCGGCGGTCTCGCCGAGGCCCGGCACCACATTGAGCACGCCGGCGGGCAAGCCCGCTTCCATGGCGAGTTCCGCCAGCCTGAGCGCCGAGAAAGGCGATTGCTCGGCCGGCTTCAGTACCACCGAATTGCCCGCCGCAAGCGCGGGCGCGCATTTCCAGGTCGCCATGTCGAGTGGGAAATTCCACGGCACCACGGCGCCCACGACCCCGAGCGGCTCGCGCCGCACCAGCGCGAGGTCGCCCTGACCCGTCGGCGCCACTTCGTCATAGAGCTTGTCGATCGCCTCGGCATACCACTGGAAGATCGCAGCCGAGCCCGGCACGTCGATACTGGCGGCGTCCTTGACCAGCTTGCCCATATCGAGCGATTCAAGCAGCGCCAACTCCTGCAGGTTCGCCCGCAGCAGCTCTGCCAGCCGCAGCAGCACCTCCTTGCGGTGCTGAGGGCTCGTTCGCGACCAGACGCCGGCTTCGAAGCTGCGTCGCGCCGCGGCGACGGCAAGGTCGATATCCTCTTCCCCGCATGACGCGACCTCGGCGAGCGTCGCTCCCGTGGCCGGATTGATGCTGGCGAAAGTCCGGCCGAAGCGCGCGGGCACCGCCTTGCCGTCGATGAACGCCTTGTCGCGAAAGCAGATCGCGGACGCCTTGCCGACCCATTCCTTATGGCTGAGTTCGCTCATGCTGGCTCCGGATTGTCGGGGCTACTCGTCACCGGGAACGCCATAGCTCGGCGCATCGGACGGGTTGAGGGCGCGGGTGACGTAGACATCGAGCTGGGGCTTGTAGATCTCCCACAACGTTGCCAGTTGCTCGATGGGACACGCCTCGGTCCAGTCGCAGCGCAGGTCGGCGACGGGCCACGAGACGTCGCGCACCAGCTTCATGCCGGCCGAGCGGACAGGCCCGGCTTCGCCGCCGGCATGAAGCGCGGCGCGCATGGTGGCGATCAGCCGGTCACCGAGGTCGCCCTGGGAGCCAAGAAAGGCGTCGACCATGGCCTGCGGAACCTTGTCATTGGCAAGCAGGTTGCCACCGCAGGCGACGTCCTCGCCGCGCGCCTCGGCCCAGATGCCGAGCGCTTTCGGCCCGGAATGGATTGCGCTGCCGCCGGCCGCGTCGACCGCCAGGACCTGCCGGTATTCGCTGAAGGCCGTGCGCTTCAGGATCGCGGCGGTTTCAGCAGCGGAGGCGCCGCGCGCCATCAGCTCCAATGCCCGCGGCCCGAGCGTTGGGTCGGTGACGTTCTGGCTGGCGACCGCGCCGACACCTGCCAGCGCATAGGCGCAGCGGGCCGCGACCGCGGGCGACGATGACGACACCGCCACCCCGAACATGCCTGTGCGCCTGCACCGCGCGACGATGGAGAAGGTCATGGCGCTTAATCCGGAATCACGGCGGTGCCGTCGATCTCGACCAGCCATTCCGGCCGCGCCAGGGCGGACACGACCACGCCGGTCGAAACCGGATGGACGCCCTTGATGTATTCGCCCATCGTCCGGTAGACGGCTTCGCGATGGCGGACATCGGTCAGGTAGACCACCACCTTCACCAGATGCTCCATCGTGCCGCCGCATTCCTCGATAAGCTGCCTGATGTTCTGCATGACCTTGTGGGTCTGCTCGACCGGATCGTGGCTGTCGATGGTCTTGGCGGTGTCGAGATCCTGCGGGCACTGGCCGCGCAGATAGACGGTCCGGCCGCCGCGCGTGACCACCGCCTGGCAGAGATCGTTGTCGAGCTTCTGTTCAGGATAGGTATCCTTGGTGTTGAAGGTGCGAATTCGCGTATGCGCCATCTTGGTCTCCATCAGGTCAGGCTCGTAGCTGTGGTCAGCTCTGGTCAGGCGTCCACTGGCTCGCGCTTCGCGGCTGCGTGATAGGCGAGATATTTTCGCTGCGTCGAAATGCGGTCGGCAACGTGCTTGGCATCATGCCAGACGCCCCAGATGAAACTCGACCCCCTGCGCGACTGCCAGGGCAGCCCCAGGAAATAGATCCCGGGCTCGGTCGAGACGCCGCGCTGGTGCCTTGGCCGGCCCTTCTCGTCGAAGGCGTCGACCTTCAGCCAGCTATAATCGACGGCAAAGCCGGTCGCCCATACGATCGCCGCTACTCCGGCCTCGGCCAGATTGAGCTTGGCGATCGGATTGGTCACGCATTCCGGATCCGGATCGATCCGACGGGCCGCGGGCTCTTCCGGGAGGTCGAGACCATTGCGCGCGACATAGGCGTCGGCTTCGTCAAGCAGCGACATCAGGTTGCCGTCACCACGGGCAATGTTCTTCGCAAGGTCCGACGCGAAGGTCATCACGCCGTCCTGAAAGGTCCTGGTCATGCCGACGAGCGTAAGCCCCTGCGCGGCCAGCCGGCGGAAATCGATCGTTTCGCCCCCGCGCGCGCCGCTCACCGCAATCGTGACGTGTTCCGTGCCCGGTCCCGGGGTTTCGAGGTCCCATTTGCCGAGAACGCCCAGCCACCAGCAGAAGTCGCGGCCGCGATAGGCACGCGGCGGGCGATCGTGCGGGCCGACCGAGAGGTAGACGCGCTTGCCGGCGCGCTGCAGCTCATCGGCGATCTGCACGCCTGACGATCCCGCGCCGACCACCAGCACCGCGCCTTTCGGCAACTGATCGGGATTGCGATACGCGCTGGAATGGATTTGCAGGATGCCTGCGTCGTTGGGGACAAGCGGCGGAATGACGGGGACCTGGAAAGGTCCGGTCGCGGCGACGATGCTGTTGGCTTCGATCACGCCTTCCGACGTCTCGACGCGAAACCCGGGCCGGCCGGCATTTCTCTGCGCAAGCTTGACCTCGACGCCGCAGCGGATCGGCGCATTGATCTGCTTTGCGTAGGCGACGAAATAGTCGGCGACCTCCTCCTTTGAGGGAAAGCCGTCGGGACCCGTGACGGGAAACTCCATGCCCGGGAACCGGTCATGCCAGGCCGGGCCGTTGGCGACCAAGGAGTCCCAGCGCTGCGAGCGCCAGCGCTCGGCAATCCGGCCGCGTTCGAGGACAAGATGGGGCACCCCGCATTTGCTCAGGTGCTCGCTCATAGCCACTCCCGCCTGGCCGCCGCCAACGACAAGCGTGTCTATCTTCTCAACCGACATGCTCAGTCCTTCTCTGACCATCCGACAGCTTCCGCTGCGCGGGATGAAAACGATCTCGGGCAGTTGATGGATGGGAGCCAGGCTGCGCCATCCGATCGCTTCTCTACTGGCGCCCACAAGTAGCAGCACGTGCCTGCGTGCGCCCATAACGAATCTCCGAAGTCACGCGTAACCATTTCCGAATTTCTCGCACCGACAGACGCACCTAGAGTCCCGGCGGTCGGATCGACAGCGCATGAGGTGGTGGCGAAGCTGGACATGTGTCGGCACGGGACGGTTCCGGAACAGGGATGCGCCTTCGCGGCGATCCGTTCCGCCATGCTTCCGACGCCGGCATTTTCGAGGGGCTGGGCATGAAGACTGAAAGCTTTGACTACATCGTCGTGGGCGCTGGCTCAGCCGGTTGCGTGGTGGCCAATCGGCTGAGCGCCGATCCGTCGGTCAGGGTATGCCTGATAGAGGCCGGTGGCAGCGACAACAGCCTGCGGGTCAAGGTGCCGGCGGGCATCCTGTCGCTCTATGGCAACCCGAATTACGACTATTGTTTCGTCGGCGTGCCGCAGCCCCAGCTCAACAATCGAAGGATTCCGGTCAACCGCGGCAAGGCGCTGGGCGGATCGAGTTCGATCAACTCGATGGTCTATATTCGCGGCGCCGCCGAGGACTATGACGAGTGGGCCGGGCTCGGCTGCGCCGGCTGGGCTTATCGCGACGTGCTGCCCGTGTTCAAGAAACTGGAGCGGAATCTGATCGCCCAGGACCCGCGCTATCACGGCATCAGCGGCGAGCTGCTGGTCGACAATCCGCGCGATCCGAACGTGCTTTCCGGCATGTTCGTCAAGGCCGGAAAAAATGCCGGCCTGCCCGCCAACACGGACTTCAATGCCGAGAGCCAGTTCGGCCTCGGGATCTACAACGTCACACAAGACCGAGGACAGCGCTTCAGCAGCTTCAGCGCCTTCATGCGTCCGGTGCTCGACCGCAAGAACCTGACGCTGCTCAGCGAATGCGAGGTGATCGACCTTGTCATTGCCGAGGGGCGCGCCACAGGAATGCGCGTGCGGCATGAGGGCCAGCAGAAGATACTCTCGGCCAGCCGCGAGATCGTTCTTTCGGCCGGCGCCATCAATTCTCCCAAGATCCTGATGGCCTCCGGCATCGGGCCCGCAGGCGAGCTCCAGCAGATCGGCATCACGCCGGTCCTCGACCTGCCGGGCGTCGGCAAGAACCTGCAGGACCATGTCGACGGCATGATCACCGTGCGCTCCAGGAGCACCAGGACGCTCGGCCTGTCGATCGCCAACCTGCCTCGTATCACGGCGGCGCCCTTCCAGTATTTCGCGCGCCGCAAGGGCATGCTCACCACCAACTATGTCGAGGCCGGCGGCTTCGCGAAGACCAGGCACGCGAACGGCCTTCCCGACATCCAGTTCCACTTCGTGCCGGGCTATCGCAGCCATCGCGGCAGGCTGATCGAATATGGCCACGGCTACGCCATCCACACCTGCGTGCTCCGGCCGAAAAGCGTCGGCGAGATCAGGCTATCGCGCGACAGCACTCGCCGGGACGTCCTGATCGACCACCGCTTCTTCACGCATGAAGACGACGCGATGGTGCTGGTCGAAGGCATCAAGATCGCACGCCAGATTTTTGCCTCGCCCGAGTTCGACGAGGTGCGCGGCAAGGAGATGCTTCCGGGCAAGGATGTCCGCAGCGACGACGAAATCCTCGCCTATCTGCGCGCCGAGGCGCTGACCGTCTATCACCCGGTGGGAACCTGCAAGATGGGAACGGACGCGATGGCGGTCGTCGATCCGGCGACGCTCAAGGTGCGCGGCGTGGATGGGCTTCGGGTCGCGGACGCCTCGGTCATGCCGAAGCTGATCGGCGGCAACACCAACGCGCCAAGCATGATGATCGGGCAGAAGGCTTCGGAGATGATTCTTAGCTCGGCGCGCCACGGCGAAAGATAAAAATCGCCCAGCCTTTTTTTGGCGCAGTTCAGCGTTCTCAGTGATCCTCGTCGATCTCGTCGTGCAGCAGGCCGAGGATGCGGCGCTTGAGCGCGATGAAGTCGGGTTCGAGGATCACGTCCATCGAACGCGGCCGCGGGATGTCGACCTTGATCTCGGCCTTGATCTTGCCGGGCCGGGCCGTCATCACCAGAACGCGATCGCCGAGCACCAGCGCCTCGTCGATATCGTGGGTGACGAAGAGCACCGTCTTCTGCTGCCGCTCCCAGACGCGCAAGAGAAGCTTCTGCATGGTGCCGCGCGTCTGGCTGTCGAGCGCGCCGAAAGGCTCGTCCATCAGGAGAACGGCCGGGTCGTTGGCAAGGGCGCGCGCGATAGCGACGCGCTGCTTCATGCCGCCGGAGAGCTGCGCCGGGTAGTGGTCGGCGAAGGGCGCGAGGCCGACCTCGTTGAGATACTGGTCGACGATCTGCTTGCGCTGTTGTGCGGGCAAGCCCTTGCGCTTGGGTCCGTACTCGATGTTGGCGCGCACCGTGAGCCACGGAAACAAGGTGTAGCTCTGGAACACCATGCCCCTGTCGGGACCAGGCTCGATCACTTCCCTGCCGTCGACCTTGATGCTGCCCGAGGTCGCATCATTGAGGCCGGCGGCGAGATAGAGCAGGCTCGATTTGCCGCATCCCGAAGGACCGACGATGACGCAGAATTCGTTCTTCGCCACTTTCAGCGACACATCGTCCAGGGCCAGCACGCCATTGGCGTCGCCGTAGCGCAGCGTCACGTCTTCGACGGCCATCGTGGTGCCGGCCGAGCGCGGATCGCCGGCCGCCGCGGCCGTGCCGGCCGGATTGTTCGCCTTGATGGTTTCGGTCATTGCTACCTTTGATCCGGCTGCGGTTTGCGAGGATGCGTTCAAGATCAAGGTGCCCATGGCGCGACCCTTGCCCGGATGATGCGGAATGCCGTGTCGGTGATGAGGCCGAGAAGCCCGATCGCGGCGATCGCCATGAAGATCACATCGACCTGGAAGCCGCGCATCGCCTTCAGGCTGATATAGCCCAGGCCGCTCGACGCCGCGACGAGTTCCGCCACCACCAGATATGTCCAGGCCCAGCCCATGGTGACGCGAAGCGTGTCGAGGATCGCGGGAAGCGCGGCGGGAAAAATGACATGCCACACGGCTTCGCTGCGCTTGGTGCCCAACGTGTAGGAGGCGTTGACAAGGTCCCTGGATACGCCGCGCGCGCAATCGGAGATCATCACGAGCTGCTGGAAGAAGGTGCCGAAGAAGATGACCGCGATGCGCTGCTCGATGCCGATGCCGATCCAAAGGATGAACAGGGGCACGAAGGAGGTCACGGGCAGATAGCGGATAAAGTTGACCAGCGGCTCCAGCGGCGCTTGCACCACCCGGTAGGTGCCCATCCACAATCCCAGCGGCACCGCGATCAGCGAGGATACGATGAAGCCTAGAAGCACCACCTTGGCGCTGGTCAGCGTGTGGTAGAAAAGGCTGCCGTCCAGGGACATGCGATAGGTCGTCTGCAGCACCGTTCCGGGCGTCGGCAGGAACATGTTCGGCACGACACGGCCATAGGACAGGAGGGCCCAGCCACCGATCACGACTACCCACATCGCCAGTGCGAGCGTCGTTGCCGTGCTGGCGGGGATGTTGGCGAATGGGGTCGTCAGGCGTGTCCATGCCGTCCGCCTCTGTGCCATAAGATGGCCTCCGTTGATTAAGCGCGAAACGCTGGCTTTCGGGAAAACCGGGCGGCCCCGAAAGGCCGACCAACTCTGGTTTTCGGGAAACGGGGCCGGCTCGTACGCGCCGGCCAATTCTTGCTTTCGGGAAAATGGGGCCGGCCCGTACCGGCCGGCACCGACGATCTCGAAGGTCTCACTGTTCCTTGATGAAATCGGTGTCGAGGATGGTTTTCGCGTCGATCGTCATCTTGAGCTTGCCTGCCTTGCCCCAGACGTCCTGCGCGAAGTTCACCAGGTCGGAGGCTTCGCTCTTCTGCGGCGCCCCGAAGAATTCTAGGTTGCGGGCACGGTCGTAATAACGCACGCCCTTGGCGCCGGCGGCGAAATCCTCGGGCTTCTCGAGATAACCGCCGATGCCCTTGGCCATGATCTCGTAGGCCTTGTCCGGATTGGTCTTGATGTATTCGACCGCCTTGTAATAGCCTTTGACGAGGGCCTTCACGTCTTCGGGATGCTTCTCGATCAGATCGCATTTAAGCGCGATCACATCGACGATCAGGCCGGGCGTAGTGGTGGAATCGATCAGCACCTTGCCCTTTCCACCCTTGCGGACTTCGGTGAGGTGCGGCTCCCAGGTCACGGCAGCCGGAACCTGGCCGGCGATGAAGGCGGTCGCGGCGTCATCGGCGGTCATGTTGGTGATGGTGACGTCGTCCTCGGTCATGCCTTCCTTTTTCAGGAGCACGTTGAACCAGAACTCGGAAACGGAGCCCTCGTTCAGGGCCACCTGCTGGCCCTTCAAATCCTTGAGCGACGCGACGTCGGCCTTCGTGACGACGCCGTCGCCGCCGTGGCTGTCGTCGAGCGCCAGCACGTATTTGAAGCAGAGCTCGTCCGAGCGGTACTTCATCAGTTCATCGACGGTGGAGGCGGCGCCGTCGAGGTCGCCACCTGCCACCGCCGCCATGTAAAGCGCTGATTCTTCGATGACCTTCAGGTCGACATCGACGCCCGCCTCCTTGAAGTAACCGAGGTCGCGGGCAAGAAACAGCGGCCCATAACCCACCCAGGTGGTCATGCCGAGGCGAATGGCGCCGGCATTCGCCGGAGCGGCAAGTCCCAGGCTCAGCAGGCCTGCGCTGACCGCGGTCATCAGGCAATTTCGGAATGTCTTCATTGTCGTGGTTCCCCATGGCTGTTGCTGGCATCGGCCCATTCAACTGGCCCATGCCAAGCGGTGTTTCGGCAGCCGCTCTCTTGTTATGCGTCGCCTCCCAGGCGAGCCTTGCGTGTTCTAGGCCCGCAAGAGAGCATCCGGGCCGGATCGCCAAAAGAAGTCTTTTTCTGTCTTTTGCTTCGCCGAAACCGAAGCGGCGGCCCGGCGCCATCAGCGTCATCGACTTTGCGGCGATGCCTTTGGTGAGGATGGCCAAAATCGTCGAATAGGTGCGCCGCGCCAAGTGCCGGGTGCTGAACCTTTCAGTCATCGTTTCGATCCGCCCGTCACATTTGCGGGCGGGCAGCGGAAACTCCGCCTAGCGAAACAGAGCCTTTGTAGAGGGATGAAGCGCGAGACCGCGGCCCACTGGACCCCCCCTGCGAGACCAAGTCATTGATAAATGTGACAATGGTGGGCCCGGATGGCGTCGCTTCTACAGGAAATCAATATGTTAGCGGCTGGTTATGGTCACCAGCGGATCAATCTGTGTCTCTTTTTCTCGTCAGGCGCGAGAAACCGCGTTCTAATTTATCCTAGTGCCGCTTTGTGCGTCGAACAGATGCACCTTTGAAACCATTATCTCCAATCCAACCTCTTGATCAGGCTTGAATGGCGGTCGATCCCGCACCTCGGTCACAATTTCGACGCCGCTTGTCCTCAGCGTTAGTTCCTGAGCCTCTCCCGTCGGCTCCACCACCTGAACCGTTGCCTTCGCATGCTTCCCGCCGATGACGACGTGCTGAGGACGAATTCCGTAGATCACCTCTGCTCCATCGTGGAATTCCATGCCCTTGGGCAAAGGCAGGTGCAGGCTTTCTCCGGCTGTGAATGCACCCTTGTCGATGCGGCCCTTGATCAGGTTCATTTCCGGAGATCCGATAAAGCCTGCGACGAACAGATTGGCAGGGTTCTCGTAGAGTTCGGAAGGGGTGCCGATCTGTTCGACCCGGCCTTTGTTCAGCACCACGATCCGGTCCGCGAGCGTCATCGCCTCGGTCTGGTCATGCGTGACATAGATGCTGGTGCGCCCGAGCCGTTGGTGAAGCCTCTTGATCTCGGCCCGCATCTTCACGCGCAGCTTGGCGTCGAGGTTGCTGAGCGGCTCGTCGAACAGAAAGGCCGAGGGATCTCGGACGATCGCGCGGCCCATGGCGACACGCTGGCGCTGGCCGCCCGAGAGTTGGCGCGGCATGCGGCCAAGCAGATCCTGCAGACCGAGGATTTCGGCGGCAGTCTTCACCCTCGCGACGATCTCCGCTCTCGGGACCTTGGCCAGCCGAAGCGCAAAGCTCATATTGTCGGAGACGCTCATGTGCGGATAAAGCGCATAGCTCTGGAAGACCATCGCAATATCGCGCGATTTGGCCGGCATCTCGTCGACCACCCGCCCGCCGATGCGGATCTCGCCTGTCGTCTGTTCTTCCAAGCCGGCAATCATGCGCAGAAGGGTTGACTTGCCGCAGCCCGAGGGACCGACAAGGACGACAAACTCGCCGCTGGCGATGTCGATGTTCACATTGTGCAGAACTTCGACCGCGCCGAAGCTTTTACCCAACTGGTCGATCTGAATTGCAGACACTCACGTCCTCCCGTTCCGGCTCTGCTCACTTTTGCTGAGTGTGCCGCCAAGCGCGATATTCGACCTCGCCTTCGGGGCTCAATGGGTAGTATTTTCGCAGGTCGCCGCCCTGGGCCAAGCGCATTCGGGAAAATTCCTCCCACTCGACATGTTCTGCGGCGAGTGCCACCAGTTTTGGGGCAAGGGCCACCGGCACCACGACCACGCCATCATCGTCGGCAACGATGATGTCTCCTGGAATGACGAGCACGTTCGAGCAAGCGATGGGAACGTTGACGGCAAAGGGAACGATATTGGTCTGGGCATGGAAATTCGGCGTGACATCCCTGACCCAGATGCCGATGTCCAGGGCAGCCGCCTGGGCGGAATCTCGGATACACCCGTCGACAACGACGCCGGCCCCGCCCCGCCCCGCAAAATACGTCAACATCATCTCACCGAAGATACCGCTGCCAAGATCGCCGCGCGCATCGACGACCACCATGTCGCCCGGCTGGGTAGGATACAGGACGTGACGGTGGAGTTGGCGCTCGGGCTCTTCATATTCAGACTCGTTGTAAAGATCTTCGCGCTTCGGCATGCATTGGAGCGTGAGTGCCGGCCCGGCCGCCGTGCGGCCGGCCCTTAGCGGCCGCGGCCCTCGGATCTGCGGATCGCGAATACCCATCTTGTGATAGAGCTCGCTGGCCAAGGTCGCTGAACCGATCGCTGCAAGTGCGTCGACCAGTTGCCTCGGTGGCCGAGAGATGTCCTTTATTGCCGCTGCCTGGACTACTTCCACGTCTCATCCTCCGTCGATGAAGTTTTTCTAGGTCTCTCAATTCAGCCGCGAACTGCGCCGGTCGTGAGACCCTTGACCAGTAGGCCTTGGGCAAACCAGACAAACACCAGTGTCGGGATGACCATGAGAACGCCGGCCGCCGACATCGCCCCCCAGTCGATTCCGAACTGCGAAACGAAATTGGTAAGCCCGACTGGCAGCGTCTGCGCGGCCTTGCTTGAGGTCAGCGTCAAGGCGAGCAACAGGTCATTCCACGTGAAGAGGAAGGTGATGACCGCGCTGGCCCCGATGCCGGGCGCAATCAACGGCGCCACGATCTGCACCAGTGTGCGCACCGTGCCGGCGCCGTCCGACTGGGCAGCCTCCTCGATCTCTTTCGGCACATCCTGGATGAAGCCCAGCAGCAGCCAGATGGCGACGGGCAGTTTGGCCGCCGTATGGCTCAGGATCAGCGCCCAGATGGTGTCCAGCAGGCCCATGGCGGCAAACACGGCAAAGAGCGGGATGGCAAGCGCGATGACCGGAATCATGCGCATGATCAAAAGCACCCCGAAAATCAGCATGACGCCCGGCATCCTGAAGCGCGACAGAGCGTACGCACACGGAATTGCCAGCAGATGGACCAGGATGACCGTCGCGACCGAGACGATGACGGTGTTCCACACATAACCCATCGTGTCGTACTCCGCGAAAACGGAGACGTACTGCGCCATGGTCGCGGTCACGGGGATGATGTGCACCGGGACAGAGAAGATGTCGGCTGAACTGCGGATCGAGGTCAGGAACAACCATGCCAGCGGAAAGACGGTGAGAGCGACGGTCAGAGCCAGCGCCAGGTACTGACCGGCGACGCCTGCGGTGAGCCGGCGGCGACGGCGCCTTGGCTTGGGACGCGCGCTGACGATCGCGGCTTCGGTCATATCGCCCTCCGTTTTGCAAGCAGCCACGGCACTCCGTAGAGCAGGCCGAGCACGAACAGCGACATCGCAAGCGCGATATAGGAAACCGCCGCCGCGTGTCCGAAATCCACCGCCTGAAACGCCAGCAGATAGGAATAGACGGTGAGCAGGTTGGTGGCGCCTCCCGGTCCGCCCTGCGTCATCAGCCAGACGACGTCGAAGGTGCGGAACGTGTCGATGATGCGAAGCATCAGCGCTATCATGATGACCGGCCGCATCAGCGGCAGCACGATGTGCCAGAAGCGCTGCCATGGCGTGGCGCCGTCCACCGTGGCGGCCTCGAGCGGCTCCTGCGGCAAGGATTGCAGACCGGCAAGAAACAGCAGCACCATCAGCGGCGTGTTCTGCCAGACATCAGCGACAATCACCGAGACAAGAGCCCAGGCCGGATGATTGAGCCACGGGATATTGGGCAGGTTGAACATGCGCAGCAACGCGTCCACGAGACCGTACTGGGTATTGAAAAGCCAACGGAAATTCAGCCCAACGACGGCGGGCGCGATCATCGGCGGCACCAGCAGCAGGGTTCGCGCAAGCCGCATGCCGCGCAATTTGCCGTTGACGAGCACGGCGATCGCCATTCCCGCCACCACTTCCACCGTGATGGAAATGACACTGAAGATGGCCTGATTTCGCAGCGCCTGATTGAACTGACGGCCGAAGAGTTCGTCGGTGTAGTTCCCGACCCCGGCAAATGGCGCGGAGCCGCTCAGATCCCAGCGAAAGAAACTCATTATGAAAGAATATCCGAGCGGATAGATGAGGATGGCGAGCATGACGAGGAGCGCCGGGCTGGCCAGGAGGTACCCCTTTTGCCAGGTGTAGGGCAGCGGCGAACGTCGCCGACGCCCTGACGCCTGGTGCTGCGCGACAGGCTGCATCCTCAGTCGTAAGCTCCGGCCCGGCGCATGATCTCTTCCGCCTCAGTCGCAGCCTGGTTGAGCGAGTCGCTCGGCGAGACCTGGTCGCTCAGAGCCTGTTCGATAGCCGAAAACATCAAGGTGCAGACTTTCGAGAAGCCCGCCAGCTTCGGCCATTCCTTGCCGTTCGCTATCGTCGTCTCAAGTTGCTGCAGCCATGTCGCCTGCGGGCCCTTTGCCGCCGCTATTACTTCCTTGGCGATCGACTGGCTGCTGGGGAAGTTGGTGAACTGATCGAACTGCAGCCGCTGCGCCTCAGCGCCGACCGTGTATTTGATGAACTCGACGGCGGGTGCCTTGCGTCCCGATTGTCCATTGAGGGCCATGGCATGGGAGATGGCGCATGAAATCGCTGCCTTTTCCTTGATGTAGGGTGCGGTCGACCATTTGCCGACAATGCGTGAGGTCTCCGGATTGGAAAGGGTCGCGAAGGCGCCCGGCCAATCGAAATTGGCATAGACCGTTCCTGATGACAGTTCCGTGGAGTTCTCGTTCCACTGATAGCCGACCGCGTCGGGCGGCACGATTTTGTGTTTCTGGATGAGATCGCGGTAGAAGGTGAGCGCTTTGATGCCTGCTTCGGAATTGAAAGCCGGCTTGTTGGCCTGATCGACCCAATCGCCGCCGGCTTGCCAGAGCAGGTCGCTGAAGGTGCGCTGCGCGGGATCACCCTGCCCCGGCACGACCAGCCCATAGTGGCCATTGCCGGTGAGTTTCAGGCCAACGTCAACGAGATCCTCCCAGGTTTCGGCCGGCTTCAAGCCTTTCTCCTGGTAGACGTCGCTGCGGTAGTACTGCACACGTGCATCCATATTGCGCGGGATGGCCGCCAGGTTGCCGGTCTTGGGATCGCGTAGATATTTGACCGCGACCGGATAGAAGTCAGCCAATTCGGACTCGCTGAAATAGCTGTTGAGTGGGGCAAAATGGTTGAAGTAGGAATCTATTTGCGCGGTGTGCGTGCTGTAGACGTCGTACTGGCTCGATTTGGCGGCGCTTAGTGTGATGACTTTCGATGTCAACGGCGTGAATTCTAGCAGATCGTAGCGAACCTTGATGCCGGTCTTCGCGGTGAAATCCTGGACGATTTTCTCCCAGTATTTGGGATAGAGCGGTCCGCCGGTGATCAGCAGTGCGGTTATCTCGTTCGCATCTGCCCTGGCGATCCACGGCGCGGCAAGTGAACCGGCCGTCGCTGCGGCACTCGCGGCCAGGAATTTGCGTCTCGATAGGTTTGCGGACATCACAATTTCCTCCTTGCTTGTGATTGATCGGCCCCTTGTGGGGTTGAGCGACGACGGCAAGTATTCCCTTGGATCCCGGTGTGGCTTTGCTCCTCCCACAGCGAGACTGTCCGGATCACTCCCGTCCACACACCGCCTTGCCCTGCCGAGGCCTATGGCCTCAGAGACGTCCGGCGGCAGCTTTTTCCTTTCGTCCTGCCTTCCTTCCGGCGGGCTCTGCGACCCGCAAACCGCGCAATCGATGCGTCGCGCGCCGTCGAGCCGGCCGAACACATTCGACGCGCGCGGTCAGCCAACCACGCAAAGGTCCTGATCTCGAACGTCGCGGGCTGGGATACCGAAGTTGGAGAGTCCCAACGTCCCTTCCCGCGGGTCGAGTTTTAGGTTAGTGAGCATTTATGAGATAAGTTGACTGCATATCCAACCATCAGCCTATAAGCTTATCAGACAAGTGGATGTTAATGGTCGATTCCATGGAGGTCAAGCTTCAAACTTTGCCCAAGCAGGTGGCGGGCGTGCTCGCGCGTCGCATCGCCACCAGCGGCGTCCCGGGTGGCCAGGGACCATCGGAACAGCAGATCCTGCAGGAGTTCGGGGTTTCGCGCGCGGTCGCGCGGGAAGCGCTGAAAATTCTGGCCTCTCTCGATATGATCGAGATCGCACAGGGAAGGCGCGTGGTGCTGCGTCCTGCCGAAGAATGGGACTATCTCAGTCCATTGCTCATCGACTGGCTGCCGCCCGAACAGGTCCGCGAACTGCTTGCCGAAGCCCACGCGACGCGAATAATCATCGAACCCGCCATCGCCGCCATCGCTGCCAAGCACATGACCAAGGAAAACCTCGAACGTCTCGGCACGCTGCTCGCAGCGATGTCCGCCAGCGAGGATAATCCGGACGCCTATCTGAAGCTTGACCTGGACTTCCACATGGAGATTTGCCGCGCTTCCCAGAACAGGATCCTTGACCGTTTCATGTATTCGTCGCGGTGGTGGCAAGCTGCGAGCAGACGCGTCAGCAACCAGATGCCGCATGCTCTTCCTTCCGCCACGGAGATGCACCGAGCGATCTACGAGGCGTTGGTGGCACGCGACGCGAAGCGCGCCGAAGAGGCAATGCGCCGACACCTGAAGGCAACCACTGCCGTCGCCATGCCCGACAAAGAAATGGCGAGTTGAATACCGTTCCCCAGGCGCGGCCAGCTGTCGAAGCTGACCGCGCCGCTTGCGTGTCGGGAGGACACGGACCGAACTGGAGCAATTCCAGGAAGGTGTGAAACGGCTTTCCGTCCGGAATTGCGTAAAAACAAAGAGATAGAGCGGTTCGCCGCTTCCATGAAACGGTGAACCGCTCTAGGCCCTTTTGGCTTCCTGTTCCTGACGCTGCTTGGCGCGATATCCGAACATGTCGCCTTTGTCCTTGATTTCCGACCAGATGGGGGCGGTGAATTTGTCGATGGCCGCGAGGTCCGCATCGGAAATCCTCCAACCGACACTCTCGACGTTTTCCTCAAGCTCCTCGACCGTCCGCGCGCCCACAAGGGGCGAACTCACACCCGTCCTGCTGGTGAGCCATTGGATCGCAAGCTGCGGTAGCGTCTTGCCGTATTTCGCCGCTATTGGCTTGAGGGCATCGACGGCGCCAACGGCTCGCTCGTAGGTGCCGGGTTGGAACAGCACGGTGGTGCGCCGCTCGTCTCCCTCGACGAATTTGGTCTCGGGCGAGAGCAGGCCGGTGAGCAGCCCTTGGGCAAGACCGCTATAGGGCATGACGCCGATATTGTGCTTGCGGCAATAGGGCAGAGTTTCCGCCTCCACTTCGCGCCAAAGCATATTATAGGGAGGCTGAAGCACATCGATCACGCCGTGCTGGCGCGCGCTGTCCATATCGGCCGTGCTGAAGTTGGAAACGCCGACGGCTTTGATCCGCCCCGACGACCGCAGCCTCTCCATCATCTCCATTGTCGGGCCGATGGGAAAATCCGAATTCGGCCAGTGGACAAAATAGACGTCGACATAATCCGTCTGCATCCGCTTCAGCGAACCGTCTAGCGCCGCCTCTATCGCTGCCGGTTCGAGATGGTTTGGAGCAACCTTGGTCGCGACGATCGCCTTGTCGCGGTGGCCGGCCAGCGCCTTGCCGACGACCTCCTCGGCATGACCATGTCCATAGGCTTCGGCCGTGTCGATCAGCGTGATGCCAAGCTCCAAGGCGCGTCGAATCACCCGGATCGACTCCGGGTCATTGGCCGCGCCCCAAAATGCCCCGGACATACCCCAAGTTCCCAGGCCGATTTCCGACACCTTGACCGGCGACGATCCTAGCTGTCGCTGTTGCATCCTGCTCCTCCTTATTTCCGTCACGCGGTGGCCTGGCTTGCCGCCCTGCCGGCAACCTATTTATACGCTTATATGCTCGTCTAACAAGTAGCTTCAGGCTATTTGAAACCTTTGACCGGAAGGGCAAAATTCTCGGCTATTTAAGCACTTCGGAGCTCAATGCGCCTTTTCCGCATAATCGTTCAGAGGAGGGTTTACGCCCTATCCCTTCATCTTATATGCTCATCGGACAAGTTGGATGTGGTCTGTATCTTATGTTTGAAAGCGCGGTGCGCCATTATTGGAGGAGGGTTCGGTGAAGATCGTGGACATCAAGACGGCGGTCGTGGCCTACCACGGCAAGGCGACCCTGATCCGTATCGACACGGACGCCGGCATTTCCGGTTACGGTGAGGCGAATCCGGATGCGGGCGCGGCCGCTATCGTCGGCCTTATTTCGGAATTGAAGTCGGAACTCATCGGACAGGATCCCCGCAACGTCGAATATTGCTGGGACAAGATCCGCCGCGACCATGTGTTTTCCGGTGCGCAGGCAGGCGTCTTTCTCATCGCGCTGACCGGGCTTGAAATGGCGCTGTGGGACGTAGCGGCGAAGGCTGCTGGCCAGCCGCTCTACCGCATGTTCGGCGGCAAGTTTCGCGACCGCATCAGGCTCTATGCCGATTGCGGTGACGGCGATGACGAAGCCGGTTCGCCGCAAGGATGCACGGCGCGCGCCCGCCGCATGGTGGACGAGGGCTTTACGGCGCTGAAATTCGACATCGACAATTTGCGCCATCCGGCAAAGTTCGACGCGGCAAACCACACCATCAACGGCGCGGAACTGCGCTTCATGGTGGAACGCGTGGCCGCGGTGCGCGACGCGATCGGTCCTGACATCGATCTCTGTATCGACCTGCATGCGCGCTACGACGTGCTCAGTGCCAGCCGCATTGCGGGGGAGATGGAGCGCTTCAACCTTCTGTGGCTGGAGGAGCCTGTTCCGGCGGAAAATGTCGAGGCCCTGAAGCAGATCCGCATGCGAACCAAGACCCCGATCTGTGTCGGCGAAAATCTCTACCTGCGCTGGGGCTTTCGTGAGTTGTTCCAGAATTATGGCGCCGACGTCGTCATGCCGGACGTGCCCAAATGCGGCGGTCTCGCGGAAAGCCGCAAGATCGCCAATCTCGCTGAGATGTATTACGTGCCGTTCGCGCCGCACCTCGTGTCGACGCCGCTCGGCACAATGGCGACATGCCATGTCTGTGCGAGCGTTCCCAACTTCCTCGTGCTGGAGTGGCATGCTCTCGAGGAGCGCGAAGCGTGGGACAGCTATGTGCGCCTGCCGGATGGGGCCAAGTCTATCGTTCTGGATGGTCACATTGTCGTGCCCGAAGCACCCGGCATCGGCGTCGAACTCAACATGGACGGCGTTCACAGATATGCCGTGCCCGGCTACGGCGTCTTTGAATAGCGCGGGACTGGGCAGCTTTTGACCGGGCGCGAGTCTTTGGCCAGATTTTCGCTCGACGAAGTCCGTTGGAGGAACCATGGGCAAGCGGATCATTTTCACCGGTGGCAGCGGCAAGATCGGCCGTCACGTCATACCCTACCTGCTCAAACGTGGACATCAGGTTCTGAACCTCGACCTGACGCCGCTTGACGTGCCCGGCGTGGATACTGTCGTTACCGATCTTGCAGACGCAGGCGAAACCTATAATGCGCTGACGCTGCATTTCGGTTTCGGCGAGTATTTTGGCGGAAAGGGCCGCGGCCCCGTCGACGCCGTGGTCCATTTCGCGGCGCTGCCGCGAATATTCCTGCGGCCGGACAACGCCATGTTCGCCGCCAATGTGCAGTCGACCTACAATGTGATCGAGGCCGCCACCAAGCTCGGCATCCGCAAGATCGTCACCGCCTCCAGCGAAACAGTCTATGGCGTGTGCTTCGCCGAAGGCGATCGCGATTTCACGTCGTTTCCGGTGGATGAAGATTACGACGTCGATCCGACCGACAGCTATGGTCTTTCCAAGGTGCTGGGCGAGAAGATCGCGCGCTCGTTCGCTTCCCGCACTGGAGCCGACATTTATGCGCTGCGGATCGGCGGCGTCGTCGAACCGCAGGACTATGCCCGCTTCCCGGAATTCCTGGCCGACGCTTCCAAACGGCGGCGCGATGGCTGGACCTATATGGATGCGCGGGATCTTGGCCAGATCGTCGATCTGTGTATCGCGAAGGACGGTTTGGGTTTCCAGATATTCAACGCCGTCAACGACAACATCGTGGCTGAGATGCCGACGGCGGAGTTTCTCAACAAGCATGCACCCAACATACCCGTCACACGCGCCATGGACGTGTTCGAGGGACCTATCTCAAATCGGAAGCTGCGCGACGTCCTTGGGTTCCGGCAGGAGTATGACTGGCGGACACAGTGACCTGATCGATGCCCGGACCTGCAGCGTCAAGTAGGCTGGAGGATGGTTCAGTCGAAGAAGCCCGCGTCCTCTTCCTGGAGATACTTCCGAGCCGCCTCGGCATCGATATCGAGGCCCAGCCCCGGCGCTTCCAGCAGATCCACCATGCTGTCCTTCACGATCTGGGCCGGCAGGCCGATCACAAGGTCTTCCCACCACGGGTCGGAGGCGCTCGGATATTCGAAGGCGACGTAGTTGGCGGGCAAGGTGGCGCAGACATTGATCAGCGCGCCGAGGCCGAGCAGGCCGTTCGCGGTGCCGTGCGGGGCCATCAGGATCGAGTGCATGTAGGCGTGCTCGGCCACCCATTTGAGCTCTGCAATGCCGCCGATATCGGCAGGATCGGGGCCAATGACCCGCACAGCCTGCGTCTCGATCAATTCCTTGAAATTATGTCGCAGGTAGATCTGCTCGCCGGTGTGGATCGGCGTCGAGGTTGAGGTGGTCAGCTCGCGGTAGGCCTGCGGATTGACCCATGGCACATAGTCGCCGGTCAGCATGTCCTCGAGCCACATCAAATTGTACTTCTCGACCGCGCGGGCGAACTTGATCGCATCGGGCAGCATCCAGCCCGGACCGCAGTCGAGCGCCAGGCTTACCCTGTCGCCCAGCACCTCCTTCATCGCAATCACGCAGTCGAGCATGTGATTGAAACCGCGCTCACTGATCATGCCCTGATCCATGGCGCCGTGATAGCCGGCCTTCTTCTGCGTCACGCCGTAGTGGAAGCCCTCGACGGTGTCCTTCATGTTGGAGTGGAACGAGATGCCTTGCTTGACCATGAAGAAGTTCTGCGGCTGCTCCATCATCCATTTGACGTCGGCGGCGTAATCCTCCGGCCGGTCGCCCGCGCGTTTCCGGCGGATCGAGCCGTTGTAGACGCGCACCTTGTCGCGCACCTTGCCGCCGAGCAGCTTATAGACCGGCACGCCCGCGGCCTTGCCGGCAATGTCCCACAGCGCATGTTCGATGGCGCTCACCGCCGCGCCATAGGGCTTGAAGGAGCCGCGCTGGCGGATCTTCAGCATCACGCGCTCGACGTCAGTCGGGTCCTCGCCGATCAGCGCCTCTCGGAAATGCAGCACAAAGGGCTTCAGGTAGGTCTTGGTGAACTCGACCTCGCCCAGGCCGTAGAGGCCCTCGTCGGTCACGACGCGGACGATCGGATGCTTGCCGATGACGGCGCAACGCAGGTCGGTGATCTTCATGGCGCAGTCCTATTTCACAGACGAGAAAGCTGTCGGCGTGAGCATCTGGCTACTGATATTGGCAATGATCTGCCCGTCGCGCTCAGACTCGTCCCGGGCCCTGTGCCATGCCGGATCGGTGACGAAAGCCCCCCATTTCGCCTCACGCTCGGCCAGCGATTCCCAGGCGAGGAAATAGGTGAGGCGATTGCTGTTTTCGCCAATCGCCGTGGTGAAAAACCCGGCTTGGCGGATGCCATGCCTCTCCCAGATGGCCAGCGTTTGGTCGGAAAAGCGCTTGAGCAAAGCCGGCAGCCTGCCCGGCAGGCAGTCATAGATACGCAGTTCGTAGATCATGGTTTCGTCCGTTTCTTTCTTCGCCTCTCCCTTGAGAGAGGTCGACACGAATGGTCGGTCGGTGGCCCTGTGAGCCTGGGGGAATGAGGGCAAGGGCTGGGCTAACTCCAGGTCCTGTCCCAGCTATATTCATTGTCCCAATGCTCGGTGGATTGCCATATCCCCGTGACACCGGGCTGCAGATGCTGGCTGATCACCTCGTCGACCACATCGTCTATGCCCAGACCCGGTCTGTCCGGAACGGTGATGAAGCCGTCCTTCACAAGCGGCTTGGGAAGGCCGGTGACGATATCGTCCCACCAGTCGACATCGGCGGAGTGGTATTCGAGCGCCATGAAGTTTTCAGTCGCGGTGGCGACATGCGCGGCGGCCATCGCGGCGATCGGACTTTCAGCCATATGGATCGCCATCGCGACGCCGTGATCCTGCGCCATATCGCCGATCTTCTTGGTTTCCAGGATGCCGCCGCTGGTGAGCAGGTCCGGATGAATAATGGAGAGGCCGCCGCTCCTGAGCAAGGGCTCGAAGCCTTCCTTGAGATAGATGTCCTCGCCGGTGCAGATCGGCACCGAGGTCGCTTGCTGCAGCTGCCGGTACTGATCGGTGTACTGCCAGGGAATCACATCCTCGAGCCAGGCGGGGACGTATTTTTCGATGCGCCGGGCGAGGCGGATGCCGTCCTGCAGCGAGATGTGGCCGACATGATCGATGGCTAAGGGTATCTCGTAGCCGATAACCTCGCGAACCTCGTGGATATACTGCTCGAGCAGGTCTATCCCCATTTCGGTGAAATGCAGGCCTGTGAACGGGTGCGGCACGTTCTGCGCATCGTAGGCGAGATTGCGTGCCTTGCGCTCCTCGAACGAACCGCCGCGGCCGCGTGGGTTGGCGTAAAAGCCTTCGAGAACACCGGCGGGCGCGACCACCGCGCCCGGGACATGGGCGATCTGCATCAAGCCCAGGTCCATCTTCAGGAAGGTGAAGCCGCGGTCCATGCGTTCCTTGAGGCGCTTGCCGGTCTCGGTCCCGCTCGGTCTTTCGGCGTCGGTATCGCAATAGACACGCACCTTTTCGCGAAACCTGCCGCCGAGCATCTGGTAGATCGGGACGCCATAGGCCTTGCCGGCGAGATCCCACAACGCGATTTCGACCGCCGAGACGCCACCCCCTTGCCGGCCGTGCCCACCGAATTGCTTGATCCGGCGAAACAGGCGGTCGATGTCGCAAGGGTTCTCGCCAAGCAAACGGCTCTTCAGCATCAGCGCGTAGGTGGCGCTGGCGCCGTCGCGCACCTCGCCAAGTCCGACGATGCCCTGGTTGGTGTAGATCTTGAGCAGCGCCGAGGTGAACGGCGCCCCGACGATTTCGGCCACCCGCATGTCGGTGATGCGAAGATCGGACGGCTTGGAATTCGTGTTCACCCGATTGAGGGCCTCATCGGCTCCACCCGTCTTTGGCATGACTGTCCTCGTTTTGGTCGATGAGATTTAAGCCCCCGCCGGCATTGAGCGTTGCTAGCCCAGCTCGATCTCGTGAGCCTGCAGGTAGTCGCGGTTCATCTCGACACCGAGACCCGGCTTCGACGTCAGCCTGAGGCTGCCATTCGCGACGTCGAGCGGGGTGTCGATGAGGTGATCGTATTTGCCCAGGTTCCATTCCGACGTCTCGAGCTTGTAGAAGTTGGGAACCGTCATCATCACCTGCGCTCCCGCGACCACGTTGATCGGTCCGGCGGCGTCATGCGGCGAGACCGGCACATAGTAAGCTTCGCACAGGGCGGAAATCTTCTTGAGCTCGGTGATGCCACCGGTCCAGGTGACGTCGGGCATGATGTAGTCGGCGAGCTTGCTCTCCAGCACAGGCACGAAATCCCACTTGGTGTGGCCGCGCTCCCCCCACGAGATGGCAGCGCTAACCTTCTCACGCACCTGCTTGAGCGCGTTGAGGCTCTCGGGCGGACAGGGCTCCTCGAACCAGTCGATCTTGCCGGCTTCCTCGAGGCTCCGGCAGAGGCGAATGGCGGTGGGAACGTCGAAGCGGCCATGCGCATCGATGAGGATGTCGACGTCGGGCCCCGCCGTTTCGCGGATCAGGGCCGTGAGCTCGGCTGCTTCGCGTTCGTCCTTGCGGGTCATGCTGCCGTCGAGGTAGCCGTCCCGCTGTTCGCGGGACACGCCGTCGAGGCTGCGGCCCTGGTGGGGAAAAGGATCGAACTTGAGCCCAGTGTGCCCGGACTCGACGATGTCCCGGATTTCGCGGACCACAGCGTCCTTGCTGGTGAACTTGGCCTGGTTGGGATGGGTGTAGAGCGCGATCTCATCGCGCACCGGTCCGCCCAGCAGCTCGTAGATCGGCTTGCCGAGGACTTTGCCCCGGATGTCCCAAAGGGCTATGTCGATGGCGCTCACGCATTCGACGGCAGCGCCCCGGCTGCCCATATAGGTGAAGCTGCGGAAAATCTTGTGCCAGAGATATTCGATCCGGGCCGGATCCTCGCCTGTCACGGCGATGCCGATCTGCCGCAGGATGGTGCAGAGAGCGCGGTTGGCGAGCTTTGTGGTGGTGGTGATCTCCCCCCAGCCACTCACCCCCTCGTCGGTTGCCACTTCGACGAACAGGTACTCGCCCCAATAGGACGCATCGGACTTGATCAGCCATGGCCGAATGCTCGTGATCTTCATCTCAACTACCCTTTTTGTGAAATGGCCAGGATGATGATGTTGCGGATCGGCTATCCGGCTCGAGCCGCAATGCGCGCACGCATGTGTTCGAGCACATGCCGGCCGGAACCCTCGACATGGCGGGAAATGAGTTCGGCCGCCTTGTCGGCTTCTCCGGCCTTTACATGCGCGATGAGCTCGCGGTGCTCGCGAATGATCGCGGCGCGTCTGGCGAGCGTGAAACTGAACCGCCGGCTGACCGCCCTTAACACCTCACGATGCTTCCACCAGAGCTCCGCCGCATGGCGGTTATAGTGCCGCTGGTACATTACGGTGTGGAAGGCGGTATCGAGCTCACTGTGCCTGAACGTGTCGGCAAAATTGTTCTCTTCGATCAGGCCCTGAAGACGCTCGAGCTCGGCGATGTCCTCGTGAGTTGCCATGTTCACGAACCAGCGTGTCAAGGCCGGTTCGATCAGGACGCCGATCTCGTAGATATCCCGGACAAAGTCCTGGTCTATGGGCCGCACGCGCGCCCCGCGGTTGGGGCTGAAGATGACAAAGCCCTCCCCGCGCAACAATTGCAGGGCCTCGCGAACCGGGTTGGTCGAGGTGCCGTGTCGCCGCGCTAGATCGGCGACCACAAGCCGTTCGTTCGCGGCTAGCCGTCCTTCGATGATGTCCTCCCTGATCAGTTCATAAAGCGAGGCGCCCTCGCTGGAGGCTCCGATGGGGTCAATCCCCGCAGGTGGCTCCGCTTTAAAATCGCTCGTCTCGGCCAAAGCCAGCTCCCCCAAGTCAATACACCCTCCGCCCTATATCACGCTCGACATCGATAAAACAATGTACGATTCTTCGCGTTGACAGGTAAACTGTGATCTGAAAACGTACAAAGTGATCGAAGGGATACATTAGAGCGGGGAAATATCCCCTCGGTCGAACGAGCAAGGACCGCTTGCCTCGACGCAAAGCGGCACGGGAGAGAAACTGGAGGATACCTATGACGAGGATTACGCTCGGCGGTGCCGTCCTGCGCGGCGCTGTCTCAACTGCGTTAACGGCATCGTTGATGGCCGCGCCGGCGCTAGGCGCGCCGCCGGTCGACTTGAGCAAGTGGTCGCCGGAATATGTGCGCTCTATTGCGGGCACGCAGGAATTCGACACGGCGGCCGATTGCGCCAAGGTCACCCCGCTCGACTATAAGGGGCGGCTGACCTTCTGGTATCAGGGCGTGTTCGAGGGTGACCCCGACCTTCTACGCCAGTACTACAAGGATTTCTTCGAGACCTTCCGCAAAACCTATCCGAACATCCAGCTCGAAGAACAAGCCCTCACCTACAATGATCTGCTCGACAAGTTCCGCACAGCGCTCCTTGGCAATGCCGCGCCGATGGCGGTCCGCCTGCAAATCCTGGGTGGCACCGAGTTCGCCTCAAAGGGCTATCTGCAGCCGCTGAAGCCCGAGGACGTAGGCTATTCGACCGAGGATTTCTGGCCCGGCGCCATGAAAGCCGTGACCTGGGACGGCGTGACCTACGGCATTCCGACCAACAACGAGACGATGGCCTTCATCTGGAATGCCGACATCTTCAAGCGTGCGGGCCTCGATCCGGACAAGGCTCCGGCAACCTGGGACGACGTCGTAAAATATTCCAAGCAGATCCACGACAAGCTCGGCATTGCCGGTTACGGCCTCGTGGCGCGCAAGAATGCCGGCAACACGCCATACCGCTTCATGCCGCAGCTGTGGGCCTATGGCGGCGGCGTCTTCGATGAGACCGCGGCGAGCCCGACCTATAAGCAGATCGAGCTCGACAGCCAGCAGAGCAAGGCGGCGCTGCAAGCCTCGTACGACATGTATGTTCGCGACAAATCGGTTCCGGTTTCCGCACTCACGAACCAGCAGGCCGACAACCAGCCGCTGTTTCTCGCCGGCCAGCTCGGCATGATGATCTCGCACCCGTCCGACTACAACGTCATGCTCGACCTCCAGAAGAAGGCGACGGGCACCGACAAGGACAAGGCACAGACCGTCATCGACAACATGCGCTACGGCCTGATTCCGACCGGCCCCGACGGCAAGCGCGCCGTCGTGTTCGGCGGCTCGAACATTCACATCCTGAAGCCCGAATATGTCGAGGGCGGCAAGGTGGACGAGCCGGCTGCAAAGGCCATCATCTGCATGTGGACGAGCCCCGAATGGTCGCTGAAGATGGCCTATGCCGGCTCGAACCCCGGCAATCTCAACGGCTTCAAGACCAAATGGATGAAGGAACGTCTGGACAACATCAAGTTCCTCGACGTCACGACCTCGATGCTGCCATACGGCATCCCGTTCCCGGCGCTGCCGCAGTCTCCCGAGATCATGAACATCATCATCCCGGACATGCTGCAGAATGCCCTCACCGGAGCAATGACCGTCGACCAGGCGGCGGATGACGCTGCCAAGAAGGTGAAAGACCTGATGGGCGGCGGACTCTAGTCCCGGCCTGACCGACGATCCGACCGGCTGCGCCAGGAGCGCGGCCGGTTCCTCCCGAGAACAAGGGCACGCCACAGTGACGATCGTGACCGGCAAGGCCGAGGCTCGTCGAAGATTGCGATCCGCCAGGTCCGGCGTGCTCCGGAAGGTCTGGAAGCATCGCGCCGATTACGCGTATGTGCTTCCCGCAATCGCGGTGATGCTGATCGTGATTGCCTACCCGATCTACTACACGATCGAGCTGTCCTTCTTCAACACGCCGCCCGGCCTGCAGCTCCGCGACAAGACCTTCATCGGCATCGACAACTACACGGCCATCCTGACCAGTCAGGTGTTCTGGCGGGTCACCTTGAACACCATGATCTGGACTCTGGGATCCACTTTCATCTCCTTTGTCCTGGGTTTTGCCGCCGCGCTGGCGCTCCATCGCGACTTTGTCGGCCGGGGTGTCTTGCGCGCCATCCTGATCATTCCCTGGGTCATCAGCGCGGTCGCCGCCTCCTATATCTGGAAATGGATCTACCATTCGGATTTCGGGGTCATCGGCGCCGTGCTGGTCGGTCTCGGACTGGCCGACCGGCCGCCGAATTTCATCGACAGCGTCAGCACCGTGCTGCCCTCCCTGATCGTCGTCAATATCTGGCGCGAGTTCCCGTTTGCCATGATCATGATGATGGCCGGCCTGCAGACGATCCCCGACCAGCTGCTGCGCGCCGCGAAAGTCGACGGGGCCAACGCATGGCAGCGCTTCTGGCACGTCACTTTCCCGCATTTGAGAAACGTCTCGACGGTGACGATCCTGCTGCTCGCGGTGGCCAACTTCAACTCCTTCATCATCCCCTGGATCATGACCGGCGGCGGGCCGTCGAACGCATCGCATATCTGGATTACTCACATTTATGAGCTCGCCTTCGGCCGGCAGCGCTGGGGGGTGGCGTCGGCCTACTCGGTACTTCTGTTCCTCATCCTGATGACGCTGGGCTACTTCTACGTCCGCGCGCTGAGCGGCAACGAGCGGAAGGATGGGAGCGCATGAGCACGATTGCCGAGACGGCCCCTCGAAACCAGGCCCGTCGCCGCATGCGAATCGACGGATGGCGGTGGGGCGGGCGCATCTTCCTCGCCTTCATGCTGCTTTACACCGCGTTGCCGATGATCTGGATGCTGCTCACCTCGATCAAGTCCGGCTTCGCGGCAATGCAATTTCCGCCGCAATGGTGGCCCGATCAGCCTAACCTTTCCAGCTATCAGAAGCTGCTCGATCCGCAAAACAGCGTCGGCCAGGACTTCCTGCGCTTTTTCTGGAACAGTCTTGTCGTGTCGACCGCCACGACGATCCTTTCGGTGATCGTGGCGGTTCCGGCAGCCTACGCGTTTTCGCGCTTCACCTTCCCTGGGCGGAATTTCCTGTTCTTCGCGGTGTTGCTGCGCAACATGTTCCCGGCGGTCATCTTTCTCGTGCCGCTATTCATCCTGATGCGCGCACTCGGGCTGGTGAACACGCATGGCTCGCTCGTTCTCACCTATCTCACCTTTGGCCTGCCGCTGGCGATCTGGCTGCTCAAGGGCTTCTACGACAACATCCCGGTGCAGCTCGAACAGGCGGCGCGCATCGACGGCGCAACGCGATTCCAGGCGTTCATCCTGATCGTGATGCCGCTCTCGACGCCGGGCATCATCGCCACCGCGATCTATTCCTTCATCGGCGCGTGGAACGAGTACATCTACGCCTACACCTTCCTCTCCAAGAACGAACAGCTGACCCTGCCGGTCGGCATCCAGCGCTTCTTCTCGGAAAACACGACCGACTTTCCAGGCCTGATGGCGGCAAGCTTCATGATGAGCGTGCCGGTCGTCGTGTTGTTCCTCGTCCTGCAACGATACTTCGTACGCGCCCTCACGGAAGGCGCGGTCAAGCACTAGGAGCTGCTGCCGATGGCCCACGTGGTCCTCAAAGATCTCGTCAAGACCTATGGCAGCTTCAAAGCTGTCAACAACGTTTCGCTGACGGTCAATGACGGCGAGTTCGTCGCGCTCGTCGGCCCTTCGGGCTGCGGCAAGACAACCACGCTCAATCTCGTCGCGGGTCTGACCTCGGTCACATCGGGCGACATCGTCATCGGGGAGCGCGTGGTCAACGACCTCGACCCCAAGGACCGGGACATCGCGATGGTTTTCCAGAACTACGCGCTTTACCCGCAGAAATCGGTCTACAAGAACCTGGCGTTTCCGCTGCAAATGCGCAGGCTCCCCAGGGACGAGATCGACAGGAAGGTCAAGGAAGCGGCCCGCGTGCTCGATATGACGCAGTTGCTCGAGCGCAAGCCGCGCGAACTTTCGGGCGGCCAGCAGCAGCGCGTGGCCCTCGGCCGCGCCCTCGTTCGAGATCCAGCGGTGTTCCTGATGGACGAGCCGCTCTCCAATCTCGACGCCAAGCTGCGCGTGCAGATGCGCTCGGAGATCAAGCGCTTCCACCAGGACCTCAAGGCGACGATCATCTATGTGACGCACGACCAGCTCGAAGCCGTGACCATGGCCGACAGGATGGCGGTGATGAACGGCGGCTATCTGCAGCAATACGATACGCCGGCGCAGGTCTTTGCCCATCCGGTGAACATGTTCGTCGCCGGCTTCATCGGCAGCCCGGCGATGAGCCTTATTCCGCTGGAGGCATCGACGGCTAACGGTGACACCGTTCTGACGAGCGCTGAAGGCTGGAGCCTCGCGCTGTCGCAACCCAACGCACGCAAGGTCCAGGGAGCGACCGCCAGGAAGATCGTGCTCGGCGCACGCCATTCGACGATCAAGCTGCACAAGAGTTCTATCCCTGGCACCATTCCGGCCAAGGCCTACACGGTTGAGCCGACCGGAGACGTCACCTTCGTGCAGGCGTTCCTGTCCGGCGCCATCGTCAATGTCAGCGTGCCCCCGACCATTGCCGTCGCGCCCGACGAGCAGATTTGGCTCGAGTTCGACCAGGAGCGGATGCATCTGTTCGACGCCGAAACAGAAATGGCCCTCAAGGCCGACTGAGGCAGGCGGTTCGTGGGGTGGCTGGATGACTGAGAAGCTTAAGATCACCGCGATCAAGCCCTATCCGGTGTGGGTGGGGACGCGCAACCAGATGCTTGTCAAGGTCGAGACCGACCAGGGTATCTTCGGCTGGGGCGAGAGCGGCTTGAGCGGCCGCGAGAAGGCCGTGGCCGGCGCGCTCGAACATTATCGCGAGTTTCTCATCGGCCGCGACGCCATGCAGATCGGCCGGATCTGGCAGGAGCTCTATCGTAGCCAGTATTTCGAAGGCGGGCGCGTTCTGCAGGCGGCGATTTCGGCAATCGACATCGCCCTTCACGACATCAAGGGCAAGGCGCTGGGGGTGCCGGTCTACGAACTGCTCGGCGGCAAGCAGCGCGACCGCATTCCCACCTTCGCCTCGACCGGAGACGAGCTCGAGGGCGATGCGGCCATCGAACGGGCTGGTGAATTGCGCACCCAAGGATGGCAGGCGATCCGCTTCTTCCCTTTGGGGCAAAACAGCAAGGACGTCTTCGAGCCTCGCGAGTCGATCGGCGCCACCGCCAACATGCTGAACAAGGCGCGCGAGGCGCTGGGCGACGACGCCGTCCTCGGCATCGACTACCATCATCGGCTGTCGGTGGCGGAGGCAGCGAGCTTCTGCAACAAGCTCGGCCGCGGCGTGCTTGATTTCCTCGAGGAGCCGATAAGGGACGAGACGCCGGAGGCCTACGAATCCCTGCGCACGATGACGGACATCCCCTTTGCCATCGGCGAGGAATTCGCCGGCAAGTGGCAGTTCCTGCCCTACATCGAGCGCGGCATCCATCAGTTCAACCGGCTCGATGTCTGCAATGTCGGCGGGCTCACCGAGGCAATGAAAGTCGCCGGCTGGAGCGAGGCGCATTATGTGGACCTGATGCCGCACAATCCGCTCGGTCCGGTATGCACCGCCGCAACCGTGCATCTCGCCGCCGCGGTGCCCAACTTCGCTTGGCTCGAAACCAGGGCGCCGGAAAGGAAGCTGGGCTTCGACAATTCGGAGCTGTTCCCCATGCAGCCGCGGCTCGACGGGACCGACTATCCGGTCGGCGATTTGCCGGGGCTCGGCGTCGAGGTCAACGAAGTGGCGGTCCAGGCGCAGAGTTTCCGTTTCTGGGAGGCGCCTCACCTCAGGCGCCGCGACGGTTCTGTCACCAACTGGTAGTTCCATTCAACCGGAGTCCATCATGACGCATATTCCCGACATCACCCGGCCGCCCAAGGACCTGATCGACGCGCTGAGGGAGATCGGCGCCGCGACGGTTGCCGGCACGCTGGGCCACATGGGTTTCCGCAATCCCCACATGGTCGGCCCGGTGACGCAGAACCATGGCAAGTCGATCGTCGGGCCGGCGCTGACGCTGCAGTTCCTGCCGCAGCGGCCGGACCTGTTCAGTGAGGGAGAATATGCCGATCCCGAGACGCAACTGCACCGGCACGTTCTCTATCATGCGCAGCAAGGTGACGTGGTGGTGGTCGATGCGCGCGGCGACATGAGCTCGGGCGTCTTCGGCGATATGATGTCGACCTATTTCAAGGGCAGAGGCGGCGCCGGCATCGTCATCGACGGTTGCATGCGCGACCGGCCCAATGTCGAAAAGCTCGATCTGCCGCTATGGCTGCGCGGCTGGACGCCGAACTATCATGTGCAGACGAGCATCTACCCCAACGCGGTCAACGTTCCGATCGCCTGCGGCGGCGTCACCGTGATCCCGGGCGACATCATCGTCGCCGATGACGACGGGGTGGTGGTGGTACCCGTCTCAATGGCTCCGAAGGTCATCGAGGAATCGCAGAAGCACCACGATTGGGAGGAGTTCTCACGAGAGAAGCTGATGCAGGGCGCACCCTTGCAACGCTACTATCCGCTGCATGACGATGCCCGCGCAGAGTATGAGGAGTGGCGTAGGACAAAACGCATCGAGAATTGAGAATTAGCGCATGGATCATCTGCGGCGAGCGGCGGACCGTTGGATGTACTTGGAGCGACGAATTCCGGGATAGAACACCATTCGCTCCAAGTACCCGCCCATTTCGCTAGCCGTGCCGGATTTCCGTGCCGAGCACCTTCAGACACTCTCGTATAAAGGCGGCAAGAGCTGTCCAACCTTTCGCGGAAACCATCGTCCCGTCCACGTAGGCCTCCGTTGGCGACAGGTCGATATAGGTGCCCCCGGCAAGCGTCACTTCCGGCTCGCAGGCCCCTAGCGCCCCGACCTTCTTGCCGCGTACGACGCCGTCGACCGCCACCAGGATCTGAACGCCGTGGCAGATGGTGAAGATCGGCTTCTTGGCTTCGTGGAAATGGCGCACCATGGCCTGAACGCGCTTATCGGTGCGGATATATTCCGGCCCGCGCCCGCCGGCGCAATAAACGGCGTCGTACTGGTCGAGCTGTTTCTCCGCGTCGGAGAACGTCTTGTTGATCAACGCATAGTGACCGAGCTTCTCGGTGTAGGTCTGGTCGCCCTCGAAGTCGTGAAGCGAGGTCTTGATAAGGTCCCCGGCCTTCTTGTCGGGACAGACAACGTGGATGGTATGGCCGACTGCCTCCATCGCCTGTTGGTAGACGAAGATTTCGTATTCCTCGGTGAACTCACCGGTCAGCATCAGTATCTTCTTGGCTGGCATGACTTTTCCTTCTCGACTTGGAGGTACCAAGGCGCGTGAACGCCTTGGCTGCGTTACGAAATTCGGAACGGGGGAGTCTGGGAAGCATTCCTTGGCATTGGCCTGCGGTTACTCGAAAGCTGGCAGGAGCCGGTCCCGCGAATTCTCGATGTGCACTCGCATGGCCTTTGCGGCGGCATCGACGTCGCCCGCGGCGAAGGCAGCGAGGATCGCCTCGTGTTCGTCCAGCGCCTCTTCGGTGACGCGTGAGTGGTACATCAGGCGGAAGATGTGGAAGTGCGTATGCTGGTGGTTCAGCGTCTCGCGGATGAGCTCGTTTTGCGCGAACTCCATGATCTTGTCGTGAAAGATCGCATCCTGCCGCGCGAAGTTGGCATAGCGCAGGCGCTCGTCCTTCCCCACCCGCCGGGCCATCACGCCCGCTGCCTCCTGCAGGGCCGCAAGGCGCTCCTCGTCCAAGGTTGCCGCAGCCTTGGCCGCGGCGGCGGGCTCAAGCAGAAGCCGCAGTTCATAGAGCTCGTCGAACCGGCGCCGCGTGATCTGCGGAGCGGCGCGATAACCGATCAAATGGGTCTTCAACACCAGCCCTTCACCTTCCAGCCGGCCGAGGGCCTCGCGGATAGGTGTGTGAGAAACGTTGAACTCTCTGACGAGATTGTCGACGGTTATCCGCGATCCCGGGGGGATCCTCAGCGACATCAATTGCGCGAAGATCGCCTCATAGACATCTCCAGCCAGACTGTTGGCCCGCTGGATGCGGCCACTCGCGCGGGCTTCGTTATCGACGGTCATATCCGGGTCGTGCATCGTTTTGCCTCTTGACACGAGCAAGCCCTAACACGATGCTTCGGTCAATTCAATACGATATCCTATACGATTTTATAGAGGATATGAACGGGATGGGCTGGGGACGCTTTCTGGATCTGCGCCGCGCTTGGCGCGACCCCGGACCGCCACGAAAGCTGAACCCGGGGAACTTGCCAAGGCAGGTCGGCGACGAACCTGCCACTTTGGCCGATCGCTTTGTTTGAAAGATCTCAATCCATGACCTTGTTTGCAGCCGTGCGCCTGCCGCGCGAAATTCTCTTCGGCAAAGGCCAGCGCCATGCGCTGCCTGCCATTGCCGGTCGATATGGCCGGCGCGCATTCATCTGCACGGACGAACGCCTCGCCGGAACGCCTGAGTTCCTTGAAATCCTCGATGGATTGAAAACTGCCCAGATCGACGTACTCGTCTACGACCGGACCTTGCCTGACGTGCCTCGCGACAGCGTCGGCGCCTGTATTGCGGAAGCAAAGAGCTTCAAGCCGGACATGGTGATCGGCATCGGTGGCGGCAGTTGCCTGGATATGGCCAAATGCGCCGCGTTGCTGCTCAGCCATGGCGGCAAGCTCCAGGACTATTATGGTGAGTTCAAGGTGCCGGGTCCCACTCTTCCTGTCATTGCAGTACCGACCACGGCCGGCACCGGCTCCGAAGTGACCCCGGTCGCCGTGATTTCCGACCCTGAGCGCACGCTCAAGGTCGGTATCTCCAGCCCCCACCTCATTGCCGCGGTTGCGCTCTGTGACCCCGACCTGACGGCAACCTGCCCGCGGTCATTGACCGCCATCGCAGGCGCCGATGCGCTGACCCATGCCATCGAAGCCTTCACGGCTTCAAGACGCAGCGCCGATGCCGATCTGCCGCAAAAACACGTCTTCATCGGCAAGAGCGCATTGACGGATCACTTCGCGCTGCTGGCGATCAGGCTTTTGGGCCGCAGCCTCGAGACCGCCTATCACGACGGGTCGAACGAGGACGCGCGCGCCGATGTCATGATGGGCGCGCTCGCCGCCGGCTGCGCCTTCGGCACTGCCGGAACCGCTGCCGCCCATGCCGTGCAATATCCGGTCGGCGCGCTCACGCATACGCCGCACGGGCTGGGCGTCGCGACGATGCTCCCCTACGTGATGGCCTACAACCTGCCTGCGGTAGCGCCGGAGATCGCCGAAATCGGCACGGCGCTTGGCCTGCATCGCCAGGACCGCGACACCGATCAGCTGGCGGACGCCACAATCGAGGAAGTTGCGCGACTGTTCAACGCCATCGGCATCACTCGGACGCTAGCTGATCTTGGCCTTCCAGAGGACAAGATCGACTGGACGGCGGGACAGGCGCTCGGCATCGACCGGCTGATCAAGAACAATCCCCGCCCCTTCGACCTGCCCGCCATGCAGCGTCTGGTCAGGGCGGCTTATAGCGGCGACATGTCGGCCGCGACGATGTGAGGAATGGAGTCCGATTCCAATGAACATTTCCACAGAGCTATTCGAGCAGGATTCCGACATGTCCGACTACAGTCCATTTTCGCATGGGCTCTACATTGGCGGGAAGTGGCGACCCTCATCCGACCGCCGCATCATCGAAGTGGCCGATCCTTCGACCGGGGCTGTGATCGCGGCAGTTCCCGACGCCACGCTCGCCGACGCCGCGGCTGCGGTCGAGGCGGCGGCTGGGGCAGCAACCAGCTGGCGCGAAACCCCGCCCCGCCGCCGCTCCGAGATCCTGAGGCGCTGCTTCGAGCTGATGACCGAACGAGCCGAGACCTTGGCCGTGTTGATTTCCCTGGAGAATGGCAAGGCCCTGCGCGACGCGCGCGGCGAGGTCGCCTATGCGGCCGAATTCTTCCGATGGAACGCCGAGGAGGCAGTTCGCATCACCGGCGAGTTCGGCCTTGCGCCGTCTGGCGCAAACCGCATCGTGGTCGACTACCAGCCCATCGGCATCTGCGTTCTGATAACGCCGTGGAATTTCCCGGCGGCGATGGCGACGCGCAAGATCGCGCCGGCGCTCGCGGCCGGCTGCACCGTCATCCTGAAGCCAGCCAGCGAGACGCCGCTGACAGCATACGCGCTTGCTGCTCTCTATGAAGATGCCGGCGTGCCTCCCGGTGTCGTCAACGTCGTCACCACCTCGAATCCAGGCCCGGTGACAGCGGCGATGCTGGCCGATGCGCGCGTGCGCAAGCTATCGTTCACCGGCTCGACCGGCGTCGGCCGGGTGCTTCTTGCCGAAGCGGCAAAACACGTCATCTCCTGTTCGATGGAGCTTGGCGGCAACGCGCCGTTCATCGTCTTCGACGACGCCGATCTGGACGCAGCGCTCGATGGCGCCATGATTGCCAAGATGCGCAATGCCGGCGAGGCCTGCACGGCCGCCAATCGGCTCTATGTTCAGGCCGGCATCCATGACGCTTTCGCGGAAGGGCTGCGTAAACGCATGGCGGCGCTCAAAATGGGCGCGGGCACAGATTCGGAAACCGAATGCGGCCCGATGATCACGAGGAAAGCCGTAGGCAAGATCGATCGCCTCGTACAAGACGCCGTTGCACGCGGCGCCACGATCCTGTGCGGCGGCGAGGTGCCCGTCGAGAAAGGGTATTTCTATCCGCCGACAGTGCTCACTGACGTTCCGCCTGATGCGGCCATGGCACATGAGGAAATCTTCGGACCCGTTGCGCCGATCAGCCGCTTCGAACATGAGGCGGAGGTCATTGCCAGGGCCAATGATACCGAATACGGCCTCGCCGCCTATATCTACACCCGCGACCTGGCCAAGGGCATGCGCGTGGCATCGAAGATCGAATCCGGCATGATCGCGCTCAATCGCGGCCTGATGTCGGATCCGGCGGCGCCCTTCGGCGGCGTCAAGCAGAGCGGATTGGGCCGAGAGGGCGGCCACAAGCACGGCATAAGCGAGTTCATGGAGGCGAAGTACATCGCCGTGACGATCTGAATGCACAGATGACCAAAGATCCGTTCCGCACTCGAGATCACGTCCTCGAATTCGACGACATAGTCGCTGAGATTCGCCGCAAAAGCGCGGAGACCCGGGCGAAAATCCCAACGGTCCCCGATATCGCTTATGGGCCCGACCGCGCCGAAACCCTGGACCTTTTCTTCCCGCCGGGCAAACGCGAGTCGTTGCCGGTGCACATCTTCATCCACGGCGGCTACTGGCGCATGTTCTCTAAGAACGACTATTCTTACGTCGCCGACACCGTCACCAGCGCAGGAGCGATCGCGGTTGTCGTTGGCTATGCGTTGATGCCTGCCGTCAGGATGGCTGCAATTGTGGACCAGGTGCGCCGCGCCAGGCAGTGGGTAGGTGAGAGGATCGCGAATTTTGGCGGCGATCCCGGGCAACTGACAATTAGCGGTCATTCAGCGGGGGCGCATCTTGCTACCATGCTCTTCAACGACAGCAGCGAGCCGTCCGCCATCAAGGGAGCCATGCTGCTTGGCGGGCTTTACGACCTGAAGCCCTTGCAAACCTCCTTCCTCGCCGGTGAGATCGCGCTCACTGACGAGGAGGTGACTAGCTTTTCGCCGATCGGCCATCGTTTCGACAGTTCGGTGGCGGTCGAGATCGCGGTCGGAGGCGATGAGACGCCTCCCTTCCATAGTCAGGCTGCGGCGTTTGCCGAGCACCTGGAACGGCAAGGACTGGCCGTTTCGCGCTCTAGCTTGGCAGGCGCAAATCATATGAGCAGCATTCGCGATCTGGGCGTGCCTGGCACAGACGCCAGCCAATTGTTGGCGCGTGTGCTGGCAATCTGACGCCGCCACTCATCGCCGCAGTGAAATTCCTCGGGCGCTTCAAGTTTCGTCATCGCAGACTGATGCCGGCGCCCTATCGGGTCGAACTCGGCACGGTTCGCGTCTACCGCCTGCTCGCCGATGGCCGCAGACCGATCAGCGCATCGGGGAATCAGGCCGTTCGGACCGTTCGCCCTGCACCAATCCTGAGAGGATGGCAAGAAAAGCACACTAAAGGCCGAGGAGTTCCGCAGCCGCCGCACGTTCCTCGTCGGCCGGAATGACAAGAATGTCGACCCTGGAATCCGGGGTGCTGATAAGCGCTTCGTCGCCGCGATTCAAACCGTTGTCGACAACGACACCAAGCCATGCAGCGGCCTCGCAGATCCGTTGGCGGATTTGAGGCGCATGCTCGCCGATGCCCGCGGTGAACACGAGCGTGTCGAGGCCTCCAAGCGCAGCGGTGAGCGATCCGATCTCGCGCCCGATGCGATAGACGAAGAGATCGATGGCGCGGGCCGCCGCAGGGTCTCTCGACGCAAGCAGCGTCTGCATATCCCCGGAAACGCCGGATACGCCGAGCAGGCCGGATCGCTCATAGAGCAAGGTGGACAACTCGTCGGGTGACAGCTTGCGATCCTGCAGAAGATACAGGATCACGCCAGGATCGATGGCGCCGCAGCGTGTGCTCATGACCAGGCCGTCAAGCGTCGAAAAGCCCATCGTGGTGGCGAGGCTTGCCCCTGCCTTCATGGCGCACAGGCTCGCGCCGCTGCCAAGATGGGCGACAATCGCTCGGCCACCGGCGACGGCGCCATAACGGTCACGAAGCTTCGCCGCGATATGGCTGTAGGACAGCCCGTGGAAGCCATAGGACACTATGCCTTGTTCCGACATCGAGTGAGGCAAACCGTAGATCTTGGCAAGCTCCGGTCGCGCCGTGTGAAATGCCGTATCGAAGCAGCCGACCTGCTTGGCCTCGGGCAAAAGCCGGCTGGCAAGGCCGACGATCTCAAGGTTGATCGCCTGATGGATCGGCGCCAGCGGCTCAAGCCCATGCAAGGCATCGAGCGTACGCTCGTCGAGCAGCGTCGCATGGGTGAATTCTTGCCCGCCATGGACGATGCGGTGACCGACCTTGCCGATCCGGCGCAAAAGACCGTGGTCGGCGAGGAAGCCGGAAACGGCTTCGAATGCCTTGGCGATATCGATCGGCTTTTCGCCCAAGCCCCTGTCCATCTCGGGCGACAAAGCCGTGGGCGCCATGTGCAATCGCGGATGGTGCCCGATCGACGAAACGCTGCCGCGCACCAACAGGTGAAGTTCCTCGCGCTCCTGAAATGCAGCGAACTTCAGGCTTGAGGAGCCTCCATTTAGAACAAGGATCGTATCCTTCATTTTCTATCCCGCGCCTGCCGGCCGAAGACAGTGGTGATCCGCTCGACGCACAGCCTCGGCATCCGCTACTGCTCCCACTTCCAGCCGAGGATCTCGGGCATGTCCTGCCCGTGCTCGCGGACATAGGCCCGGTGCCCGATCAGCTTGCCTTCCATGGCCTGCTTCAGCCGGATATGCGTCCCGGCCGGTTCGGGAATGCGGTCGAGCACGCCGAGCACGAGATGGTAGCGGTCGAGCCCATTCAGCACGGTCATGTCGAAGGGCGTCGTTGTCGTCCCCTCCTCATTGTAGCCGCGCACATGGATGTTGTCGTGGTTGGTCCGCCGATAGGTCAGGCGGTGGATGGTCCACGGATAGCCGTGATAGGCGAAAATGACGGGCTTATCCGTAGTGAAAAGCGCGTCGAACTCGCGATCCGACAGGCCGTGCGGATGGTGCTCCTTTGGCTGCAGGGTCATCAGGTCGACTATATTGACCACCCTGATCTTGAGGTCTGGAACGTGGCGCTTCAGGATCTGGACGGCAGCCAGCGTCTCAAGCGTCGGCACGTCACCGGCGCAGGCCATGATCACGTCCGGCTCGGCGCCGCGGTCGGTCGATGCCCAGTCCCATATGCCGATGCCGGCGTTGCAGTGGACTTTCGCCTCGTCGATGGACAGCCACTGCCAGGAATTGGCTTTGCCGGCGACAATGATGTTGATGCGATTCCATGTCTGCAGCACATGATCGGTCACGCAAAGCAGGCTATTGGCATCCGCCGGCAGATAGACGCGCACGACGTCCGCCTTCTTGTTCAAAGCCACGTCGATGAAACCTGGATCCTGGTGGCTGAAGCCGTTGTGCTCCTGCTGCCATACATGGCTGGACAACAGATAGTTCAGCGACGCGATCGGCCGTCGCCACGGCAACTCGCGGCAGGCGTCCAGCCATTTCGCATGCTGGTTGAACATGGAATCGACGATGTGGGTGAAAGCCTCGTAGCAGGAGAAGAAGCCGTGGCGGCCAGTGAGCAGATAGCCTTCCAGCCAGCCCTGGCAGGTGTGCTCGGATAGGATCTCCAGAACCCTGCCCTCTTTGCCCAAATGCACATCCTCGGGCAGTATCTTTTCCATCCAGGCGCGCTCGGTCACCTCGAAGACATCCTGCAGCCGGTTAGAAGCCGTCTCGTCCGGGCCAACGATGCGGAAGTTCCGGCCGCCTTGGTTCAACGCCATGACGTCACGCAGGAATTTGCCCATGATACGGGTGGACTCCGCTTTCACGCCACCGGGCTGCTGAACCGGGACTGCGTGCTGATGCAGGCCCGGCAGCTCGAGAGACCGGCGCAGCAGGCCTCCATTCGCATGCGGATTGGCGCTCATGCGCATGGCGCCCTGCGGCGCAGCAGCGCGGATCGCGGACACGGGAGCCCCGGCGGCATCGAACAGCGTCTCGGGCCGGTAGCTCCTCAGCCATTCCTCGAGCATCTTCAGATGCGCAGGGTTTTCGGCGAGGCCGGAGAGCGGAACCTGATGGGCGCGCCAGAAGCCCTCGGTCTTCAGCCCGTCGACCTCCTTGGGGCCGGTCCAGCCCTTCGGGCTTCGCAGCACGATCATCGGCCATTTCGGCCGCGGCTGCGCCGTCTTCACGCCGTTGCGGGCCGTGTCCTGAATCGCCTTGATGCGGCTCAGCGCATCATCGAGCACGACGGCCATCCGCTCATGCATCAAGGCAGGATCGTCGCCCTCGACGAACAGCGGCTCGTAGCCATAGCCGATGAACAGCGCACGCAGCTCTTCCTCGGGGATGCGGGCCAGAATGGTGGGATTGGCGATCTTGTAGCCGTTGAGGTGGAGGATCGGCAGCACCGCGCCGTCGGATGCCGGGTTGAGGAACTTGTTGGAGTGCCAGGAGGTGGCGAGCGGCCCGGTTTCCGCCTCGCCGTCGCCAATGACGCAGGCGACGATCAGATCCGGGTTGTCGAAGGCCGCGCCGTAGGCATGCGAGAGCGCGTAGCCGAGCTCGCCGCCTTCATGGATCGAGCCCGGCACGTCAGGGGCAGCATGGCTTGGGATGCCGCCCGGAAAGGAAAACTGCCGGAAGAGCTTTTTCATTCCGGCCTCATCCAGAGAGATATCCGGATCGATCTCGCTGTAGGTGCCTTCGAGGTAGCCGTTCGCGACCATGGCAGGCCCGCCATGGCCCGGACCGCAGATGTAGATGACGTTGGCGTCGCGCTGTTTGATTACGCGGTTGAGATGCGCGTAGATGAAGCTGAGCCCTGGTGAAGTTCCCCAATGGCCAAGCAACCTGGGCTTGACGTGCTCCAGCCGAAGCGGCTCGCGAAGCAGCGGATTGTCGAGCAGGTAGATTTGACCGATCGTCAGGTAGTTGGCGGCACGCCAGTAGGCATCGATGTCGCGAAGCTCCTGTGCAGACAGGCGATTGGTGCTGGGACGCTCGGTCATTTCCGACTCCTTCGCTGGTTCCAAACCGACTTCGGCTGAAGCACAACGCATCGACGCCGCCGCCGGTTCATGACCGACTGGCCGTTATCGATCTATCGGTCGAAGAATGATCGAACTTTGATCCATCGCAAACGTCAGGCCAAGGCGGCCGCATCTCGAGTCCACAACAGCGCATGAAGGTGTCGAGGCATCGAGCAAGGCGAGAGGCAGTCTCTGTTTCAGGGCAACGAACGTGCTGGAAGGCTCCGGCAAGATGTCTGCCCGGAAACCCGGACAAGCGGCGAGTTGAGCGACGGGCCGCCGACGAGGAATGTGGCCTTGTCGGCCGCAAGCCAAACGTTTTCGGTGCGACTGCCGCGCCCCCGCAGCGCGGCAATGCGGACTATGCCGCCAGGGCTCCCGTCTTCTTCGCGGTCCAGGTGGCCATATAATCCATCAGGCCGGGGTTGAGGCAGTCGTAGGGCTCGAGCCCAATCGACTTCAACTGGGCGCGGATGCCGGCCATGCGGCTCGGGTCGACGCCGGATTCGATGATCGAGGAGACAAACGCGGCGAAGCCCGGCGGCGACCAGCCGTCCTCCTCGAAACGCTCGGGGTGGATGAAGGACAGGCCCTTGAAGGCATGGTCGCGCTCGACCGGGCCGTACATGTGGACGCCGCAGCC
>NZ_JBVVQH010000009.1:0-256808 GCF_055811115.1 Mesorhizobium sp. WSM4832 | reverse complement strand
ATCAAGCTCGAGAATGTCGGCCTCAACATGCTCGGCCGCGCCAAGAAGGTGTCGATCTCCAAGGAGAACACCACCATCGTCGACGGCGCCGGCAAGAAGGCCGAGATCCAGGGCCGCGTCGCCCAGATCAAGCAGCAGATCGAGGAAACCACCTCGGACTACGACAAGGAGAAGCTGCAGGAACGCCTGGCGAAGCTCGCCGGCGGCGTTGCCGTGATCCGCGTCGGCGGTGCGACCGAAGTGGAAGTCAAGGAAAAGAAGGACCGCGTTGACGACGCTCTGAACGCGACCCGCGCGGCTGTGGAAGAAGGCATCGTTGCAGGCGGCGGCGTCGCCCTGCTGCGCGCCTCGGCCAACATCAAGGTCACCGGCGTCAATGCCGACCAGGCTGCCGGCATCAACATCGTTCGCCGCGCGCTGCAGTCTCCGGCCCGCCAGATCGCTTCGAACGCAGGTGCTGAAGCTTCGATCGTTGCCGGCAAGATCCTCGAGAACAAGGGCGCGACCTTCGGCTACAACGCCCAGACCGGCGAGTATGGCGACATGATCGCCATGGGTATCGTCGATCCGGTCAAGGTCGTGCGCACGGCTCTCCAGGACGCGGCCTCGGTCGCCGGCCTGCTGGTCACCACCGAAGCCATGATCGCGGAGGCTCCGAAGAAGGAGTCGGCTGGCGGCGGCATGCCTGGCGGCATGGGCGGCGGCGGCATGGGCGGCATGGGCGGCATGGATTTCTAAGAAATCCAACCCATCGCGAATGAGGAAAGGGCGGCAGCGATGCCGCCCTTTTTTGTTTCACCAGAGTTGTTGAGAGCATGGCGGCTATATCGGCAGATGTAGGTGCTGGCTCTCCGATTTAACCGCAGCATCAGATGAGCACGACCTTGCCTTTGCCGGTGCTCGCTCGCGCGTGCGCCAACGCCGTGGCGAAGTCCTCGAGGCCATATCGGGCGACGACAGGCAGCTTTTCCGGGTGCCGGGAAAGGAGGGACCAACAGTCCTTCGCGGCTGCTGCCAGCGTTTCCGGACCCGCCTTATTTTGCCAGACGCTTAGGGCGAAGCCCTGCCAGCGCAATGCCTTGTAAAGCAGGGTCGACGCCTTGATTTCCAACGGTCGATCGTCGAGAACGCCGTAGGAAAACAGGACCGCGCCTGGGGCTGCGCACGCGATAAGGGCCAGGGTGTCGGGTCCACCTACTGGATCGAAGATCAGGTCGTAGGGTGTAGCCTCCGCAAGCGCATCGGCGACGCTGCCGCCGATGCCTAATGTCCGGTTTTCCGAGTCGCGCAGCTCATAGCTCCCGTCGTCCCGGTAGAGTCGTTCGACGATCGCCCCTCGTGCTCGGGCCAGCTGGTCGATCACCACGGCAACGACGGACCGCGCTGCGGTCAGCAGGACCCGCTCTCCAGGCTTGAGCATGGCCAGATCCACCAGACCCCACGCGGTCAGCGGATTGAGCGGGAACTGGCAAACGACCTCGTCGGGCAGCCGGTCGGTAGCTTCAGTCGGCACCGGATAGATCCGTTCAACCGGCACGGACGCAAACTCGGCCCAGGCCCCCGGGCTTCGGAATGCAACGCGCCGCCCTACCTCCAATTCGAACACGTCCGCACCGACTGCTTCGACAATTCCGGCCGCATCGAAGCCAGCGACCTGCGGATAAGATGGCTTTGTCGAATATTCGCCGGCAACGAACAGCCAGTCGGCCGGCTGGATAACGCGGGCCGTGACGCGCACCACAACCTGTCGTGGACCGCATGTGGGAAAAGGCACTTCCCGGTACTTGAGCACATCTTCGGCCGCTCCGGGCCTGTCAAACACTAACGCCTTCATCGAACGCCTCATCTGCGATTGGCTATCGGTGGAAGATCGCGCCTGCGACTGATACAATCAAAGACTGATTTTGGATTGGATGATACTCAGTGAGTATGAAATGGAACTTCGCCACCTGCGCTATTTCCTAGCGGTCGCCGAGTTTGGCCACGTCACCCGCGCGGCGCAACAGCTGCACATTTCTCAGCCACCTCTAAGTCGTGCGATACGCGAACTGGAGGCGGAGCTTGGAGTCCAACTGTTCGTGCGTGAACGACAGCGGATCGCCCTGACACCGGTTGGCGTGACAATGGCAGGGGAGGCCAGAGCCGTCGTCGCAAAGGCGGATGGCTTCATGCGCTACGCACGTGCGCTCTCGACCGGAGAAAGCGGGCACATCCGCGTGGGTTACGTTGATGGTGCTATGCAGGCTGGGGTACTCAGTTCCCATCTACGAAATCTTCGGACCCATTGTCCCGGACTTGTCGTCGATCTCGTCGCTGCCGGCACGGAAACACAGCTTAAGGCGCTTGCGAATAACCAGCTTGACATCGCGATCGTCTACACACCCCGCCAGCGCCCTGAGGGCATCGTCAGTTTAAAGCTCCGGTCAGATAACATGCGGCTTGTTCTATCTACCGAGGACCTCCTGGCTTCGCGCCCGACGATTGCACCGAAGGATCTCGAGGCAAGTCCCTGGGTTGCGCTTCCCAGAGAGGGCGATGCGTATTGGCGCGATCGCTTCCTGCAGCAATGCGCAAGGGCCGGATTCCAGCCGGACATTCACTATGAAGTTGCGCAACTCTCAGCGCTGCTCGGACTTGTGGAGGCAGGCGTTGGGCGGGGGTTCGCGCCGGCCAGCGTTTCTCGGGTTGAAAATCCGGGCGTGGTCCTGCGATCACTGCCGTGGTGGAGGCACACGGTCGACTACTGGCTGGCGTGGCGACAGCACAACGCGACCCCGTCGGTACGCCAATTCCTCGAGGCCAACGGGTTGACGAAAAACACGAAGTTGCCGTCGCGGTGAATTGAAGCTTGAACGTCCTTGCCGAGCCGCGGTCCTATAGCCTCGAACGAGTTGGGTTAGCAAGCCAAACCGATAGCGGTCAGACGCAGGCACAAGCTCTTTCGAGCCCTTGAATTATCGCCAGGAAACCGGGCTGGCTCTGCCTCTCAGGCTGTCACATGGCGCTCAGCCACCTTGCCGGCAAGCACCGCCTGCTCGACAAGCGTAGCCACCTCGTCGGCCACGACAGCAACCGGCGTGCGATCGCGGGTGGCGCGGGCGATCACCATCAGGCCTTCGAGCGAGGATTCCACCAGGAGCGCCAGCGCCTGTGCGCGCCGCTCGGGGATCCCCGCGCGCATGAATGCCTGCCGCAGCAGTCCGATCCACTGCTCGAAGGCCGACCGGCAGATTTCAACCAGGTCCGGAACATCGTTCGGCGCATCGAGCACGACCGGCGCAACCGGGCAGCCGAGCGAGAATTCGTTCTCCTCCAGCATGCGCGCGACTGACTGGTAGATGTGGTGGACGGCAACAGCGGGATCGCTCTCCGCCGCCAAGGCCGCGCCGAGCCGCTCGGTCACATCGGCGACGCTGGCGCGCGTCACCTCGACGACCAACTGGTCCTTGCCTCCCGGGAAATGGAAGTAGAGCGAGCCGCGCGGCGCGCCGCTCGCGCTCAAAATGTCATTGAGCGAGGTGCCGTGATAGCCGCGCTGCCTGATAAGCAGCGCCGTCGCCTCGATCATGCGGGTGCGTGTGTCTGTCGCCATGTCAGCCTCTGTCAGGAATGCGCATTATAGGGCTTGCGCATAATATGACAATCGGTCTACATAATATGTAAATCGGTCTACATATTTTGGAGGCAACAATGCTGCGCTACAGGCTGGACGAACAAGGCAACGGCATCGACGCTCTGGCGATGCGGGAAGAAACGATGCCGCAACCCGGCCCGCATCAGATCCTGGTGCGGGTGCGAGCCACCTCGCTCAACCGCCGCGACACGATGATCCTCAACGGCACCTATCCGCTGACACCGCGCGCCGGCATCGTGCCGCTGAGCGACGGCGCCGGCGAAGTGGCGGCGATCGGCGATGGCGTGACCCGCTTTGCCGTCGGCGACCGCGTCACCGGCAGCTATTTCGCGCGCTGGATCGATGGCCGCATGCATGCGGGCATCGTCGACCAATTGGGCTGCACGCTGGACGGCATGCTCGGCGAATACGCCCTGCTCGACGAGCAATGGGCCGTGCGGCTGCCCGAGCATCTTTCCTGGCAGGAAGCCGCGACCTTCACCTGCGCCGGGCTGACCGCCTGGAGCGCGCTGACGGGCGCCGAGATTCCAAAGCCGGGGCAATGGGTTCTCGTGATCGGTTCAGGCGGTGTCGCGCTTTTCGCCTTGCAGTTCGCGAAGCTCATGGGCTGCCGCGTGGCGGCCGTCACCACGCGTGCCGAGAAGGCTGACCGCTTGCGCGCACTCGGCGCCGACCTCGTGATCGCCGCCACCGAGACGCCGGAATGGGGCATGACGCTGCGCGAAGCGACCGGCGGGATCGACCTGGTCGTCGAAACCGGCGGCCCGGCGACCTTCGCACAGTCGCTGATCGCCAGCGCGCTTTACGGGCGCATCGTGCTTTTGACCGTGCAGGACAAGAACGGCGGGTCGGTGGAGATCCCGGGGGCCGTCTATCAGCGCAGCCTCGTCACCATCGGCCGCCTCTTTGTCGGCAGCCGCAACGGGCTTGAGGCAATGCTTGCCGCTGTTGCCACGCATCGGCTGAGGCCGGTCATCGACAAGGTCTTTCCGTTCGCCGGGGCGCGTGAGGCCTATCGGTATTTCCAAGCGGGCGACGTCTTCGGGAAGGTCGTCATCGAGGGCGTGTGACCACCCGCATTTCTCGAGAAACCAGAAAGGAGATCAACCATGACAATTCGCGAAGCTTCGGCCCAATGGCAGGGCACGCTCAAGGAAGGATCCGGCCGGCTGCGGCTGGGCAGCGGCGTGTTCGAGGGCGCCTACTCGTTCCCCTCGCGTTTCGAGAACGGTCCCGGCACCAATCCGGAAGAACTGATCGCGGCCGCGCATGCCGGCTGCTTCTCGATGGCGCTCACCGCCATACTCGGCGGCGAGGGCCACACGGCCAACAGCATCCATACGATCGCGAAAGTGCATCTCGGCGCCACCACAGCCGGACCGACGATCACCCGCATCGAACTCGAAACGGAGGTCAGCGCCGCCGGCATTTCGGCCGAGGATTTCGAGCGGCTGGCGCAAAAAGCCAAGGCGGCCTGCCTCGTGTCGCGGGCGCTGGCCGGCGTCGCAACCATCACGCTCAAGGCGAGCCTCGCAGATCAATGAAACGGAAGGAGGAAATCCAATGACCCAGGAACGCATCATAGACATCGCCACGGCAAAACGCTCCGCCGAAACCGCAGAGATCATGCGGCGTTACAACGATGTCTTCGAGCGCCATGACCCCTCCGCCCTGGACGATCTGGTCGCCGAAGGCTGCGTGATCGAGAACACCACGCCGGCCCCGGACGGCGCCCGTCGCTCCGGCAAGGCGGCCTGCGTCGAGCTGTGGTCGGCAATCGCCACGGCACCCGGCACGCGCTTCGACATCGAAGAAACCTTTGTCGCCGACGACCGGGCGACGATCCGCTGGCGCTTCTGGATGTCCGATGGCAATTCGCTGCGCGGCGTCAACCTGATGCGCGTCGAAGACGGCAAGATCGTCGAGGCGATGGGCTACGTCAAAGGATAGGGCCTGGCACGGAAAAGCCGCGCTCAGGCCCCCGCCCGGAATCCCACCCGCCAAGGCATGGGATTCCGGGCAAATCGCGATTACGAGACCACTCTGTTGAGTTTCACGAAGGTCTTGGGACTGCGCTGGATCGTCTGGAAGATCACGCAGTAGCGGTCCGTGAGCTCGAGCAGTTGGGTCAGCCGGCTCTGTTCCACATCCGTCTCGATGTCGAAGCGCAGGCGGATTTCCTTGAAGCCGACCGGCACGCCTTCGGTGACGCCAAGCGTGCCGCGAAGATCGACGTCGCCCTCGGCGGAGATTTCCGCCGACTTGATGGGAATCTCAAGCACGGCCGCGGCCGCCCGCATCGAAACGCCGGCGCAGGCGATCAGCGCCTCCAGCAGCATGTCGCCGGAACAAAGCTCCTGCCCACTGCCGCCAGCCTTGGGATGGATGCCCGCCAAGGCAAGGCCGCGTCCGGTCTCGACCTTGCAGGTCACATGTGAGTCGTCGGCACTGCCCTTGGCCTTCAAGGTAAGAAGCGCGGCCCGCGCGTCCTTGCGATAAATATCCTTGATCGGCTCCTGCGTGGCGCGAAATGTCGCGATATCCATTGCTGCTCTCCTGTCAAAAATTGCGGTTGCTTCAAATCGTGTGCCATCGGTCCGCCGTTACTCCGGCACGCTGACGCCGGAGCCGCCGAGCTCGGCGGGAAAATCCTTCAGCTTCGGCAATCCGTCCTTCATCGGCAGGACCGTCTCGGCGTAGTTGACGTGGACCCCCGGCGTGAATTCCACAGTCGGTATCGTCGCCGAGTAGACGTCGACCAGTCCGAGCGGCGGATGATCCGTCATCAGATGCCCGCCGCATTTGGTGCAGAACTGGCGATCGCTCATCGCGGATTTCTTGAAGCCGGAGAGAAACTCCGCGCCCTTGGTGACCTTGACGTTCCCAGGCTTCCACAGCATGAAGGCGTTCACCGGAGACGCCGACCACGAACGGCAGGAACTGCAATGGCAGTAACCCATTGCCTCGGCTGTTCCATGGACTTCGATTTCCACGGCGCCGCAAAAACACCCGCCCTTATGTACCGTCATGACTCTCATCCTTATCCACATTCGGTTCGACCGTGCTCGGTACCGTCTGAGATGGCACCGCACAGTGCCGGCGGGGTTTAAAGCTTCCGGCGATGAACGGAATGACGGGGCGTCCGCCTTACTTGACAGCGCGTCCGGAACTCGAAAGGGATGTCGCGCCGGATTGCCGCGCGACTTGCGGGAAATGGGTGGGATGGCCGGAGACGCTCTGTCTGATCTTTTGAAAACGGTGCGCCTCACCGGCGCGACGTTTTTCGACATCGAAGGCCACGACCCGTGGGCCGTCCGCTCGCCCGCGCCATCCTCGATATTGCCCAGGGTACTTCCCGGCGCGGATCACCTGATTTCCTACCATGTGGTAACGGCCGGCCGCTGCTTCGCCCGGATTGTCGGCGACAAGGCGATCCCGATGGAAGCTGGCGAAGTCGTGGTCTTCACCAGAAGCGATCCGCACATCATGTCGAGCCATCCGGACCTGCGCGCCGACCCGGCCGACGTGCTCGACATTGCGACCGCCGGTCGAATGCCGTTCTACATCAACTGCGCCGGCGGCGGCTCGCGCTCGGTCAGGCTCGTCTGCGGCTATCTCGCTTGCAATGCCCTGCCCTTCAATCCGCTGCTCGAAGCGCTGCCGCCCGTCATCAAGGCCGGAGACGTGAAGGGCGATGGCGGCTGGCTCGGCCAGTTCATCAAATTGGCGGTCTCAGAAGTGGCCGAGAAGCGGGCCGGTAGCGAGACGGTGCTCACCAAGCTCAGCGAACTGATGTTCGTGGATGTGCTGCGCCGCTACGTGGAATCGCTGCCGCCGCAACAGACCGGCTGGCTGGCGAGCCTGCGCGATCCGCATCTAAGCAAGGCGCTGGCGCTGATCCACGACCGGCCGGCGCACAACTGGACGGTGGAGGCGCTGGCAAAGGAGTCCGCGTTGTCGCGGACCGTTCTGGCTGAGCGCTTCACCAAGATCGTTGGAATGCCGCCGATGCACTATCTCGCCAAATGGCGTATGCAGATTGCCTCGGAACTGCTCAGCACCGGCAACAGCAACATCGCCAATATCGCGACGGAAATAGGCTACGAATCCGAAGCGGCGTTCAGCCGCGCCTTCAAGAATATGATCGGCGTTCCGCCCTCGGCCTGGCGGCTGGGCGTTCGGGCTGTGTCCGGCTCCGAAAGCGACGAGACTTCCGAAACCGAGGGCTGATCGGCCGGTAACGCGCGTCGCGCTGAAACGGATTCAGGCGACGTGCTTTAAGTCTTTGTGTTGATGCATGTCGTTGTCCCAGAACCGCTGCGCACTTCTGGGCGACATGCATTAGCGATCGGCCAGCGCCAGCTTGGCGCCCAGCATGACGAAGGCGCCGGCGAAGGTTCGGCGCATCCAGGTCAGCACCTTGGGCCGCGACACGATATGGCTGCGCACCGAGGCCGCGAACACGCCATAGACCGCGAAGACGACGAAGGTCATCAGCATGAAGACGCCGGAGAGCTCCAGCATCTTGGGCAGCGCATGCGGCTCGTTGGTGCTGACGAATTGCGGCAGGAAGGCGAAGAAGAAGATCGACAGTTTCGGGTTCAGGATGTTGACCAGAACGCCCGAGGTGATGGTCCTGGCGGTCGAGCGCGGCGCGGCGTTCTCGTCAATGTTCAGGCCGCCCTTCTCCTTGAGCGTGTTCCAGGCCATGTAGAGCAGATAGGCGACACCGAGATATTTCAGCGTCTCGAAGGCGACGGCACTTGTGTGCAGCACCGCGGCAAGGCCGGTGATGGCGGCCGCCATATGCGGAATGATGCCCAGCGTGCAGGCGAATGCGGCGACGATTGCGGCGCGCGCGCCACGCGAAAGGCCGGCGCTCAGCGTGTAGAGGACGCCGGTGCCGGGCGAGGCCACGATAATCAGCGACGTCAACAGGAATTCGATGCTCATGGGTTTCCTCCGCGGCCCTGCCCGCGCGGAACGTACAGAGCTGTCGGCGGTCGCACAAGCCGTGGCGGAAGCTACGCCGGCAGCCCGTGCGCCTTGCGCGCCATCAGGCAGTCGTCGCCGCCGGGCATGCAGGCGCGACAGACGTCGGGGCGAAGCTCGTAGATGCCGCAGGCCGTGTGTTTGCCCACCTCGCCGGAAAGTGCGGAACAGCGCACACCTTCGCAGCGCATGCCTGACAGATCGGCGGCGACATGTTTCTGTGGAATGCGGTCGAGCTGCTCGTCGTCCTCGGTGGAAAAGCGTGGCCAGTCGGCCGAATAGGAACAGCAGGCGCCGCAGCTCTGGCAGTCGAAGACAGCGACCGCGCCGGCATCCTCATCGGCAGACACAGAGGCCTGGCCGGTCGGGCCGAGCAGCCCGGGCTGAATGGCTGTACGACCGGCGTCCTGCGGCAAGGGCGCTACTTCTTCCTGGTCTTGCGCGCCGGCTCTTCGGCCGGCGACTTGAACAGATCGGTCGCAGCCTCGACAGGCGCATCCGGTTTTGGTGCCGGCTTGGCCGGCTTGGTCGTGGCAGCCGGTGCCGCCGGCTGGTCCTTGGCGGAGAATTTAATGGCCATGTCAGTCCTCGTCGGAAAACCGCGACGACGGCGCGCGCGGATTGCGCAGGCGGCCAATGAGCGCCGAAACCGCCGTTATGTTCATCTCCTCGGGCGACCAGTTCCTCGCCGCCTCGATGTGGTGCGGCGCCAGCTCGCGATGCGTGCTGCCGCTATAGGCGGCATCCTGATACGTCACCCGCTCGCGCGTTTTGGCGTCTTCGCGCACATATTCGATCAGATAGTTCGGGGCCTCGGCGCGGCCGCGTACGCCGACCCGCACCTGGGCACCCCCATGGACGCGCTTGCAGCGTTCCAGCTTCTCCAGGACGCGCCGGACATATTCGACCGGCTTGTCCAGCACCTCGACCATGTCGGCGATGGTCGCATCGGCGGCAATCGGCGTTTGCGGCACCCGCTTGGTAGCCATCAGCGTTTGCCCGCGCGCTTCGGCACTGCGGCAAGGGCGGCGGCTGCCACCCTGTCCTCGGCTTCCTTTTCCAGGCGCAGCTCGCGCAGCCGCGCGGTCTTGGCCTCGCGGGCCTGGCTGGCTGCATCCTGTTCGGAAATGATGCGGTTGAGCGACATCGACTGGGTCCGGGTCCTGCTGAAAAGCGATTCAGCCTGGTCGCCCTGGGTCTTCGAAGTGTGGGACAAAATCTTCTCCTGTCCGGAGCATTTGGTTTGCTGTCGAGAGGTGCTTAGCACATCCCGGTCATCCTGCGGCGCACAATTCGCTGCCCGGAAACGAAAAGGCCAGGCAATTGCCTGACCTTCCTGTCGCCATCCACCGGTGCCAGTACATCCGTGGTCACCGGGAAGGCTGAATTCGTTAGGCCGCCTTCAACTGGTCGGCGGACATCTTGCCCGACTTCTTGTCGCGGACCATCTCGTAGCCAAGCTTCTGGCCTTCGACGATGTCGCGCATTCCGGCGCGCTCGACGGCAGAAATATGGACGAAAACGTCGGCCGAGCCATCATCAGGCTGAATAAAACCGAAGCCCTTGGTGGCGTTGAACCATTTTACTGTGCCAGTGCTCATAATGAACCTTTCCATGGCAAATATTCATTCGCCGTCATGCGACCGCACGACAGCGTTTTGTCTCGATTTTTGATGGAGGAATTTCGTCAAAAGCGCGTTGCGCGCGGATAACAAGAGCCGGTCAAACAAATATCGACATGTTTCTTGTAGATTTCTTTTGATCGCCTGTCAAATTTCTCGTTTGGCGGTCGCTTGCCCGCAAGCGCCGCAAGGCCGCGGCCCGGAGCGCTCGCTTGCTCATCAGCATCCTTCGAGATGGCAGTGGCGGATATCTGCGGCTCGACCTACGACGCCACGCCGTGGCCGGTTCCGGCACTTTCCTGCGGTCGCTGGACGGCTATCCTGGTGAACGGCAAAAAATAGCGAAAAAAGTTGGAACCATTTTCGGCGCTCTCGCATTTGGCGAGTGTCGGAAGCGATTCAATGACCATCGTTGAAAAGCTCCGACGAGCGCCCCCCGCGCGATAAAAAGTGCGAGGGGCGTCTGTTTGTCTGCGCCGGCGCGTCGGCTCACATCACAGCAGCCATCATCGGCAGGATCTCATAGCGGAAGCCCAGCCCCGAGCGAACGGTCGGATCGCCGTCGGTGAGCGCCCTGGCGCCAGCCTCGTTGCGGCGCCGGTCAATTCTGCTCTAACGGCGCCCGGGGGTGTGCTTGGTGGCTCAACGTTCCTGGTCGGTTGGACGGATAAGGATCTCGTTGACGTTGACGCGCGGCGGCTGGCTGACGGCATAGAAAATGGCGTTCGCGATGTCGTCCGCGGTCAGCGCCTCCATGGTGGCAAGACGGTGTTCCAGTCCGGCCTTGAATTCCGCATTGGTGATGTGATCACCGAGTTCGGTGCGCACCAGGCCCGGCTCGATGACGGTGACGCGCACCTTGTCTGCATAGACCTCGCGTCGCAGCGACTCCGAGAAGGCGACGACGCCGAACTTGGTTGCCGCGTAGCCGCTGGCACCCGGGTTGGCGACGCGGCCGGCCACCGAAGAGACGTTGACGATATGACCCCTTGAAGCCTTCAGGTGCGGCAGGGCCGCCTTGGTGGTCGCCATCAGGCCGATCAGGTTGAGCTCGATCATTTGCCGCCAGTCGTCGAGACCTGCTTCGGCCGCGGGGGCAAGCAGCATGATTCCGGCATTGTTCACGAGGATATCGAGCCGCCCCCATTGCGATACGACCTTGTCGACCATCGCGACAACGTCGCCGGCCTTGGCAATGTCGGCTTCAATGGCAAGCGCGGCGCCGCCTGCCTTCTCGATGCGGACGACGAGCGCTTCGAGGCGGTCGGCGCGACGAGCGGCGACTGCCACCTTCACGCCAGCTGCGGCAAGCGCTGCGGCAGTTGCCTCGCCGATGCCGGACGAAGCGCCGGTGACGAGAGCGATCTTGCCTGTGAGTGGTGAATTTGCGGATGTCATGAGCAATCTCCAGATGCCCGCCCGCTGCTTCACATAGGCCGCGCGGCCAAAGCTTGAAGGCCCGCCATCAGAGCAGTTGACGCGATTTCGGAGTCCTACCTCCGGCCGAGCTTCAGTCCTGCTCGTGGGGCCTTGGTTCCGGCCAGGGCTCCTTGGCGGCTTCCGCATACCAGTGCCGCATCGCGGCAGTCGCCAACACAGCATCGACATAGGCACGGGTGACGGGCGCCAGTTCGCCGCCATAGGTGTCGAAGCGCGTGACCACCGGCGCATACATCGCATCGGCCGCGGTGAAATGGCCGAACAGGAACGGGCCGCCGTCACCGTATTGGTCGCGGCACTGGCTCCAGATCGCTTCGATCCTCGCCCGCTGCGCCTCGCCCTCTGCATCGAGCGGCTTGTGGGATTTCGGTCGGCGCAGGTTCATCGGCCAGCCGTAGCGGACCTCGCGGAAACCGGAATGCATCTCGGTCGCCACCGAGCGCGCAAGCGCGCGAGCGCCGAGATCCTGCGGCCAAAGTCTCTTCTCGGGAAAAAGGTCGGCCAGATATTCAAGGATGGCAAGAGTTTCCCAGACGATCCTGCCGCTTCCCTTCAGCGGCTGGTGATTCAACACCGGCACCAGGCCGGTCGGCGAAACCTTGGCAAGGTTGGCGGCGGTCTGGGGCGTGCGCAGCCGCACGAAGCCCTCCTCGAAGGGGATCTCCAGGTGCTTCATCACCACCCATGGCCGCAGCGACCATGAGGAAAAGCACTTGTTGCCGATATAGAGGGTGAACTCAGCCAAGCCTGTCTCCTGATATTGTCAATTCGCTGCAGCCGTGGTGATCGCCGGCGGCCTGACACCGGCGCGGGCCCTGATCGCGGCGATGGCCGCCTGTATGTCGGAATTGACCTCGATCGCCTCGCGCCCGGCGCCAATCAGGAGGTCGACCTGCTCGACTGGCAGCCTCAGCCTGGTCGGGATGTCGTTGAGCTTCGCCTGCATCGCTGGGTCGACATCGGCGAAGGACAGGTGCTGGACCACAAGGCGGACATCACGGCAATTCCAGCCGCCGGCCGAACCGCGATAGGCGGAGACGGTCGAGGCCGGCAGGCCGCAGCGAAAGCGCACCAGCTCGCCCTTCCATTGCGAGACGGCAAGCGTCAGCGCATCGAACTCGTCGCGCACCGAGGCGGCAAGCGTGGTGCTGGTCGCGGCGTCGAGGAGTTCGGCAGCCTTTGGCCCGTGTAGGGACTTCGCCCAGCTCACATCGCTGTCGCTCCCGGCGTCGGCGACGATGAAGATCAGCGTCGTCAGGCGGACCGCGGCCGACGGCGACAGCGGCCCGTAAGGCGTGCCCGCGGCGGAGCGCTCAAGCGTGAAGCCGGTGACGCCGATATTGTCGGTCAGGCCACCGTCGAGCAGCTTCACGTAATCGAGCGGGTCGGCGTTCTGATAGGAATCGAGCGCGCTTGCATAGGCCTTGAGCCGCAGCGAGGCATTGCGGTCGTCAAGCGCCTCACTCAGCCATTGCGGCCTGCGGTAACCACAATGGGGACTGGTCGCCGAGACCACGATCGGCGCGAAGACGATCGGCACGGCGGCCGATGCCGCGACCGCGTCGGCAATCCGCACCTTGTCGAGGTCGCTGCACAAGGCGGCGAAGGTGTCGTAGGTGAAGAGGAACGGCGTGCGGTTGTAGATGTCGGAGGCGTTGATCCATACGATCGGCCCCTTCGGCCGGTGCAAGGCCTTGAATGTCGCGCCATCGAAGAGATGGTCGTTCAGCCATCTGGCGAAACCGCTGCGGTCGTTGACGCCGCCATAGTAGGCGCGGATGAAGTTGACCGGCGAGAGCGATGTCCTGAGGTCGGCCTCCGCGTTCTGGGTGAGGAAGCGTTCACGGAAATCCTGGTAGCCATCCCTGCCCTTGTAGCCGAAATAGGCGGCAGCGATCGCGCCGCCCGAGGCGCCGGAAATCATCCTGATGTCGTCGACCAGGGTGCGGCGGCGCGGCTGCTCGTCGATGACGATATCGTCCAGCGCCCGCAAAACGCCGTAGGAGAAAGCAGCCGCCCGCGTGCCGCCGCCGGAGAACGCCAAGCCTACGACGGTGGAGCCGTCATCGGCGGGATCAGGAATGTAGGTTGGCGACGGATGGCCGGCTTCGGTGGTCAAAATGTTGATCGGCCCAACGTCGTCGGCGACGCAGCCGGCGACGGCCATCAGGACTGCGACAAAGGCCACACGAACACGCAAACCCGGTTCCCCCCGGCTGCGCTCGCCCGCAGCCGCGCCGAACCCTAACCGGATTGCGTTGCCCGATGCAACCGCACCCACAAGAGATCACCTCGGCCGGGAACCCGCCGCGCGGCGACCTCTTCATGTCTGGAATTGTTTGGTGAAGGCGTTGGTGAAGACGATCTCGCCGTGGTCCCCGGCCGCTTCGCCCAGCACCACGTCCATGTTGTCGGCCGTGACCCGCGCCAACGCGAAACCGCCCATATAAGCCGCCTTCGGCTTGACCAGATCGAGCCCGTCGCGCTGGTAGATCATCGGCACTTCGTGCTGATGGCCATGGAAGACGGCAATGACATTGTAGCCTTTGATCGCCGCCAGCAGCGCCTGGCGGTCGGCTTCGCCCCACCAATGCGGGCGGCCGGTTCCATCATCGTCGAATGTGCGTTTCACCGGATCCCAGCGCTCGGTCGAGAAAGTGTCCCAGCCATAGTGCTGGAACAGGACGACCGGCCGGCCGTCGCCGGCATAGGTGGCGAGATCCTGCTTCAGCCAAGGCAAGCTGCTCGGCGCGCCATGGCCGGTGTCGCCGGCGAAGCGGTGCGTCTGGACGAGATGCAGGCCGCCCCAGTCCCAGGAATAGCAGTCGGTGTCGACATCGTAATCGGTCGCCGGCACCGGCGGCTTGAAGAACACGCCGGGGCGATGATTGACCTCGACATAGTCGCGCAGTTCGCGGCGATACCAGTCGACATGCGGCGGCGAGCCGTTCTGGTCGAGATCGTGGTTGCCGAGCCCGACATAGACGGGAATATGGACGCGGCCCGGCCCGACGCCTTCCTGATAGCGCTGGGAGAACTGCAAAAGCTGCGTGCCTTCGCTGGGCTCGGTGACCTGGCCGCCGCCATCGTCGGTGATGTCGCCGCCGGTGACGAGGCCGAGCGGCGTGCCGATACGGATGCCGGCCGAATGCAGGCCGGTGGAAACGCCGTTGATCTCGGCCGGCCACTTCTTGTCGGCAATGGCGTTCAGGGCCGCCACGTTGCGCAGAAGTGCTGCATCGGTCTTGCCTTCCTGCTCGCAATGCGGGCTTAGGCCGCTCGCCATGCGGCAGGCATGGATGTCGGCGATGAAGAGAAAGGTGGCGTCGATCGGCTGGATGCGCCGGCCAGTCTGGCCAAGAGCCGTGCGCGGAACGGCGCAGGCGGCTGCGAGGCCTGCCATCCGGGCGATGAAGATGCGGCGCGAAACGGTTGCTGGCGAAGGTCGATTCATCGTCACTCGATTAAACATCCTCGAACCGCGTCGTCCAGTTCAATGCCCGGCCGGCGCCTGGAGACTTTTCATGCCAAGGCATGAAAAGCTCTTGGGTCGACAGCACGGCAGGGGTCTGTCATTGCTTTGAGGCATGCATCCAGGGGAGGAAGGCATGAAAACCCGGACGACAGCCATGGCGCTCGCCATGCTCGCCATCGCCGGCGCGGCGCAGGCCGCAACTTGCGTCGACGTCAAATCCGCAAAGGCCGGCTTCGTGCTCGAAAAGGCCGGCATCCGCAGCGAGTTCCGACCGGCGCCCGGCGGCATGGTCGCGGTCACCAACAAATACCAGTCGGATTCGCCGCAGACGCAATATCTCTATGCCGGGCTGATCGAGGTGTTCCGCGACAGCGACACCGGGCGGCTGTCGATGATCCCGCTCGGCGACATCAAAAAGCTGTTCCCGCTGAAGGCAGGCGCCAAGAGCAAGACCGAATTCGTGCGGCTGTCTTCGAAAAAGCCGCCGAAGGGCACCGAAACGCTGGCGCTTACCGTCAAGGGCAAGGACACCTACAAGCTCGGGGACTGCAAATACAATGTGCTCGTGGTCGGCGAAACGATCACCGGCGATTCCGGCGCGGTCATCGACAGCTTCACCGCGCTCTATTCGCCGGACCTGCGAGCGGTGCTGGCACGGCGCTACGATGAAGGGACGAGCGCGCAGAGCGAGGTGGGGTTCGAGACGATCAAGCCGCTGGCGGAGTGAGGCCGGCTTTTCTTCGGTTCTCAAGCGAAGGCGATCCTTCACACCCCCCTGTCCCGCCGGACAGAGCGGGTGCTGTCCCGCTAACTTCCTGAATTGTCTATCGCAGCAACACCCTACGGCGTCGCTTCGCCGTCAGTCGGCCTGGCGATGGCTGAATGTTCTCCAATTCCCTCAAACAGTCCCGCAACACGCCCGCATCCTGCGCTGTTTTGGCCATCGACATGGCGCCGGAATAAACCGCAACCGTGAGTGCGGCGAAGCGGTCGGGATCGGTCCCGCCCTCCCCGCCGCTCGTCTGGTCGGCCCGGATCTTGTCGGCGATCGCCTGCCGCCAGCCGGCGAAGACCCTGGCGAGCGCCATGCGGAATTCATCATCGGCCAACGACAGTTCGTGCGCGAGGTTGTTGAGCGGGCAGCCGCGAACATAGCCCTGTTGCTCAAGCTCCGCCGCCACCGCCATGAACGCGGCCCGAACGCCTTCGCGGGCCGTGGATGCCGCCAGCACCGGCTCGATCCAGGTCTCCTGGACCGCGGCCGCCACCCGTTCCTCGATCACCGCCAGCGCAAGCGCCTTCTTGGTCGGGAAATGGTGGTGCAGTGCGCCGCCGGTGACGCCGGCCGCCGCCATCAGATCGCCGATGCTCGAGGCATGATAGCCGCGCGCCTGGAAGGAGTCTTCCGCCACGTCGAGCACGCGGCGGCGCATGCCTTCCGGATCGTTGGTGCGCTTTTTGCGCATCGCGCGCGACTGCGCTGCAATCTCTCCTGACATTGCATCACGATATCAGATTGACAAAACAGGACAACCGGTCTGTTTATAAAACAGGACAATCACCCTGTTTTGAGATTCCGATCATGAACCGATCTTCTCGCCCTGCCTCGCCCGTGGTGGAACTGCGGCAATACACGCTGAAGCCCGGCAAACGCGAAACGCTGATCGCGCTGTTCGATCGGGAGCTCGTCGAAACGCAGGAGGCGACAGGCATGACCGTCATCGGCCAGTTCCGCGACCTCGACCGGCCCGACATGTTCGTCTGGCTGCGTGGTTTCGACGACATGACGGCGAGAAAGGACGCGCTGAGCGCCTTTTATGACGGGCCGGTCTGGGCAGCGCATCGTGATGCCGCCAATGCGACGATGATCGATTCCGACGACGTGCTGCTGCTGAGGCCGGCCTGGCAGGATGCGGGGTTCGACCTGTCGGGTTTGCGGCGGCCGGTAGTCGGCGAGACCGAAAGTATGAACGGCGAGAGCCGCTTGCCTGGTTTTGTTGAGATTTCGATTCATCATTTGCGGCCAGGCGTTGAGGCCGGCTTTGCCGAGCGCTTCCAGGCGGAAGCGGTTCCGCAACTCGCGGCAAACGGCGCACGGTTGCTCGGCGCCTTCATCAGCGAGCATGCCGAAAACACGTTTCCGCGTTTGCCGGTGCGCACCGCTGAAAACGTCTTCATCATCGTCACCGGTTTCAACGATGGCGGTGCCCATGCCGGCCGTCAGGCCGCCCTCGCCGCTTCGCCGGAATGGCAGGCGATCCGCGAAACCCTGCGAGCTGCCGCCACAAAACCGGCAGAGACGTTGCGCCTGACGCCTACGGCCCGATCGCTGTTGCGATAGTCACCCCGCAGGCAACATTCCGGCTATTGCCTCGGCGACAAAGGCCGGATCTTCCCAATGCGGGTTGTGCCCGCAATCCTGTGCCCACACCAGACACGACCCGGCCAGCGCCTGGGCCAATGCCTGCTGGTGCGCCGCGCCGAAAAGCGGATCGCGCCCGCCGGCGATGATCAGCGCCGGGAGCTGCACGGCGCGGGCCGCGGCGGTCAGGTCGGTGCGGCCGACTTCTTCGAGAATGGCGCGCCAGTGCGCCGCCGGGATCGCGGAGGCGTCCTTCGCGAGGCCGGCGAGAAAAGCCCGCGGCACGGCCGGCTGGCACGCATGCCACCATTCATAGAAGGGATCGGCCGGCGAAATCGGATCGCGCAACGCGGCGACGCCATCGATCAGCTGGTGATCTCGTGCGAAATCGGGCTTCAGCGCGCTAGCCACGATCACCAGCCCGCCGATCAGCTTCGGATGCCGCGCGGCCAGCATGATCGATACCATGCCGCCCAGCGAATGGCCGACGACGACCGGCCGGTCGAGCTGCAGGCGCCGGATCAGCCCGGCGATGTCGCCGGCGAAATCGGCGACGCCGCAGCCCTCGCCCGCCTGCGAGCCGCCGTGGCCACGCAGGTCTGGCATGATCAGCCGGCGGCCGGAAAGATGCGGCGCCAGCAGGGAGAAGCTGCGGCTGCTGTCGGTAAAGCCATGCACAAGGACAAGCGGCGGCTCCGAACCGGGAATCTCGACATAGGCAAGGTCGAGGCCACCGACATCGACGATCCGCTTGCGGCCGGCCCAGGCGGTCTGCTCGACCTCCTGCTCCCGAAAGTCCGATGGCGCCGGCCTCACAGCCCAAGCTTTTCCTTGACCGCGGCAAGGCCGGGCTTGCCGTCGAAGGTGGTAACGCCTGCGAGCCAGGCATCGAGGCGATCCTTGTGCAAAGCGATCGACTTCAGCGCCCCGTCCTCCGGCTTCATGCCGTCATTGATGAGATAGCCCATGCCGACATTTTCCATGTCGATGTCGAAGGTGAGGTTCTTGAGGAACTGCGCAACGTTCGGGCATTCCTGCAGGTAACCCTTGCGCACCTGCGTCGTCACGGTCGCAGCTCCGAAATTCGGGCCGAAGAACTTATCGCCGCCGGTCAGGTACTTGAAGTCGTACATCGTGTTCATCGGGTGCGGCGCCCAGCCCTGGAAGACGATGAACTGCTTCTCCTTGATCTCGTAGCCGACCTCCGAGAGCATGCCGGCTTCACTCGACTCGACCACCTGCCAGCCGTCGAGGCCGAACTTGGGATCGGCGATGGCGTCCATCATTAGCTGGTTGGATCCGGGCTCGATGCCGTACATTTTCTTGCCGAACTTGTCGGCGAATTTGTGCAGGTCCGACAGGTCCTTGACGCCGGCGTCCCAGACATAGGTCGGCACGGCAAAGGTGTATTTGGCGCCGACTAGATTGACGCGCACATTCTCGATCGAGCCGTCCTTTTTATACGGCTCGTAATAGGTGACCATCGCCGGATCCCAGTAGCCGAGGAACAGGTCGAGGTCCTTGTTCTTCAGGCCCTCGTAGATGACGTTGATGCCGAGCACCTCGCTCTGCGGCTCGTAGCCGAGCGCCTGGAGCAGGACCTTGGCTACGCCCGTGGTGAAGGCGAGATCGTTCCAGCCGGGCTCCGCCATGCGGACCGCTTTGCAGCCCTCGGCCTCGGCGGCGCTGGCCGCCTGGGAAGCCAGCATCAAAGCCGCGACACAGACGCCATTCGCAAGCATGCGCAACATTCCGGTTCTCCTCATGTCGATTATTTTGACCAATCGGTCACATTGTTGTCCCATTGGTCAATGATTGATCTGAGCGGGCGAAAATGTCAACATGGATTCGCCATGCATGGATCGGTCCGGTGAAACTTACGCGTCTCAGCGACATACGCCGCAAGGAGCTGCGGCAGGCGGCTTTCGCCGTTCTGGAACGCGAAGGCATTGCCGGCGCGACCCTGGAAAAGGTCGCGGCCCAGGCCGGTGCCTCGAAAGGCATCGTGCTGCATTATTTCCGCAACAAGCAGGAACTGTTCGAGCACGCCATGCGCGAGGCTAACGCGGTGCTCTGCTTTGCGGTGATCGCCCGGCTCCGGCGGGCGCGGACGCCCATGGAACGGCTGGACGCGGTGATCGAGGGCAATTTCGAGGAGCACCTGTTCCTGCCGCCGCTCTGCCACGCCTGGCTGTCGCTCTGTGCCGAGGTGCCGCGCGACGAGAAGCTGGCGCGCATCCAGAAGGTCATCCATGCGCGCATGCGCTCGAACCTGTTGTCCGGCCTGCGCGGCCTCACTTCGCCGGAACTGGCCGAGGAGATAGTGCTCGGCGTCACCGCCCTGATCGACGGGCTGTGGCTCAGGCTCGGCCTGCAGCCGGGCAGCGTCACACGCGAGCAGGCGGTGCGCCAGGTCAAGGATTTCGTCGCGGGGCGGCTTGCCCTGCGCCAGCCCACGCCCATCGACCTGGCCTCGGCCGGATAAAGGGGAGAGGGACAGGCGCACCCTTCAACCGATTTGCATCCTGCCCGCCCGCAATCTCCGCTTGAAGGGTTTTGTGCGACGCGATACGCCCTTGCCCAAATCGACAGACCGGAGACTTCCAGTGAGCGCTCAAAAGACCAGAACCGAAACCGATACGTTCGGTCCCATCGAGGTCGCGGCCGACCGCTATTGGGGCGCTCAGGCACAGCGTTCTCTGGGCAATTTCAAGATCGGCTGGGAGAAGCAGCCGGCTTCGATCGTGCGCGCGCTCGGCATCGTCAAGCGCGCCGCGGCAGAAGTGAACATGGAGATGAAGCGGCTCGATCCCGCCGTCGGCAAAGCGATCGTCGACGCCGCACAGGAAGTCATCGACGGCAAGCTCGACGAGCATTTTCCGCTGGTGGTCTGGCAGACCGGCTCGGGCACGCAGTCCAACATGAACGCCAACGAGGTGATCTCCAACCGGGCGATCGAGATGCTCGGTGGCGTCATGGGCTCGAAGAAGCCGGTGCATCCCAACGACCACGTCAATATGAGCCAGTCGTCGAACGACACCTATCCGACTGCCATGCATATCGCCTGCGCCGAGCGGGTCGCGCATCATCTGATCCCGGCGCTGCATCATTTGCACAAGGCGCTCGACGCCAAGGCTCGCGCCTTCAACCATATCATCAAGATCGGCCGCACCCACACGCAGGACGCCACGCCGTTGACGCTTGGCCAGGAATTCTCCGGCTATGCCGCGCAGGTCGCCTCGTCGATCAAGCGCATCGAGCAGACGCTGCCCGGCATGCAGGAACTGGCGCAGGGCGGCACCGCCGTAGGCACCGGCCTCAACGCGCCGGTGGGTTTTGCAGAGAAAGTGGCTGACCGCATCGCGTCGATCACCGGGATTTCCTTCGTCACCGCGCCGAACAAGTTCGAGGCGCTCGCGGCGCATGATTCCATGGTGTTCTCGCACGGCGCGATCAACGCGGCGGCGGCGGCGCTGTTCAAGATCGCCAACGACATCCGCTTCCTCGGCTCCGGCCCGCGCTCGGGCCTCGGCGAACTGTCGCTGCCGGAGAACGAGCCGGGCTCCTCGATCATGCCCGGCAAGGTCAATCCGACCCAGTGCGAGGCGCTGACGCAGGTCTGCGTGCAGGTGTTCGGCAACAATGCAGCACTCACCTTTGCCGGCAGCCAGGGCCATTTCGAGCTCAATGTCTACAACCCGCTGATGGCCTATAATTTCCTGCAGTCGGTGCAGTTGCTGGCCGACGCTTGCGTGTCCTTCACCGACAATTGCGTGGTCGGCATCGAGGCGCGGGAGGACAATATACGAGAGGCATTGAACCGCTCGCTGATGCTGGTGACGGCGCTGGCCCCCACCATCGGCTACGACAACGCCGCCAAGATCGCCAAGACCGCGCACAAGAACGGCACGACCTTGCGCGAGGAAGCCCTGGCCACCGGGCTGGTCAACGAAGCCGATTACGACCGGCTGGTGCGGCCCGAGGACATGACCCATCCGGGGTGAAGCCCGCGTTGTTGCAGCCTGCTGTGGCCTCGCGATGTCGTCATTCCAGGGCGCGGCAGGAGCGAAACTCCGTCGCGGAGACCTTGGAATCCATGCCGTTACCTAGGGCGAAGGGCGTAGCGGAGCAAAACCTGCACCGCGGCGGCCGCTTTTGACGTTACGGCATGGATCTTCGGGTCTGCGCCGCGTCGCTTCGCTCCTTGCTTCGCCCCTGGATGACGAAGCGACAGGGATTTTGCGGCAGCACAATTTACTTCCGAAACTCGATCCGCCGACATGATTTTCGCGCGTGCCCGGCGGATGTCAGAACATCTTTTCTGTGAACGATGTGTCGCCACATAGGTGGCTTTTGGTGAACAGTTTCCATCGTCTATCTGACGGATCATTCAACCCATTCGGAGACTCGCCATGTCCACCAACACTTCTGTAGCCGGCAACGGCACCGCGTCCAACAGCTCCACCACGATCCTGCTCGGCCGCGTCCTGCTTGCCGTCATCTTCCTGCTTTCCGGCTTCGGCAAGCTCACCGCCATTTCCGGCACCGCCGGCTATTTCGGCGCGATGGGTCTGCCGGTGCCGACCGTGACGGCTGTTGTCGTCGGCCTGATCGAATTGCTCGGCGGCCTCGCCGTCCTCGTTGGCTTCCAGACCCGCATCGCCGCCTGGGTGCTTGCGATCTTCACGATCGCCACCGGTCTGGTCGCGCACACCGGCTGGGCCGACCAGATGCAGATGATCCAGTTCCTCAAGAACCTCGCCATCACCGGCGGCTTCATCCTGCTCGCTTCTTCCGGCGCCGGCGCTTACTCGATCGACGCCAAGCGCGGCTGAGCTTTACCTGACGGAAGGCTACGGCGAAGTCGCCGAGCCTGACCGCTCCACCAAGCCTTAAACGCAAGCGGCGCGTAATTTTCCGCGCCGCTTTTTCGTTTTCTGACGTGCAGGCGTAAACTGCGCCGCAAGCCGGTACAATCCCGGGTACCGGCAAAGGAGGTGGATATGGTCCGCAACGCACTGCTTCTGGTCTCGCGACTGCTGCTTGCCGCGCTCTTCGTACCGTCGGGCTTCCAGGCGCTGACCAACATCACCGGCACGATCAGCTATTTCGCCGGCCTCGGCCTGCCGCTGCCGACCTTGGCCGCGTGGGGCACGGGTCTTTTCGAGTTGATCGCCGGCCTGCTCATCCTTGTCGGCTTCCAGACGCGGATCGTGGCGCTCTTGCTTGCCGCCTTCTCAATCGCCGCCGGCTTCATCGGCCATTACGGCCAAGGCGCGGACGATGCGACTTTAGCCTTTATGCACCAGCAGATGCTGATGAAGGACATTGCCATTGCCGGCGGTTTCCTGGCGCTCGCCATGTCCGGCGCGGGCGCATGGTCGGCGGACGGGCGTGGCTTCGGCATCGGCGCTGAAGTGACCTGAGCCGGCTCTATTTTACTGAGACGCTAGGCCCGCCTTCAACCGCCAGCACCAGGCGCCGGTTGGTGACGCGCGCCAGTTGCGCCAAGCGACCGGCCGGGCGCTCGCCATAGAGATCGGCAAGGGAGGCCGGCAGCACCAGCGCCAGCGCGCCGCTGCCGCGGCTCTCCCATTTCAGCTGCGGCATGACGCCCGGCATCGCCGCCGTCAGCAGGTAGACGACGCGCATCAGCGCCGCCAGCACGCGGGCGCGCTCGAGCATACGCGGCGGCGCCAGCGCCTTGATCTCGGGCGCGATGCCATCGTTGAAGATGCCGTCATGGCGGTAGGCGCTGGCTAGAGCCAGATAGGCGCGCCCGGGATGATCGACGCCGATGAAGGAGGCATGCGCGATGATGTTGAGCGACTGCCTGCCGCGATATTCGGGATGCGCGCGCCAACCGATATCGGCGAGCAGGCAAGCGGCATGGCGGTAGCGCGCCTCGTCCACCGTCTCGTCGATGCCGAAGGCCTTGAACGCCTTGCCGGTCCATTCGACGAGATCATGCGCGTGATGCACCGAACGCGAGCGCAGCAGCGCCAGCTCCTCGGCGGCCGAAATCAGCGGGTCGGCCTTCTGCTCGGCCGCGTCGAGCAGCGAATAGAGGAAGCCTTCGCGCACTCCCTGCGCCGAGACGACGATCTTCGACGGCTGCATCGCCGACATGATCTCCTGCAGCACGACGGCGCCGTAAGGCAGCAACGAGCGGCGGTTCTTGGAGACGCCCTCGATGCCTTTGACCTTCTCGATCTCGGCCTTCGCCACTTGCTTGAGGAAGCTCATCGCACTGTCGGCCGATATTTCGTAATGGTGCATGACGCCGAGCGGGTAGTTGGTCATCTCCATATGCAGCCTGGCGAGGTTTCGCCAGGTGCCGCCGACGGCGTAGAAGACCCTGCCCTGCCCACCCTTGAGCAGCTTTGCCCGCGCCAGCTCCTGGCGCGCGATCTTCTGCGCCTGGGCGAGCGAGTTCCTGGCCATGTCCTGCAGGCGCAGGCCGCCGAGCGGCAGCGTGATGCCGTCGCCAATCGCTTCGCCATTGATGTCGACCAGTTCGAGGCTGCCGCCGCCAAGGTCGCCGGCGATGCCGTTGGCCGGGTGGAAGCCGGAAATGACGCCGAGCGCCGAATAATGCGCCTCCTGCCGTCCGGACAGCACCCGGATCTCGGTCTTCAGCACATCCTCGGCGCGGTGGATGAAGTCCGGGCCGTTGATCGCCTCGCGCGCGGCCGCGGTGGCCAGCACATACATGTGCTCGGCTCCGGCTTGATCCGAAAGCGCGCGAAAACGGCGGAACTCCTCCATCGAGCGCGTCACCGCTTCGGGGTCGAGCTTGCCCGTCGAAACGATGCCGCGGCCAAGGCCGGCCAGCATCTTTTCGTTGAACAGCAGCGTCGGCGAGCGCGCCAGCCCTTCATAGACGACGAGGCGGATCGAGTTCGACCCGATGTCGATGATCGACAGCGGCCGCCGGTCCTGAAGCCGGCCCTGGGAAACTGAAATCACGCGGCGGCGTTCTTCTTGCGGCGCTTGAACTGAGCAATGCGCCTGGGAGCATGCGATTTCAGCGCGTCGCCCCGTCCGGAAAGGCTCGGATTGGTCATGAAATATTCCTGCGCGTTGAACGGTTCCTCGCCCTCTTCCAGCACAACGCGCCGGGAGGTGCCGTCAGCCAATACGTCGAAACTTTGCTGGTTGTCCATGATGTTGCCCAGCATGATCTGGCCAAGCACCTGTTCATGCACAGTTGGATTGGTGATCGGCACCAGGGTCTCGACGCGGCGGTCGAGATTGCGCGGCATCATATCGGCCGACGAGATGTAGACGATCGCCTCGTCCGACGGCAGGCCGTGGCCGTTGCCGAAGCAGAAGATGCGGCTGTGCTCGAGGAAACGGCCGACGATCGACTTCACCCGGATGTTCTCCGACAGGCCCGGCACCTGCGGCCTCAGGCAGCAGATGCCGCGCACGACGAGGTCGATCTCGACGCCGGCGCGGCTGGCGTCGTAGAGCGCATCGATGATGATCGGGTCGACCAGCGCGTTCATCTTCATCCAGATGCGCGCCGGCCGTCCTTCGTGCGCATGGACGACTTCCTCGGCGATGTGCTTCAGGATGCGCTCGCGCAGCGTGAAGGGCGACACGGCAAGACGCATCTCCTCGGCCGGTTCGGCATAGCCGGTGATGAAGTTGAAGAGCTGCGCAACATCGCGCGCGATCGTCCGGTCGGTGGTGAAGAAGGACAGGTCGGTGTAGATGCGGGCGGTGACCGGGTGGTAGTTGCCGGTGCCGAGATGGACGTAATTGCGCAGCCGGCCGTCCTCGCGGCGCACCACCAGCGACATCTTGGCATGGGTCTTCAACTCCAGGAAACCGAACACGACCTGGACGCCGGCGCGTTCGAGGTCGCGCGCCCAGCGGATGTTGGCCTCCTCGTCGAAACGCGCCTTGAGCTCGACCAGCGCCGTCACCGACTTGCCGGCCTCGGCGGCGTCGATCAGCGCGCGCACGATCGGGCTGTCGTTCGAGGTGCGGTAAAGCGTCTGCTTGATCGCCACCACTTCGGAATCGGCCGCCGCCTGGCGCAGGAACTGCACCACCACGTCGAAGGATTCGTAAGGGTGGTGGACGACGATGTCCTTTTCGCGAATGGCGGCCAGGCAATCGCCGCCATGCTCGCGGATGCGTTCGGGGAAACGCGGATTGTAGGGCGTGAATTTCAGGTCGTCGCGCGGAATGGCGACGATCTCGGAGATCTGATTGAGCGCCAGCGGGCCGGTCAAGACGCTGATGCGGCTCGACGAGACGCCGAGCTCGCCGGCGACGAAATCGCGCAGCGCGGCCGGCATCAGCGTGTCGAATTCGATGCGGATCACGGAGCCGCGACGGCGGCGCTTCAGCGCCGTCTCGAACAGGCGCACGAGGTCTTCCGACTCCTCTTCCACCTCGATATCGCTGTCGCGGATGATGCGGAACGTGCCGGAGCCCTTGACCTCATAGCCGGGGAAAAGCTTGCCTATGTAGATGCCGACCACCTCCTCCAGCGGGATGAAGCGGACGTGGTGTTTGCGGTCGGGCAGACGGATGAAGCGCCTGAGCGCCACCGGCAGGCGCAAGAGCGCGCTCATCTCCTCGCCATTCTTGCGGTGGCGCAATTGCAGCGCGATCGAAAAGCCAAGATTGGGGATGAAGGGGAACGGATGCGCCGGGTCGATCGACAGCGGCGTCAGCACCGGGAAAACCTGTTCCTGGAAATGGTCTTCCAGCCAGTTCTTCTCGTCCTTGGTGAGCGCATCGCGGGTTATGCTCTCGATGCCTTCCTTGTTCAGCAATGCCATGAGCGCCGATAGGCTCTTCTGCTGGTCTTCCTGCAGGCGCTCGACCTCGCGCAGCAACTGCTCGAGCTGCTGCTCGGGCGTGCGGCCGTCGGGGCTCTTCAGCGCGATGCCTTCGCGCACCTGGCCGGCAAGGCCGGCGACGCGGACCATGAAGAATTCATCGAGATTGGCCGCCGAAATCGACAGGAAGCGGACGCGTTCGAGCAGCGGATGATGCTCGTTCAGCGATTCCTCCAGCACACGGCGGTTGAATTGCAGCCAGGAGAATTCGCGGTTGACGAAACGGTCGGGATTGCCGCCGTCCGGGCTTGCCGCCTCGACGGTGATGAACTCGCTCTGCACCGGCTTCAGTTCGTTCATGGTTTCCTTGCCCGCAGTCGTCTCTTTTGCCGCGCCATACGCTGCCGGACGCGTAATAGACGCTCTAACACGCTTTCATGACGCATGATCCGTCACGGAATCGCTCCGACACCGGCCTCATGCGCTTAACCGGCTCAACTTATCCTCTGCCAGCCTTTTGCGACAGTTTGATTTCATCGATCTTGCAAACCGGCCTTTTATGATCCAGATGCAGACTGGTCACTGGCCGAACTCAATTGGAGACGACGATGGCAGGCGGTAGCATTCCCCATTTCCAGAACGATGCCGGCCATCCGGTTATCGAGATCGGCGTCAAGGAATTCATGTGCACCGGCGCCAACCCGCCTTTCGACCATCCGCATGTGTTCCTCGACATGGGCGACGACAACGAAAAGGTCTGCCCCTACTGCTCGACGCTTTATCGCTATTCGCCGTCGTTGAAGGCGACGGAAACGCAGCCGCCCGGCTGCCTCTATGTCGACCAGGCCGCCTGAGCTTTTTCCCCGATCATGACTGAAACACGGTCCCGGCAGGTTGTTATCGCCGGGGCTGGCATCGCCGGGCTGACGGCAGCGCTCGCCTTTTCGGCGCGCGGCTTCCCGGTAAAGCTGTTCGAGCAGGCCAATCAGCTCGAAGCGGCCGGCTCCGGTCTCCAGCTTTCCCCCAATGCGACCCGCATCCTGCGCCGGCTCGGTGTGCTCGACCGCCTGCTGCCCAACGCGGTCCGCCCGGAAGCGGTGGTGCTGAAGGACGCGAGAAGCCTGCGCGAGCTGGCGCGCGTGCCGCTTGGAGCGTCCGGTGAAAGTCGTTGGCGCGCGCCCTATCTGGTGGCGCATCGCGCCGACCTGCAGGCGGCGCTGATGGCTGCGGCGGCGGAACGGCCCGGTATCGAGCTTGTCACCGGCGCGCGGGTGACCCGCATCGCCGTCGACCCGCAAAGTGTAACCGCGACGGTCGAGACCGACGGCGAAGCCACTGAGGTCGCAGGCGGCCTGCTGGTCGGAGCGGACGGCGTGTGGTCCTCGGTTCGCGCCGAGCTTGCCCGGACGGTCGGCTTTGCGACAAGCCGCTTCTCCGGCGAACTCGCCTGGCGCGCGACGATCCCGGCGCAAAGTGCCGCCGGCCAGGCGTTTGCGCAAATCGCCGACGCCGACTGCGTCACCACCTTCCTGCATCCCGGTTTCCATATGGTTGCCTATCCGGTGAGCAAGGGCAGCGCCTTCAACCTGGCAGCCTTCACCAAGGGCGAGCGCATCGCCGAAGGCTGGTCCGGCCATGCCGACGCCGCCATTCTTGCAAGCGCCATGCGCGGCACGGCGGCAACGCTGTCGAGACTGGTGGCGCTCGCCGGTCCGTGGACGGCGTTTCCGATCCACACCGTCGAGCAACGGCGCTGGACGATGCCGGAAGGCATCGCGCTGATCGGCGACGCCGCGCATGCCATGACGCCGTTCGCGGCGCAGGGCGCGGCCATGGGGATTGAGGACGCCTCGACGCTCGCCAATTTGGTCGCCGACTCCCCCGGCGATCCGGCCCAGGGTCTTGCCATCTGGGAAAATCTTCGACGACCGCGCGTCGAAAGGGTGCTGAAGCGCGGCGCGCTCAATCGGCTGGCATGGCACGCATGGGGGCCTGTGGCGATCGCGCGCAACCTGGTGCTGACGACGCGACCGGCGGAGAAGCTCGCGGCGGATCTGGACTGGCTCTATGGATGGGAGGAGCGGAAGGTTGCGAGGCGCTGAGAGTTTGGGATAGACGCCAGTCAACTGGTTACGCCGGCGGGACAGCGCCCCCCTCTGTCCTGCCGGACATCTCCCCCACTTGGGGGGAGATTAGCAGCTTTGGCGCCGCGCTTAACCCTGCAACGTTGGAGATTGGCGAAAGCCGGCGTGACATCCGATCTCCACCCTTGTGGGGGAGATGTCCGGCAGGACAGAGGGGGGCGCGACGGAACGAGGCGTTCGCGAATTCTGAGAGCGCGACCGCTAATCATACAACCACATCGACCACCATAGCGAAACCGGCACCGGGTTCCACCAGCCGGTACGGAGGCCGGCGGTGCGCAGTGCCGCCGCCGTCCAGGTGTTGCAGCCGACCAACGCGTTGAAATGGCCGTTGGCCTCGTAGAAGCGGTCGTAGGTTGAGTAGCCTGCATTGTCGATGGCAACCGGGCCGTTCGCGCCGTTCTGGAAGCTCGCCGCGATATAATCGAGCAGCGCCGAAAAATGCGCCTCGTCGATGTCGAAATCTGCGACATCCGGATGCGGTTCCATTATCGCGCCGGCGATATCGACATGTATCACCGAGGCGTCCAGCGTCAGCGCCTTCATCACCGGCACCGCTTTCAATTGCGACCAGGTCGGCGTCTCCAGATAGAAGGCTCGGCCGCCCCAGCCGAAGACGATGTAGCGCGCCTGCGGCGCATCGGTCGGCAGGCCGGCACCGGTGAGGAAGGCAAAGCGCCGGCGCACGCCGTCGTCGAGGGGGATGGCGATGTCGGTTTGGATCGCGTTCTTCAGCACAAGGATGCGCCGCGTGCCCTCGGCGCCCGCGGCGGCAGGCAGGAGCGGGCGCGGCACCAGCGTGCCGAGCACGGCAGCCAGCAACGCAACGGCAACCAGCCAAGCCAGGAAGCGCAAGAGTTTTTTCATCGCCATGCGGCGGTTCCGTCGCGTTGCAATCGGTCGATCATTAGTCGATAGCCCAAATGCAAAAAAGCCCGGCCGCGACGGCCGGGCTTTCGAAATCGATATGGCGCCCGCTCAGTGCAGGATCTGCGACAGGAAGAGCTTCGTGCGCTCATGGCGCGGATGGTCGAAGAACTCGGCCGGCGTGTTCTGCTCGACGATCTGGCCCTGATCCATGAAGATCACCCGGTTGGCGACCTTGCGGGCAAAGCCCATCTCGTGGGTGACGCAGAGCATGGTCATGCCCTCTTCCGCCAGCCCAACCATCGTCTCCAACACTTCCTTGATCATTTCGGGATCGAGCGCCGAGGTCGGCTCGTCGAACAGCATGATGCGCGGGTTCATGCATAGTGAGCGCGCGATCGCGACGCGCTGCTGCTGACCGCCGGAGAGCTGGCCGGGGTACTTGTTGGCCTGCTCCGGGATCTTGACGCGCGTGAGGAAATGCATGGCGATTTCCTCGGCCTGCTTCTTCGGCATCTTGCGCACCCAGATCGGCGCCAGGGTGCAGTTTTCCAGAATGGTGAGGTGCGGGAACAGGTTGAAGTGCTGGAACACCATGCCGACCTCGCGGCGCACCTCGTCGATCTTCTTCAGATCGTTGGTGAGTTCCTTGCCGTCGACAATGATCTTGCCCTTCTGGTGCTCTTCCAACCGGTTGATGCAGCGGATCATGGTCGACTTGCCGGAGCCGGACGGACCGCAGATGACGATGCGTTCGCCGCGCATCACCTTGAGGTTGATGTCCTTCAAGACGTGGAACTCGCCATACCATTTGTGCATGCCGACGATGTCGATGGCGACATCGGTGGTCGAGATATGCATCTTCTTGGCATCGACCTTGATTTCTTCCGCGCTGACGGCGTTTTCGGTGGCCATGGCCAAATTCCCCTTTATCGTTGCATTTGATGCATGTCGTTACCCCAAACCGCTACACTTTGGGCGACACGCATCAGCGATTGTAGCCGGTGTCGAGCCGGCGTTCGGTGTACATTGAATAGCGCGACATGCCGAAGCAGAACAGCCAGAACACGAAGGCGGCGAAGATCAGGCCTGATCTGGCCGTCTGTGGCGTCGCCCAGTTGGCGTCGGCAAAGTTTTGCTTCACCACGCCGAGCAGATCGAACATCGAGATGATGAGGACTAGACTGGTGTCCTTGAACATGCCGATGAAGGTGTTGACGATGCCGGGGATAACCAGCTTCAGCGCCTGCGGCAGCACGATCAGGCTCATCTTCTGCCAATAGCCGAGACCGAGCGAGTCGGCCCCCTCATACTGTCCCTTCGGAATCGCCTGCAGCCCGCCGCGCACCACTTCGGCCATGTAGGCGGCGGCAAACAGCGACACGCCGATCAACGCCCGCAGATACTTGTCGAAGGTGACGCCTGCGGGAAGGAACAGCGGCAGCATGACGCTGGCGAAGAACAGCACAGTGATCAACGGAATGCCGCGGACCGTCTCGATGAAGACGATGCAAAGCCATTTGATGATCGGCATCTTCGAGCGCCGGCCAAGCGCCAGCACGATGCCCGTGGGCAACGAGACGGCGATGCCGACGAAGGAGAGGCTGAGCGTGACCAGGAGCCCGCCCCAGCGCGAGGTCTCCACAACCGGCAAGCCGAACACACCGCCGAGCAGCAGGAAGAAGGCGACGATCGGCAGCACGACGAACAGCAGGATCGCGTTCAACCCCTTGCGCGGCACGCGCGGGATCAGCATCGGCACCAACAGCGCCACGAACAGGATGGCGACCAGGATCGGTCGCCAGCGCTCTTCGATCGGATAGGTGCCGAACATGAACTGGCCGAACTTGGCGTTGACGAAGGCCCAGCAGGCGCCGGTCCAGCCCTCGGGCTGGATGCCGCCTTGCGCGGCGGTGGTGCACACCGTGCGGTCCGGCCCGGTCCACTGAGCGTTTATGAAGGCCCAGTTGACAACCTGCGGCACGATCCAGGCAACAATGGCAATGCCGAGGACGGTGAGGATGATATCCCCGACGGAGCCGACCAGGTTCTTGCGCACCCAGGCATAGACGCCGCGTTCGCTGAGCGGGGCCGGCTGGGCCAGAGCCATCTCGGTGCGCACCCAAGCCATGTCGTGTTCCTGCATGGCCCTACCTCTCCACCAGCGCCATCTTGGCGTTGACCACGTTCATGACCGCCGAGGTCACCAGGCTCAGCACCAGATAGGCGATCATCATGATGAACACGCCCTCGACCGCCTGTCCCGTCTGGTTAAGCACCGTGCCGGCTGTGGCCGTGAGATCGGGGTAGCCGATGGCGATCGCCAGCGAAGAATTCTTGGTCAGGTTGAGATACTGGCTGGTGAGCGGCGGGATGACGATACGCATCGCCTGCGGCACAACGACCAGGCGCAGTATGGGGCCGGAACGCAGGCCGAGCGCGCCAGCAGCCTCGGTCTGACCCTTGCTGACACCCCTGATGCCGGCGCGCACGATCTCGGCGATGAAGGCCGCGGTATAGAAGGAAAGCGCAAGCAAGAGCGACAGGAACTCCGGCTTGACCCAGAAGCCGCCGGTCAGGTTGAAGGTCGACTGCTTCGGAAAATCGAGGGTGAGCGGCATTCCCGCAAGCAAGAAGGCGAGCAACGGCAGGCCGACGATCAGCGCGACAGATGTCCAGAAGACCGGAAATTGCTGACCGGTAGACATCTGCCTCTGCCGCGCCCTGCGGGCGACGAACCAGGCCATTGCCAGCGCGAGCACGAAGGCGACGGCGATCAGCCATGAGCCGTCGCCCCATACCGCGCGGGGGAAATAGAAACCGCGCTGGTTCAGGAAGGAGCCGAACGGCAGGTGATAGCTCTCGCGCGGCGGCGGCAGCACGGCCAGCACGCCGGAGTACCAGAAGAAGATGACCAGCAGCGGCGGGATGTTGCGGAAGATCTCGACATAGACCGTGCATATCTTGCGGATCAGCCAGTTCTGCGACAGGCGGCCGATGCCCACCGTGAAGCCGACGATGGTGGCAAGGACGATGCCGACGACGGCGACAATGATCGTGTTGAGCAGGCCGACAACGAGGGCGCGGAAATAGGACGAATCCGACGTGTAGGCGATCGGCGTGTCGGAAATGTCGAAGCCGGCCCTGCTCCTGAGGAACCCGAAGCCTGAAGCGATGTGCAGGCGCTGGAGGTTCTCGATGACGTTATTGACGATCCACCAGATCGAGCCAAAGACAAGGATCACGACCAGCGTCTGGAAGAACAGCCCGCGTATTCTCGGGTCATTGATGAAGGAGCCGCGACGCGGCTCCTCGCGAAGGATTTCCTGCGAAGCCATGGACCGTCCTCTGGAAAGAGAAACCGGGAGGCAGACGACCTGCCCCCCGGATCACGTTTCAATCAGCGGATCGGCGGACCGTATTGCAGGCCGCCCTTGGTCCACAGCGCGTTGATGCCGCGCGCGATCTTGAGCGGGCTGCCCGAGCCGACATTGCGCTCGAACATTTCGCCGTAATTGCCGACAGCCTTGATGATGTTGACGACCCAGTCGTTGGAGAGGCCGAGGTCGGCACCGTATTTGCCATCGGGCTCGGTGCCGAGGATACGCTGGATGTTGGGGTCGGTCGACGTCTTCATCTCGTCGACATTCGCCTGCGTGATGCCGGCTTCCTCGGCGTTGAGCAGCGCGAAATACGTCCAGCGCGCGATATGCGCCCACTGGTCGTCGCCCTGGCGCACGGCTGGGCCGAGCGGCTCCTTGGAGATGATCTCGGGCAGCACGACATGATCGGCCGGTGAGGAAAGCGTCAGGCGGATGCCGTAAAGGCCGGACTGGTCTGTGGTGTAAGCGTCGCAACGACCCGCGTCATAGGCGGCGTTGACCTCTTCGAGCTTCTCGAACACGACGGGGTTGTATTCCATCTTGTTCTTCTTGAAGTAGTCGGCGAGGTTGAGCTCGGTCGTGGTGCCGCTCTGCACGCAGACGGCGGCGCCCGAAAGCTGCAGCGCGGAGTTCACGCCCGGCAGCTTCTTGGCGTTGATCATGAAGCCCTGGCCGTCATAATAGGTGACGCCGACAAAATCGAGGCCGAGCGCGCTGTCGCGGTTGCTGGTCCAGGTGGTGTTGCGCGACAGGATGTCGATCTCGCCCGACTGCAGGGCGGTGAAACGCTCCTTGGCGCTGAGCGGCGTGAACTTGACCTTGGAGGCGTCACCGAAGACGGCGGCCGCAACGGCGCGACAGAAATCCGCGTCGATGCCTTTCCAGTCACCCTTGTCGTCCGGCGCCGAGAAGCCGGCGAGGCCGGTCGAGACTCCGCACTGGATAAAGCCCTTCTGCTTCACGGTATCGAGCGTGCCGGCCGAAGCGGCGGACGCCATGAACCCGAGCGCGGCGGCGCCAAGAATGCCGATTGCAATGTGTTTCATGACCCACAGACCCTTTTCTGTTACAGGCGCCCCTGCTGCCAGGCGACGCTTGATCTTTTATCGTTTGTGAATGCAGCTCCCACTTTAAGGCCACTCCCGGACCGGCATCGGTTGCCGACGCGCTGCCTCCCATTCACGAAACGCATCGAAGGCGATTATTCCTGTGAGGTCAAGGGAAATGACCGAATCCGAAGAGGTATGAAAAGCAATTGCCGCAAATGCCTGAATTGCGGACAAGAGCCCATGAAACCGGCAGGCCATGCGAACAAATCAGTCAAGTTACGGCCGCGTGAAACCATGATTCGCCGGTACAATCCGTCCCAGCAATAGCGGTGCTTTATTGACCGCATGCGCCGTTGGATTGGCCTAGCGGAAGACCGGCTTTTGGCGGGCCCGGCGCGGTTGCGCGGGCTTTGCCGCCGCTTTATGGCTGGTCTCCCGATATCATTCGACAGGCGACGAACCATGGCTAAGGACGGCATCGAAATGGGTGTCAACACGCTGCTTGCCCACTCCGGCAACAACCCGCGCGACTATTTCGGCTTCGTCAACCCGCCGGTCGTGCACGCCTCGACGGTGCTTTACCCAGATGCCGCCTCGATGGCCAGGCGTAGCCAGAAATACACTTACGGCACGCGCGGGACGCCGACGATGGACGCGCTCACGCTCGCCGTCGATGCGCTGGAAGGCTCGGCCGGCACCGTCGCGGTACCTTCGGGACTGGCGGCGGTGACGGTGCCGCTCCTGATCTTCCTTGCCGCTGGCGATCACCTGTTGATCGCCGACAGCGTCTACCACCCGACGCGCCACTTCGCAGATACGATGCTGAAGCGGCTGGGTGTCGAGGTCGAGTATTACGAGCCCCGCATCGGCGCCGGCATCGCTTCGCTGATCAAACTCAACACCAAGGTGGTGTTCACGGAATCACCGGGATCGAACACCTACGAGGTGCAGGACATCCCGGCGATCGCCACGGCCGCGCACGCCGCCGGCGCCATCGTGATGATGGACAATACCTGGGCGACGCCGCTCTATTTCAAGCCGCTCGCCCATGGCGTCGACATTTCGATCCAAGCGGCGACGAAATATCCCGCCGGCCATTCCGACGTGCTGCTCGGCCTGGTTTCGGCCAACGAGGCCTGCTGGACGAAGCTCTATGACGGCTTCTGCACACTCGGCTGCTGCTCCGGTCCGGACGACGTCTACCAGGTGCTGCGCGGCCTGCGCACGATGGGGGTGCGGCTTGAACATCACCGCAAGAGCGCGCTCGATATCGCGCGCTGGCTGGAAGAGCAGCCAGGCGTCGCGCAGGTGTTGCATCCGGCGCTGGAAAGCCATCCCGACCATGCGCTCTGGAAGCGTGATTTCTGCGGCTCCAGCGGCGTCTTCTCGATCGTGCTCAAGGGCGGCGGGCAGAAAGCGCAGCATGCCTTCCTCGACGCGCTCAAGATCTTCGGCCTCGGCTATTCCTGGGGCGGCTATGAGAGCCTCGCCGTTCCGGTCTTCCTCGGCGACCGTACCATTGCCAAAGCAGCCTATGCCGGCCCGCTGCTCCGCCTGCAGGTCGGCCTGGAGGATGTCGAGGATCTCAAGGCCGACATTCTGCGCGGGCTCGCAGCGGCTGCGGCCGCCAGGTGACAGGCTGATCGTCGGAGGGTTCCGCGCCAGCGGCAGACAAGCCTCGGCCGAAGCGCTAGAGCAATTCCAGGAAAAGTGTGAGCGGTTTTCCGCCCGGAATTGCGTCAAAACAAAGAGATAGAGCATTTCACCGTTTCCGTGAAACGATGAAACGCTCTAGCATGGCCCGCGCGACCAACTCGGGAACCTTTTGTCGGCAGGCGCATCCAATCGCGGATGTAACAGTTGCCGGGAGATCAGGGCGAGATGAGAAAGCCTGCTATCGAAGCCGCCGAAATAGGCGCGGCCGAGGTCGGCGACATGGCGTTGGTGCACCGGGCGCTTGTGCGCGATCCGGATGCGTTCCGCTCCATCATCAAGACCCACAACCAGCGGCTCTACCGCATCGCGCGCGGCGTGGTGCGCAACGACACCGAGGCCGAGGACATCGTGCAGGAGGCCTATATGCGCGCCTTCGCCAATCTCGGTGCCTTTCGCGGCGAGGCGTCGCTTTCCACCTGGCTGTCGCGCATCGTCATCAACGAGGCGCTCGGCCGGCTGCGCAAGCGCAAGCGCATCGTGGCGATGCCCGAAAACCCGGAGGCGCAGATCATCCGGTTTCCCCTAAACCCAAGTGACGATCCGGAGCGGACGATGGCGCAGCGGCAGATCCTGGGGCTTGTCGAGCGGGCGACCGACAGCCTTCCCGATGTCTATCGCACGGTTTTCGTCGCCCGCGTCATCGAGGGCCTGAGCATCGAGGAAACCGCCGACCTTCTGGGCGTGCGGCCTGAAACCGTGAAGACGAGGCTGCACCGGGCGCGAACGCTGGTGCGCAAGGCGCTCGACGACGAGATCGGTCCGGTGCTGCTCGACGCCTTCCCCTTCGCCGGCCGGCGCTGCGAGCGGCTGACGCAGGCGGTGATGAGAAGGCTGGGGTTCGAGGGCTAATTTCGGCCCCCGGCCGTTTTCCCGGGAACGTTTCGCCCCTCCCCGCATCCAATGGCAGTCAACACCAGATGAAGCCCGGGGCCAGCGCCGCCGGGCGAAGGAGATGCCATGTTTATGCGATCAACCGCCGCCCTCGCCGCCCTTTTCTTCGCGAGCACCGCGCCGCTGGCGCAAGCCGCCGAAAAGCCCACCGACCCGCAGATCGCCCACATCGCCTATACGGCCGGCACGATCGACATCGAGGCGGCCAAGCTGGCGATCAAGAAGTCCAAGAACAAGGAGGTCGTCGACTTCGCCAAGGACATGGAGCGCGACCATGAGGCGGTGAACAAGCAGGCGCTCGAGCTGGTGAAGAAGTTGAAGGTCACCCCCGAGGACAACGACACCAGCAAGGCGCTGGCCAAGGCCGCCAAGGAGGAGCGCGCCAAGCTGGCGAAGCTCAAGGGGGCTGACTTCGACAAGACCTATATCGAGAACGAGGTCGCCTATCACAAGCAGGTCAACGGCGCGCTCGAAACCCTGCTCATCCCATCGGCAAGCAATGCCGAGTTGAAGAGCCTGCTGGAGACCGGCCTCAAGATCTTCCAAGGGCATGAGCAGCATGCCGAACATGTCGCCGGCATGCTGAAATGAGGCCGTTGCTTCTTGCCCCGGCGCTGGCGCTGGCGCTCTGCGCGTCGCCGGCGCTCGCGGCGACGATCGAGGTGACGATCAACAAGCTGGTTTTTTCGCCGGCAAACGTTCAGGCCAAGGTCGGCGATACGATCGAATGGACGAACAAGGATGTCCTCGCCCACACCGCCACGGTGAAGGGCGGCTGGGATGTGACGATCCCGGCAAAGTCTAAGGGCAAGGTCACGCTGAAGGCGGCGGGAGCGGTCGACTATTTCTGCCGCTTCCATCCCAACATGAAGGGCCATATCGAGGTGGCCCCTTAATCCGATCCGCCATTCCACGAGCGGGGCGTCCTGCGCCTCGCTCGACTTGGAAGCACCGAACAGCCTTTCAGAAATTTGCTCTAGTGATGGTCATCCCTGTGCCGATGCCGGTGTGCTGCCTGCTTTGCCCGGTTGCCGCAGGCAGCCATGCTGCACCAGCGGCGCCTGTGCCCGCGGGTATGATCGGCAAATAGCAGCGTGCAAGCCGGACCTTCGCAAGCCTTCACATGTGAAAAATCCTCGGTGCAGACAAGCTTGGCCAGCGCCTCTCCGATCGGCAGCAAGAGGGCCTCTGGCGTCCGCCATTTGCGGGCCGTCTGAAGCGCGAACGGTGCGCCGCTACCGGCCGGCGCGATCCGGCTGAAGGTTTCGTCTCGCTCCAGCAGGCGGTTGAGCGGGTCGAGTTCCGCCAGATCCGCGGCCGTCAGCGCCCGCCCCTTGTGGCCATGCACGAAGCCTCTGAACCATTCGCGCAAATGCCGCGCCTGGTCGGCCACCTTGTCGAGTTCGCCGGGCAACGCCTGCCCGCGAATGGTTGCCAGCGCTTCCGCCGGCACCAACCGCGCCTGCCCCAGCCAGTCCAGCAGGCCCTCGCCGTCGTCGATCCAATCGATAGGCCTGTCGAGCGGGGTCGCGATCGAGTTGAGGAAATCCAGGCCGGGCGCGTCGCCGACAAAAAGCGCAGGTGAGCGAACCATCGAAACTCCAATTCACGCCCGCAGCTTCGCCACGCGGGCGTCCATCCGTGAACACGACTCCGTGATAACCGGTTTGCATCGTCTTGACAAGTTATGCCTCAAACGCGTAACCGTCCTATATCGCTTAGTAGGGTTATCAATCGACCAGAGGAAACGGTATGCTCACGAAGGGATGGGTTATCGTTTCAGTCCATGCCGAGGCCGTCGTCGAGATCATCCTTGAGGCCGCGCAAGGCTGACGTCCAGGTTTAAAATAACCCTCTGGCGCAAAACAACTGAGTTACGAAAATGGAGAGAAAAATGACCACCTACAGGACGGCGAATGTCGACGGCTTCAATATCTTCTATCGCGAGGCCGGCCGGCCCGGCGCGCCAAAGCTGCTTCTGCTGCATGGCTTTCCAAGCTCGAGCCATATGTTCCGAGACCTGATTCCGCTGCTCGCCGACCGTTTCCACATCGTCGCGCCCGACCTGCCGGGCTTCGGCCGCTCCGACATGCCGCAGGCCGGCGAATTCGCTTACACGTTTGACCGGATCGCCGAGATCATCGACCGCTTCACCGAGGTGGTCGGCTTCGACCGCTACGCCGTCTATGTCTTCGACTATGGCGCGCCGACCGGCTTCCGGTTGGCGGTGAAGCATCCCGAACGCATTGCCGCCATCATTTCGCAGAACGGCAACGCCTATGAGGAGGGCCTGGGCGAGGATTGGAACCCGATCCGCGCCTATTGGCGGGACCCCTCGCCCGCCAACCGCGAGGCGCTGCGTCCAGCCTTCAAGCCGGCGGCGGTTGCCTGGCAGTACACGCATGGCGCGCCGGCAGAACTCGTCTCGCCCGACGGCCATTCGCTCGACAGCTTCTATCTCAGCCGTCCGGGCGCGGAAGAAATCCAGCTTGACCTCTTCGGCGACTACAAGAGCAATGTCGCCCTCTATCCAACCCTCCAGGCTTATTTCCGCGCCCACAAACCGCCTTTCCTGGCGGTGTGGGGCAAGAACGACCCGTTCTTCCTGCCACCCGGCGCCGAGGCGTTCAAGCGCGACATGCCGGATGCGGTGGTGCGTTTTCTCGACACCGGGCATTTCGCGCTCGAAACCCATGCCGGCGAAATCGCCGCCGCCATCCGCGACTTCCTCGGCTGACAAGGAGAACTCGCCATGTCGAAATCCGTCGCCGTCATCACCGGCGCCAGCCAAGGCATCGGTCAGGCCACCGCCATTCGGCTGGCGCGGAATTTTTCCGCGCTGGTGCTGTTCGCGCGCAACCGGGCGAAGCTGGAAGAGACGGCCAAGGCCATCAAAGACGCAGGCGCGGAAGTGCTGGTCATCGATGCCGACCTCGCCCGGCCGGACGCCGCCCAAGCGGTGGTCGACCAGGCGCTTGCCACCTTCGGCCGGATCGACGCGCTGCTCAACATAGCCGGCGCGGTGCCGCAGATCGATCTCTTCGAGATGAGCGACGAGCAGTGGGACGCCGGCCTGGCGCTGAAGCTGCATGGCGCCCGGCGGCTGACCGTCGCGGCATGGCCGGCGCTGAAGGCGGCCGGCGGCTCGGTGGTGCTGATGTCCGGCAATTCGGCGCTGTTTCCGAAAGCGCCTTATGCGGCGGTCGCAACGATCAACGCGGCAATCGTGGCGCTCGCCAAGGCCTTTTCCGACCGCGGCATCGCCGACGGCGTGCAGGTCAACAGCGTGTTGCCGGGCCCGGTGATGACCGGCCGCCGACGCTCCTATCTCGAGCACTGGGCGCCGCTCCACAAGATGAGCGTCGAGGAAGCGACGGCGAATTTTCCAAAGGAAGCCGGCATCGCCCGCTACGGCGAGCCGGAGGAGATCGCCGAGTTGATGGCTTTCCTCGTCTCGCCGGCGGCGCACTGGATGACCGGCTCGACGTTGCGCATGGACGGCGGCGAGGTGAAATCTGTTTGAACGTCTGAAGGAGGACGAAGAAATGATTGCCTGGGACCGCGTGACCCGCGCGCATGTCTTGCGCGCGATGGAAGATTACGACCGGCTGGGGCCTGAGCGGTTTTTCGCCGAGCATGGCTTTGCCCCAACCACGAGCTATGATCTGGCCTGGGAAGACCGTCTCTATCCGCCAAAGGCCATCCTCGGCACCGCCTATCAGTTCGCCACGGGCTCGCGGCTCGCGTCTGGCGATTTCGAGGGCGGCAAGAGCGGCGCGGTGAAGGTGCTTGGCGCGCTGGGATTCACCGTCCAGCCAAGGCAGAGATAGCGCAGCCGGCGATTGCTGCGCCGATTCCGCAAACGGCAATAACGCCTTGGCGCGATTGAGAAAGCCGAGGCCGCTGGTGGCGCGTCCCACACAGTTCGCCGCGCAATAATATTCTCTTCGGCTGCGAATATACGGATTGGCTTGGCTTTCAAATCCGTGGCATCAGCGGCATTGCGAGCAACGCAATTCCACCTATTCGATCCAGGTCCTGCCATGGCGTTTCGCCTTTTCGTTCCGATCCTTGCCGGCGCGACGCTTCGCGAACGGCTGCTTGCCTGCATCGGCGCGACTATCGGCATCGCGCTCACGGGCATGATCAGCGGGCTCGCCATGGGGAGCGGTCCGCTTGTGGCGATGCTGGTGGCGCCCATGGGCGCTTCCGCCGTGCTGCTCTTTGCCGTTCCGTCGAGCCCGCTGGCGCAGCCCTGGTCGATCATCGGCGGCAACACGATTTCGGCGCTGGTCGGCGTGACGGTGGCGCATTTCGTGCACGACACGGTGTTCGCCTCCGGCCTTGCGGTCGCGCTGGCGATCGCCGCCATGTCGTTCACGCGCTCATTGCACCCACCGGGTGGCGCCGCGGCGCTCACAGGCGTGCTTGGCGGGCCGGCCGTTGCCGCCGCCGGCTTCCTGTTTCCCTTCGTGCCGGTAGCGCTGAACTCGATCATCCTGGTTGCGCTCGGCTTCCTTTTCCACAAGCTGTCGCGGCGCAACTATCCCCATGTGCACGTGCCCGCCGGCAGTGGGCATGGCACGGCCGACCGGCCGCCGGCCGAACGCGTCGGCTTCCGGCCCGAGGATGTCGATGCGGCGCTCTCCGCGCTCGACGAGACCTTCGACATCGACCGTGACGACCTGGAGCGCCTGCTGCGCCAGGTCGAGCTGCAGGCAGTGATGCGCTCGCAGCGCACGCTGCTTTGCCGGGACATCATGTCCCGCGATATGATCTCGGTGACCGAAACAGCCTCCGCCGACGAGGCGCGCAAACAGCTGATCGACCACAACATCCGCACCCTGCCGGTGGTCGACGCGGACGGACGGCTCTCCGGCGCGGTCGGCCTGCGCGAGCTGACAAAGGCGACCGACACGGTGAAAGGGGTGATGTCGAAGGCCGGCACCGCCTCGCCCGACACGCCGGCGATGAGCCTGCTGCCGGTGCTGACCGACGGCCGCAGCCATGCGGTGGTGATCGTTGATGCCGAACGGCGCATCCTCGGCCTGATCACCCAGACCGACCTGCTTGCGGCGGCCGCGCGGGTGCAGCAGGCAGGCAAGGCGCAGCTGAAAGCTGTGGCCTAAAGCGCGTCGCGTCGAAACGGATTCGGGCGACGCGCTTTAAGTTTTTGTTTTGATGCATGTCGTTGTCCCAGAACCGCTGCGCACTTCTGGGCGACATGCATTAGGCAAGGCACTCACCCCGGCATGCTGGCTGCCCGGTCGAGACGCGGCGCGGCGCGTTTGGCCTCTGTCGGCCGGGTGACATGCGTCCATGAACCATCATAGACCGCTTGCCGCCGCTCGATCCAGGCGCTCAAGCCTTCGCGCAGGTCCGCTGTCGGGGCCACGCGGGCGAATTGCTCGGCCTCGACCAGCAGACCTTCCGCGATGCTCGACTCGAGGCCACGCGCCACTGCGGTGAGGATGCTGGCGACCGCCGCCGGCGAATGGACGAGAATGCGGCGGGCAAGGTCGAAGGCCGCTCGCAGTAATTCGGCGTGCGGTACGACATGGTTGACCAGGCCGAGCTCGGCTGCGCGCCCGGCCGAAAATGTCTCGCCGGTCAACAGCAGCTCCAGCGCGCGCTTGCGCCCCGCAAGTCTAGGCAGACGCTGCGTGCCGCCGAAAGTCGGCGGCATGGCAAGCTTGATCTCCGGCTTGGCGAACAACGCGCGGTCGCTGGCGATGGCCAACGGCACCGCTTCGGTGATCTCGCAGCCGCCGCCAAAGGCGATGCCGTTGACGGCGGCGATAACCGGCTTGCGAAATGCTTCCAGCCGCGCCGTCAAGCGCTGGCCGCGCATGACGAAATCGCGCAGCGCGGCATCGGTGCCTTCGGCTACGCTCAACGAGAATTCGTGGATATCGGCACCGGCGGAAAACGCGCGTTCCCCTGACCCGGTGAGGATGACGGCGCCCACGCCATCGTCCGTCTCGATCAGGTCGAGGAGCGAAAGCAGCCGATCGATCAGCGCGTAGTTCAGCGCGTTCAGCTTGTCGGCGCGGTTGAGGGTGAGGATCGCGACGCGGTCGCGCGTCTCGCGCAGCACAAGTTCGGTCATGATTTATCCTTTCCGGAGGGCGGCGGAACAGGCGGAACAGGCGGAACAAGAGCAGGTTTTCGATTGATTGTATATTCACTAGTTGGTATACTTATGCGATGAGCGAAAAGCCCAATCCCACGCGAAAACGCCTCGTCGACGCGGCGACCAAGCTCTTCTATGCCGAGGGCATCGGCCGCGTCAGCGTCGATGCCGTGGCCGAAAAAGCAGGCCTCACCAAGCGCACGCTCTACTACCATTTCAAGAGCAAGGACGATCTGATCGCGGCCTATCTCGACGGGCGCGACCAGCCTAATCTTGAGCAGATGACTGGCTGGTTCGACGCGGCGGGGGGCGGAGCGGACAAGAAGGTCGAGGCCATCTTCACCAACCTGGCGCGGGTGGCCCGTCATCCAAAATGGAAGGGCTGCGGCTTCCTGCGCACGGCGGCCGAGCTGGCGGCGATGCCCGGACATCCGGCGGTCAAGGCTGGAGCGCGCCACAAGACCAATTTCGAAAAATGGCTGGCCGGCACGCTTTCAGACCACGATGTCGGCGAGGCGAAGATGCTGGCGCGCGAGATCATGCTTTTGATGGATGGCGCCTTTTCGAGCATGCTGATCCATCACAATCCCGACTATATCACTGCTGCCGGCCATGCCGCCGCGACGCTGGTGCGGGCAAGGATGGCAGGCAAACGCGGCGCTTAAAGCGCGCGCTGAAACGGATTCAGGCGACACGCTTTAAGTCTTTGTTTTCATGCATGTCGTTGTCCCAGAACCGCTGCTGGGCGATATGCATTGGATGCCGATGCTCCAGCTTGGCGTGATCCGACGAGGTAGTGTCTTCAGGCCCATGCCAGCCAGGCGGTACCGGCGAGAAGCGTCACCAGGGTCAGCGGCAGGCCGACCTTGAAGAAGGCGGAGAAGGAAAGCTCCTTGCCGGCCGCCTTTGCCTGCTCGGCGACGATCAGGTTGGCGACCGAGCCGAGCAGCGTGAAATTGCCGGCAAGCGTCGAGCTCATCGCCACGACCAGCCAGGCGCGCTCCGGGTTTTCCAACCCGGGAATGAAGGGCCTGAGCGCCAGCACCGCCGGCACATTGCTCATGATGTTGGAAAGGGCCGCCGTGAAGCCGGAGAGCCGCCAGACATCGTCGAGGCCGATGTTCTTCGCCCAGGCGATCATGTCGGGCGTGAGCAGCGTGCGCTCGGCGCCCGCCACCACCACGAACAGGCCGGCGAACATGAAGAGCAGCGGGCCGTCGATCTCGCGGTAGATGCGCCGCGGCTTGATTGCGCGCGTGACGAGAAGGAAGGCGCCGGCGATCAGCGCCGCCTTGGCGACGGGAACGCCGGCGAAGAAGGCGAGCGCCAGCAGCACGCAGACGATGGTGGCCTTTAGCACCTGTCCGGGCAGCATGCGGCCGCGATAGACTTCCGGGCTGAGTTCGGCTGGGCGGGAGAATTCGGCGCGGTAGACGATGCGCACGATGACGATGACGCAGAGCAGGCCGAACAGCGCCACCGGCGCGAGCGCCAGCGTGAAGGCCGGATAGGAAATGCCGGACAGCGCGCCGATCACCATGTTCTGCGGATTGCCGGTGATGGTGGCGACGCTGCCGCAGTTCGAGGCCGTGCAGGTGGCGATGAGGTAAGGCACCGGGTTGCGGTTGATGACGCGGGTGACATGGACGACGATCGGTGCCATCACCAGGCAGATCGCATCATTGACCAGGAAGGCTGAGAGCACGCCGGTCAATAGCGTCACCATCACCAAAAGCATAAAGGGCGCATGGGCGTGCTCGATGGCAAAGCCGCCGAGCGCGCGAAACGCGCCCGAGACCTTCAGATGCGCGACCACGATCATCATGCCGAGCAGCAGCGTGACGGTGTCGAAATTGATGGCTTTGTAGGCATCCTCTATGCTGATCGCGCCGATGGCGATCATGGCGGCGCCGCCGAGCAGCGCGATGCCGGCGCGGTCGAGGCGCAGGCCCGGAATGCGGCCGACGGCGACGCCGGCGTAGGTGAGCACGAGGATGAAAAGCGCGCCCGTGCCGGTCCATGTCATTGCAAGAAGGTCCCCGTTGCCTGCCCTGACCGGCAGAATCCGCCGGCGCATTGGGGCGGCTTCACATTTAGCAAGGGCAGCGCAAAGGGGAAGCGCACAAGCACGTGAAAGCGTCATGACGCTTCTGTCGCTTTCACATTCATAAACCCTAATGTAAAGAATAGTGAAATAACATATGTGACCGATAATCCAGGCGTTGGGGGACTAAACGGATGAACACGGTCGTTGAAGCAGAATATCGCATCCCATCACGGGAGGAATTGATGCGTCCGCAGGAATGCTCCCGCTGTCACGGGGCCAAGAAGGTTTTCGTTTGCGCGCGCTGGCTGAGTTCGAACGGCCATTGCTGCCCAGGAGGCACGCACCGGCTGAGTTGCCCGGGGCACAGCATCGCCTGCCTCGAATGCAGCGGGCGCGGCGGCTAGCAAGATTGGAGAAGCCGACCCCGTCGGCCGCAAACGGCACCGAAGCGCAAACCCATCTCGACGGAGGCGGCAGTCATTAAAGCTTCGGCTCCTTGCCGCTCCGGCGAGAACGCCGCCATCGCGCTGATGCTGACCGATATCGTCATGCGGGGCATGAATGGCCGTCAATTGGCCGAACAGGCACGCAAGCATTCCCGCCCACTGAAAGTGGTGTTCATGACCGGCTTCACCCGCAACGCGGCCTTGCACAATCGCGTGCTCGACCACGATGTGCACTTCATCGCCAAGCCGTTCGCGCTGGAACAACTGGCGGCGAAGCTCAGGGACGCGTCTACGACAGCCTGAAGCCTGCTCGCGCCTTGTCAGATGCGGCCGAGCAGCACCAGGATAATCACGATAACAAGGACAAGCCCGAGGCCGCCGCCGCCATAATAGCCGGTGCCGTAGAAAGGTCCGCCGCCAAAGCCGCTGAAGCCGCCAAGCAGGGCAAGAATGAGAATGATGATGAGAATTGTGCCGAGGCCCATGGTTTCTTCCTCTTTGTGACTGTGCGATCCCGCGCTTTGTTATCGAGGAAGTGAACTCGCAAGCCGCGCGCATGTTCCGCGCGACTTCGGCAGCCGGCTTGAGTTTTCGGACCGCAGATCAGCGGGCCCGACCCGCGTGGAACCATTTCCCAGCCGGCAACGTTGGAGCCTGCCCATCCGGGCAATCTTGGCAAAGGAGGGCATCACATGGGCGCGTCTGTTCTTATCGGGATCCTGATTACCTTCCTGGTGGTGATCCTGGTGCTCTATCTCGTGCAACGGTTGCCGCTCGATGCCCGCGCGCGGCAGATTGCGCAGATCATCGTCATCATCATCGGAATCACATCGTTGCTCAAATATCTTGCGGTGTTCTAGCCGCGATCCATATTTCGACATAGGAAACTCCGAAGCCTGGTATCCCATGAGAACCCTGTCGATCGCATTTCTTGCCGGTACAATGTTGTGCGCCGCGAGCGCCGCCTACGCCCGGCCAGACACGCGCGCCATGACTTGCGCACAGACGCAGGCGCTGATCAGAAGCGACCATGCAGTGGTCTTGACGACCGGGCCGGACACTTATGGCCGCTTCGTACGGCAGTTCGGTAATGAGTGCGACTGGCCGGAAGTGCCTATCTCGACGACCGTCCCGACCAAGGACGGCGAGTGCCGCGCCTATCGGTGCGAGGAGCCGATCAACCTTCCCGGCTGACCGATGCTTCTTGCATTTGGGCGCGGAACCATTGCAACCTCATGCGGGTTGTAGCAGCCAGCAGCGGGACTTTGCCGGCTGCGACTTGGTTCTGCGTGACAGCAGGAGGAACGGCGATGCCTGAAATCGCGCGCAGCGGCAGTTGCCTGTGCGGGGGCGTGCAGTTCCGCGTGGCCGGCGAGCCAAGGCGGGTTGGGCTCTGCCATTGCAAGGATTGCCGCAAGACAAGCGGATCGGCCTTTCATGCCTATGCCATGTGGCCGCGTCAAGCGTTCGAAACCAGCGGAATCACCAGCACCTATGGCACGCGAAGTTTTTGCCCTACCTGCGGAAGCCGCGTTCCGTTCGTCGGCGAAGATGAGGTCGAGGTCACGATCGGCAGCCTGGACATCGCGCCAACCGAAGGGCTGGTGCCGAGCTACGAGCTCTGGACCGGACGCCGCGAATCCTGGCTGCAGGCCCTCCCCACGGCGCGTCAGTTCGAACATGATCGGATCGCAGGTGATTCGGCTGCCGGCGATGAAACCGTCCTGGAACCGCAGCAAAGGTCGGCCTAGGTCGAATTCTTGCTGGACTTAAGTCCCAACGATATTCGCCTTCAGTCGAGTGAAGCCTTCGGCACGTCCTGGAAATGGCCGGCTATCGATTGATATGCGCTGACTTTTCTCGAAGTTTCGCACGTTTCAACCACCGGTCGGTTTGCCGGCCAATCAGCCGAAGCTAGCATTCTTGGGCAGGCACGTTTTTCACGCAGCAGCGCCCATAGAGTTTATCCGCTTTTACAAAATATAAGAATTTTCAACCATGCTTCTTGCTGTAATACAATCTTGGGGATTGTTTCACCTGCTTTCGGCGGTGTTTATCACGTGAAATACCAAGCTGCAGTTGCAACACCAAAGTGAAAATTCTTTCGGCTCAAGAAATTTTTTTAACTATTTTCCTTCTGGATATATCTAATATGACGCTCAAAATTGCCGCAGACAGCAGGCCTATGACTTTGTGCCTTGTACAAAAGGCCACCTTTGTTTCTTTCAATTTTTGCTACATGGTGTTGCCGTATCTTGAAACCGGACGGGGCGGTTTTCATGACGTCGGCGCCTGAACACGGCCGAAACATGCATATGCGGTATCCACCGATTGATGGGTTCTGGACCTGGGACATCAAGCGTGACCGCGTCTATGGCGACGCCAATCTTTCAGACTATTTCGGCCTGACACTCGACGAATTCTCCCACGGCGCGCCGCTGGAACGGTGGATGCAAAGCATCGATCTGGATGACCGCCCCAGGGTCCGATTGGCCATCCGCAGGGCAATAGAACGCAAATCAGGTTTTAGGGAAGTTTACAGGGTCCGTTCGGAAAAGATGGGGCTGCGCAAGATCCTGGCCGTCGGCCAATGTTATGTTGACGGCGTGGGCGAGGCTGCGCTCTATCCCGGCTGGTTCGTCGATCTGACGAAGGATGCCGCGGGCGAGGAACAGTCGCTGCGCGAGATCCACAACCACGTCGGACAGGCCAAGGACATCGCGCGGTCGATCGGACACGACATGTTGTCCTATCTTCTGGACAACATCGAGGAAGAGGTCGAGCAGCGGCTTGATGGAAGGCTGGGGAGGCGAAGATCGTCCTGATGTGGCTTTCGCCGATTGTTTGCAGGCTAGCTTCGCTTGCCGCGCCTGCCGACTTCAGCTGTGACCATGCGCGCGAAATGCGACTGCGGCGATCGGTGCTCGATGAGCTTCGCGCGCTCCAGGGCCGCATCGCCATAATATTCGATCAACACTCCGGCGGCCCGAACAGCATCGGCCCTCAACTGGCCGAAATCAGCCGGCCCGCTGTCGATCGAGGGCTCGCTCCTGGCAATCACATCAAGCATAGCTTGCAACTTGTCAGGACTGCTGCCCTCATCTTCGTGCATGGTCGCTATCCGATTGGCAGCGTAAAATATCGACATTTCCGCGCAATGTCCAACAGGTTCGTTGATCGGGCGTCAGTGCAACCGAGTACAGCTTCACCGCGCACGGGGCCACAACCTTCATACAAGTATAGTGAGCCAAACTTACCGCGCAGACATTTGGGGGGCACCAATGGACCAACCTAGCAAAATGGAAAACCTGCAGTTTGCGCAGGGGATTTTGCGAGAGCTTCGCCAGAAGGCGGAAGCAGATGGCGAGAAGCTCCTGACCTATCTCATCGACATGGCTTATCTCGAGGCCAGCGATCGTATCCGCGCCCACTGGATCGGCAGCCACGAACACGAGGGCCGCCGCGCCAAGGGCTGAGCCGCCCAAAGGAATTCCGGGAAAGCGCGCCGCGGTTTTCCGCGCGGAACTGTGTCAAAACAATAGAGGGAGCGCTTCTTCGTTTCGGTGGAACGATAAGCGCCCTGACCATCACACAAATTGCCCGAAACGCAAAAAAGCCCGCCATGCCGAAAGGCATGGCGGGCTGGATTTTTAAGTGGCGGGGGCCATGTCCGGCTGCCTCGCCGCCGGTCTATGACGCGGCAACCTTTTGACGGACCGGAAGCTTCCACCCTGGCCGCGCGAAATGGCAGGTGTAGCCGTTGGGGTAACGCTCCAGATAATCCTGGTGCTCCGGCTCAGCTTCCCAGAAGGGGCCGACCGGGGCGAGTTCGGTGACGACCTTGCCGGGCCACAGGCCGGACGCGTCGACATCGGCGATCGTGTCCTCGGCGATCCGCTTCTGCTCGTCGCTCACGTAGAAAATCACCGAGCGATAGCTCGTGCCGATATCGTTGCCCTGGCGGTTCCTCGTCGTCGGATCGTGGATCTGGAAGAAGAATTCGAGCAGCGTGCGGAAACTGGTCCTGGCCGGGTCGAAGACGATCTCGATCGCCTCGGCGTGGGTGCCGTGGCTACGGTAGGTAGCGTTGGGGACGTCGCCGCCGCTGTAGCCGACCCGCGTTGAAACAACGCCGGGCAAGCGTCGGATCAAATCCTGCATGCCCCAGAAGCAGCCGCCGGCAAGCACCGCGCGCTCTGTGGAAGAAGCCATGTCACACCTCCTTTGGATTGCCCCATAGATAGGAGTTGTGGCCGGATTCTTCCAGCTGTTCGTGGCGGCGGTCCACGCTCGGCCATCGCGATGACATCGATGTTTCGAAAAACCTGCCGGCCGCGACTTCGAACCTGCCGCGATCAGGAATCCCGGGTCTGCTTGAACCTTCGCACCACCACCTCGAAAACGATGTCCGAGAACTGCTCGACACTGTTTTGATTGGCATCGAAGTCTTGTGAAAAATCCTTGGGCAGCAGCGTCAGCACGACCTTCAGATACTGGTCGGGCTTTTCGGCCCTGACCGCGGCGATGACGCCGGCGCCGTGGGCGCGGAAGTCGGCGCGAAGGGCGGCGGCGAAGTCGTCGACGAGCGTCTTTCGCGGGCGCTTCGGGCGGGTGGAGGGAGCGGCCTCGACCTGAGGAGCCGTCGGCTTTCGCCCTGCCCGCTTGGCGCCGACTGGCTTGCGGGGCATGGCCTTGCGTTCGTCAGCCATGGACCACCGCATCGGATGGCGCGGCCTTCGCCGCCTTCGCCCTGCGAACCTTGCGCACCGGCTTTTTTCGCCGCTTGGCGCGGACAGGTTTCGGGGACTCCAAATCTGCAGCCGGCGCCGGCGTTGCCCTCAGCTTCGCCGTGACAATGCGGACCGCAGACGGGCCGAGACCCTGGCGCGGGAAACCGAAACCGGCAACCGCATCGACCGTGCCGCCTCGCACCATGCCGATGCGCACGCCTGGCGCGACCTGCTCGACGCAGCCTGAGCCGTGCGGCAGGCTCGAGCCCTCGAATTCGCCGATGGCGCTGACGATCTCGGCGCCGTCATCAGCGGTGATGATGGTGGCGTAACGTGGCATGCAAGACTTCCGCAATTCGATTGAAAGGTCAGGTTCCGTCCGTGCCGTCGACGCTTCGAAAAAGTGGACGGCGCCAAAAACAAAACCCGCCGGGCGGCGGGTCATTGGCGCAAATCAGCACCATGGAAAGAATAATAGCATAGCTGCCTTCACCGGGCAACGGCTTCTAGGTAAATTTTCCTAGCTCCCTGAAAACCAGCAGGCGAGGCCCTGCGCGGGCCACAGCCCTAGATTGAACACAAGCCGACAGCCCGGGCGAAATTTTTGTCGGAACCAACCTTAGTCCGATGGGTTCCATCCTTAGTCGCAACGCGACAGACGAACCGTCTCGGAACAGAGGAGAAGATCATGCTTACGAAGATTCTTGCAGCTTCGGCCCTGACGATCGGTCTCGCCACCGCGGCGATGGCCCAGAGTGCCGGCACCGCCGGAAATAACGGCAGCGGCCAGACCATTACAACCGAGCCGAGGACACCGGCCACCACTCCTGACCAGGCTCCGCCCGACACCGGCACGACCGGCAGCATCACCGGCGGCGACATGAATTCGAACGCCGACAAGAACTGCCCGAACAGCCCGCAGGGCGCGCAGGGCGATGCCAACAGCCCCACCGCCAGCACGATACAGCCGAACGTCAACGACAAGAATTGCGGCAAGTAAGGTGACTGGGCAAAGTAAGGGCACCGGGCTTGTGCAAGGGCCGTGGAGCGCGCTCCGCGGCCCTGATTTTACCCAGGCGGTGCGCCCGCGGGAGCCATGAGACGCGGAACCATGGAAGGCCCGGGTCGTTGCAGGAGGAAAAAAGGAGAAAAACAATGGCAAACAATGACACCAGCACCGCCAATTCAGCCAATGGCAACGCCAAGACCACCGCCGCGCGCAGCCGCGCCGCGTCGCGCAGCAGCACTGCGTCGCGTGGCGGAGCACGGGCTTCAAGGGCATCCGAAGGCGCGATGAAAAAACAGATCGCGGAGTTGAAGCGCGAAGTGAGCCGGCTGAACCGCGCGCTTTCCGAAAAGGCGGAAGAGGCCGGCTGGTACCAGAGCACGGCCGGCCGCGCCTCGAACCTCTACAGCGGCGCCTCCAAGCGCGCGTCGCGCGCGGCAAGCCAGTTGCGCAGCCAGGCGCACAGCGTGTCGGAAACGGTGCAGCAGAATCCGGGCACATTCTCGACGGCGATGCTGATCGGCGGCCTCGCCGGGCTGCTGGCCGGCATGGCGATCAGCAGGAACGCAGGCCCCGAGCCGGACTGGCTGCGCCGCTGGCACAGGTAACATTTCTGGCCCGGCTGGAGCAGCCGGGCCAATCGACAATAGCGAACGAAGGCTGCCTTGCGGCGGCCGCGGAAGGAAGGCCGGGCCGTCGCGCCCGGCCTTTCTTCCCATGCCAGGCTTTCTCCTTTCAAGGTTGCGCCGTCCCTGCCCTGCTGCTGTAGCCGGTTGTCCCGGGCTGGCCATTAGCTGGAGCTTATGGGATCATTCCGCCAGGGAATCGCGGAGAGCGGCATGGACAGACCTGCCATGGCGTCCGTCTTTCGGATGCGGCATGTGCCAGCAAGCATTTCGGGCGTTCGCAGCCTTGGCCGAGGCCAGGCCGATCCGATCTTCCATTCGAGGCCGCTCGGCGAGGCGATCCGTTTCATCGCCCAGGCCGACGGCCAGTACGACTTAAGCGCCGTCGCCATCGGCTATGGCGACCGCGCCACGCCACTGCTCGGCAGCCGCGAGATCAGGCTGCTCTGGAGCGAATATGGCGAGCGCTGGATGGAGGCGTAGGCCCCCCGCCCGGATCGGAAACGCTCCTCATGCGTTCTTGAGGCGAGGTCAATGGGAGGAACGCCATGAACGTCGCCAATCTTCAGCTCGAAGGCCTGCTGATGGCCGTCGCCGCAGTCAACCATGTGCTCGTCAAGAAAGGCGTGCTGAGCGTCGAGGAGATCGACATCGCGCTACGCAAGGCCGAAGCCGGCGAGACCGGCGAAGAGCGTTCGGAGGCGATTTCGGCGTCGAACCGCGATGCCATCAATTTCCCGATCCGGCTGCTCGAGCTCGCCAACCAGTGCCAGCCCGAAGCCGACATGCCGTCCTTCTCGAAGCTGGCCCGCATGGTGGGCCAGATGAAGGAGCCGTATAACGACCAGATGTGAGGGATCGCTGTAGATATCACAAGCCAGCGCTGCCCCTCATCCGCCCCTGAGGGGCACCTTCTCCCCGTAAACGGGGAGAAGGAAAAAGCTCATGCCCTGACCGGCCAGCCTTGCTTGACGGCTAGCACGCTGCCGGGGCCGTGCACCGCGGCGTAGAGCAGGCCGGCGGCGAATGGGAAATGCGACATGAAGGCGCCGAACTCGGCCTGGTTTCCGGCCCAGTGCGACGGGCCGTGGAAGGCAAAGCCGAGGAAGACGACATAGACCGCGCCGATCAGCGCCAGCGGCGTCAGGAAGGCGCCGGTGAGAAAAGCGATCACCAGCAGCGTTTCGAGGATCGCCGCGCACCAGGCCAGAAACAGCGGGAACGGGAAGCCGGCGGCGGCGATGTAGCCGGCGGTGGCGCCCATATCCATGAACTTGAAGGCCACCCCCATCGCGAACATGGCGGCGAAGATCAGGCGCGCGATGAGAATGGCGGCGGTCTGCCAGGTCGATTGCGTTTCCACGTTTATCCCTCCGGATTGTTGAAGCAGTTGATGCCCCAAGGACGGAGGACGGGCGGTGGTTCCGACAGGGGGCGGGAAAATTTATCCGAAGCCCCTCTCCCTCGCCCCCGCAAAGCGGGGCGAGGAAAGACCCTACCCCGCCTTCGCCTGCGGCGGATGGCTGATCGAATCGCGCACGGTGCCGTATTCGGCGCCCCAGCGGTCGGTCATGTCGCAGCGGATGTCCCAGAGCTCGGGGAAGAAGCGGTGGCGGGCGCCGCCTTCCAGGATTTCCACCGGGCGGCCCTTCAGCGACTTCGCGCCGAGGCCGATCGAGCGGTGGATCAGGTAGAGGTGGTTGGCGCGGAATTTCTGGAACAGCTCGTCGAACTCGATCAGCGCCTCGGCCACGACGTAGGAATCGCCGTGGTCGTAATGCTCGTCATAGATATCCTCCACGGTCAGCCCGCGGCCGTCGAGGTAGGCATGCTTGAAGGCCCGCCAAAGATCCGGCGGCAGGCGCAGCAGCAACTTGAAGCCCGGCGATTCCTGGCCGCTGCCATTGCCGAGCTGCAGGCGGATCTGCTGATACTCTTTCGGCGACATGGTCTCCAGGAGATCGAGCTGCGCCGTCATCATGCGCATCAGCCGGTGCACGCGGCCCATCAGCGTGACGATGCGGTGCGTGTCCTCTCTTTCCAGGTAATCGAGCACGTCGACCAGCGTATAGGCGATGAGCTTCATCCACAGCTCCTCGACCTGGTGGACGATCTGGAACTGCAGCTCGTCGGCATTGACCATCTCGGAGAGCGGCTTCTGGCAGGCGAGAAGCTGATCGCATTTCAGATAGACGCCGTAATCGCGCATCTCAGGCGCTTCGATGCGGGCGTGGAAGTCTTGCTTGTCCATGGTTCATCTCCTCGCGCGGGCATGGTTTGCGACGTTGCGGCAAGCATAGCGCTTTCGGCTTGAACATTGTTCCTTTCTGTTATTCAAATGGCCTGAAATGAAGGACGATCACCGTCATCCCTTGCCATATTGGAGAACGATATATGCTGGATGCTCTCGACCGCAGAATAGTGGCCGCGCTTGAGCGCGACGCGCGTATCTCCTTCGGCGAGCTCGCCGAGGAGGTCGGCTTGAGCAAGACGCCGTGCTGGAAACGGGTGAAGGCGCTGGAGGAGGCCGGCATCATCCGTGGATATTCGACCCGCATCGACCCGGCCCGCATCGGCTTCGGCATAGAGGCATTCATACAGGTGTCGATCGACTTCGAGGTGTCGGACGCCTTCGAGGCGGCGGTGAAGAAGCACCCGCTGATCCGCCGCTGCTACGCCACCACCGGCGAGGCCGACTATCTGCTGCAGATCGTCACCATCGACATGATGGCGCTCGACCGCATGCTGCGCGAGGAACTCAGCCGGCTGCCGGGCGTGCGCCGCACGGTGACGTCGATGGCGATGCGCGAGATCAAGGGCGACATCTCGTTCGCCGAGGCCGCGGCGCGTGCGCTGCGGGGATAAAGCGCCAAAATGAACCGTGGACGCCGGCCGCACGGGCAAAGCGAGGGGGAGATACTTTCGCGAAGAGACCGCGAATAAAAGCTACGGCTGAAATTCAGCAGGGACGGCGGACGGACTCCGCAGGAGCGGCCGGCTCGGCCACCCGCGCCGCCTCTTCCTTCTCGGCGTCGGCCTGGCGCTTCGGGCATTCCTCGAAATCATGGTCGCGGCCGCCGCAATAGGAGCAGCATTTGGCGGGTGCGTCGGGGTGGAACATCGAGGCCATTTCCAAGAATGCACGAAAACGTTTCCGGTTACAGCAATTGCGTGAAGACGCCGCAATCGCCGTTCAGCCCCGATGCCCCCGATGTCAAAGTCAAAAGGAGCTCGCCGCTTGCGCGGCGGGCTCCCGGTCTTTCACCGCTTACGCGTGCGCGTGCGGGTGGCGAACGTCCCACACAGCCCAGGCCGACGCCACGATCACGAGCACGCCGAGAACGACGTGCGTGATCATTACATTCCTGTCAGCCGCGAACTGCAGCAGCCAGGGCGAGACGATCAGCCAGAGCCCGAGGACCAGATTTACCCATTCCTCCCATTCAGCGAACATCGAAAGCGTCGCCAAGGCCAGAGCGCCGAGCAGAACGCCGACAATCCAGGCGTTCCACGCGGGCACCATTGCCGCGGTGAATCCGATGACCCACGGAGAGATGAACAGGCAGATAGCGAGGACGAGAGTGACCCAGTCCTTGCTCTTTCTTTCTTCCATCAGTTTGCTTGCCATGACAACCTCCATCGATGAAGCTTGACCAAAGCAACTGCGTTTGGCGTGCAACCAGGGCACGCTCTGTTAATTGATGTAATACACTTTTACGGAGCGGCAAGGGAGGGGCCGTCCGCGCAGGCGCCTCAGCCGTTGAAATCGCTGCCGTTCTCGGCGCCGAGCTGCGGCACGACGATTGCCTCGAGCGGTGCGTCAAGCTCCCACTTCACGCCGTCGGGCGAGCGTTCGAGGCTGGAGGAACCGCTCAGCGATTGCGGCGCCACCCGCTGCAGCACCACGGTGCCGAACCCCTTGCGCTCGGTCGTCTTCTGCGCGGCGCCGGCGGATGTCTCGTGCCAGAGAAGATGAAAGCGCCGCTGCGCATCCGGGCCGGTCTCGACCTTCCAGGTGATCTCGACACGGCCGCCCCCGGCGGCCAGCGCGCCATATTTGGACGAGTTGGTGCCAAGCTCATGGAAGGCCATGCCGAGATTCTGCACGGCATTGGACTGCAGCGTCAGAAGCGGCCCGGATAGCGAGATGCGCTCCTCATGGCCGAAGGGCTTCAGATGCTCCTGGATGAGGTCGAACAGGCTGGCGCCGGCCCATTCCGAGGTGACCAGAAGGTCGTGCGAGCGCGACAGCGCCATGATGCGCGAACGGATAAGCTCCTCGAACTCGCCGGGGTCGGCCGAGCGCTTGCTGGTTTCCCTGACCATCGACAGGATCACCGCGAACTGGTTCTTCACACGATGATTGACCTCGCGCATCAAGAGCCGGATGCGGCGCTCGCTTTCCTTGGCGGCGCTGATGTCGCGGGCGATGGTGGAGGCACCGACAATCTCGTCATATCGGTTCCTGATCGGCGACACGGTCAGGGAAACGGCAATCAGCGAGCCGTCCTTGCGCCTTCGCGTCGTGTCGAAGCTCGCCACGCCTTCGCCCCGGCGGATGCGGCCGATAATGTCGTTCTCTTCGCTCCTCAGATGCTCGGGCATCAGCATCAGGATCGATTGACCGACAGCCTCCTCGGCGCTGAAACCGAACATGCGCTCGGCTGCATGGTTCCAACTGACAATGACGCTTTGGAGATCTTTGCTGATGATGGCGTCGTAGGAAGAATCAACAATGGCCGCGAGACGCGCATCGGCGTTCGCGTCTTCCCTTTCTTGCCCCCCGGATTTCCTCATCAGCATGAGGTAGCGCGCTTCCGAGACAAAGCAAATGCCTAGCCGCCGCTCGAGGAGTGCTCAAGCTCCTCTTTGTGCGGCGACGGCAGAACGCCGAAATCCTGCGACTTCGCGCCGGTGTCGGCGGTCAGGAACCCTTCCGACGCCAGCCCGCGCCGCAACAATTCGCGCACCGCCGCCGATCGGCTCGGCATGCGCTTTTCGAAACGCCAATTCTCCAATGCCGCGAGTTCTCCGTCGGTCAGCATGATCTGCAACCGCTGCGGCCGCTCCAACTCCGCCACTTTTGCCTCCATCAAGGACAAACGCCACGAATGAGTATGTGCCTCACAATGAGTAGAAATAGGAAAGGGTGCATAAGGCGTCAAGGGCGCCTGATTAGCGAACAGGCTCTCAGCCTAACCTTGCTAAGGATGCGTAGAAACTGCATTTGATATATTATACTAACTAACTGATTTATTTATTGATTTAATGATTTTTGTATTGCCAATGGCGCGCCTTGGGCGCACTCTTCCACCAAGGGACAAAACACTCCGCGGAAGGAGGGTTTCAATGTTCCAGAGGTTTTCGAAGAAGTTGCGGGGCGACGCCTATTGCAGGGTCAACGAGGCCATGCGGGCGAACGGCATCATCAACATCGTCGGGTTGTCGGAGCAAATCAGGCTGAAAAACCTCGACGAGAACATCGCCCGGGAAGACATCGAAACCCTGGTGATGCAGATCGCGCAGCTTTACGGCGCGCCGATCGAGTTCGACGACCAGACCCAGGCGGCGCTCGATCTGCCCGAGTTGAGCAGCCGCGATACCCGCAGCGATCTGGATAAAATGCTGGGCAGGCGTACGCATGGAGGCGATACCGCCGGCGATCTGCTGCAATTGAACCACGAATAGCCGAACGCCAGTTCTGGCGAAACGCCGGCCCTGGCTTTACGCGTTCTTCTGGCGCTTCTTAACTGATTTCTTCGGCGCAACGGCAGGGGCTTCTGGCTCCTGCGCCAGCCTGGCCGCGCGCAACCGTTCCGTCTTGGCTGCCCTAGCCTTGGCTTCCAGGTCCAGTATCTGCCGCGCGACGCGAGAAGTAGCGTCGGTCTTGGCTTCCGTCCGGGATTGGGCCGGCTTGAACAGATTGGTATCCGGTAGGGACTTCATTTCTTCTCCTCAAATCAAAAAAGGCCGGGCAAGCCCGACCTTCTCCAATACGCCTTTTACGGCCGATGCCAGTACATCCGTGGTCAAGGACCCCGAGGCGCTGTGATCAGGCGGCTTGCAGATTCTCTGCCGAGCTCTTGCCGCTGCGGGCGTCCTTCACGACGTCGAAGCTGACCTTCTGGCCTTCGACGAGCGAGCGCATTCCCGCGCGCTCCACGGCCGAGATGTGAACGAACACGTCCGGCTGGCCGCCGCCCTGCTCGATAAAGCCGAAACCCTTGGTGGAATTGAAAAACTTCACGGTTCCAGTAGTCATTGCGATCTCCTTACAAATCGACGCAAAATTATACGCGCCTAGCAACTGCCAAGCGACGCAATCTTCGAAATTGAGATGGAAGATCGTAAGAGCGCAAATTTGCGCGGAAACAACGTTCGTTCAGCAAGATCGATTTCGAACATATAGCGCTTAATTTCGCCATCGGCAAGGGTTTCGCGGATAATACTTCCGAAAGCGCAGGTTCCCGAGGCGGCGGCAGCCACCTGCCGAAACCAAGGAACCGTAGGGCAAACTCACCGACAATGACCCCGCGGGAAAGTTCGACCAGCGAGCGGGCCGGGTGGGACAAGAGCTCGACTGCCGTTTCGTTGGCCAGGGCGTGAAGCCGGAGAAACCAGCCCTGTTCTCTTTGCCACCAGGTCCGGCTGACGCGGCCCGCTGAGCACAACCCGGTGCTGGCGCGATGGTTCCAGCCGCATTTTTGCCCGTGGCGCATGAAGCCGGCGATCCCCGCTCAAGCCTAGGCAAACCGACGGCATTCAACTAGCCTCCAGGTAGATCAGAGGCGCGTGGGGCAGGCGATGAAGGTCAATGTCGTCTATGCGCATCCGGCAGAGGACAGCTACCTGGCGTCGCTTCATCGGCGCATCGTGGAGGTTCTGAAGGCCAGAGGCGACGAGGTCGTTGACTTCGATCTTTATGCCATGAAGTTCGATCCGGTCATGCAGTCCGCAGAGCTGAAGGGGCACGCCGACCTGTCGCTCGCGGCGAAGGATCTGCAGGTCTATGTCGATGCGTTGAAATGGGCCGAAGCGTGCGTGTTCTGTTTCCCGACATGGTGGTCGGGCATGCCCGCCGTGCTTAAGGGATATTTCGACCGGGTGTGGCGCCCGGGCGTTGCTTTCGAGCTGCCGACGGACGGCGGCACGATCAAACCGGCGCTTTTGAACATCCGCCGGATGGGGGTGGTCACCACCTGCGGCTCGCCGTGGTGGTACACCAGGCTCTATATGCAGGACCCGGGCAGAAAGGTGCTTTTGCGCGGATTGAAGTCCATGTGCGGGCGCACGGAGAAACACCTGTATTTGTCGAAATACTCGGTGGAAAGCACCTCCCAAGAGAAGCGGGAAAGGTTCGCCCGCAAAGTGGAGCAGCGGTTCGAGCGATTTTGAACAGGTTCATCGGAATTGCGGTAGTTCGCCAGACGCGGCTCGATCGACGGATGAGGCGGATCCTACCGACCCAATTCCCCGGAATTTGCAATGACAGGCAATGGAGATATAATTAGCTGACTAAGTGATTCATGGCACGGTGAACCGATGGCCAAGAAGAGAGATAGACAGGCTACTTCCGACATCGCGGCGGCCTCTCCCGCCGAAATCCATGAGGCGGCTTATTTTGCCCGCAAATGTGGCCTCACCCGCGACGAGGCATTGCAGATGATACGCGAGGCCCACAGGTCGCCGGCCGTCAAGCCCGCCGAGGGCGAGAAGCGCAAGCACTGACCCTTCATTGACCCGTTTGCGGCGCCACCTCGCCCGGCTTGATCACCGGCATGTCGTTGCCAGTCGGCGGCGGGGTCTTCGCGTTCTGGTCGCCGGTCGGCGGCGGCTTCAGCACGCCGCCGCAATTGCCGAGCTGTTTCGACAGTTCATCCGTATCGGCCTGCTGCTTCTGTTTTTGCTGCTGATCGTTGGCGTCCGGCTTGGCCTGGCAGTTCTGCGTCTGCTGATCCTCCGGCTGCTGGGCGGCCTGGGCCGCCGCCGGCAGCGCCGGGATCAGCGTGAAGGCCGCAATGAGAAGCGCTTTCTTCATGGGATCCTCCTCTTGGGTGGCGCGCGCCGGCCTGCATGGCGCCCGGCGACTTAGGGCTTCGGCTCGCGGCAATCGTCGGCATCGACCTTGCGCTGCACGGCGCGCTGCCTGCGCGCAGTCTGTACGGTGTCTGATTTTCCAGGCCGTGCCGGATTTTGTTCTGCTGGTCGCCATGGTGGACTCCTTTCACAGGAGAACGCATGCCGGCGGAAAAGGTTGGACCGGCAAAAAGGTTGGACCCGGTTTGCCGCACTCCGCCCCGGCACTCGCACATACATCAGAGTTAAATGCCGCCCGGCGCGGTGCTAATCTTGGTGGGACTCTCGAGAGGAGGAGTCCCATGGACGTTCGAACCCTCATAGGCAGCCTCTCGGCCGCATTTGCCCAGCCTGTATGCCGCCGCGCCGCCGATCCCCGTCAGGGTGATCCGCGCTTCGCTCGCCGAGGTGCCGCTCAGGCCGCGCTCGCGTCCGCCGCATCGGCCGGCGCCGCCGGCCCGGCCCGCGAGCAAAATGTAGACCCAGACTTGTAATCTCGGACCGGCCGGCCGGATGCAACCGACTGACGAAATCATCGTTTTAGGGCCATTCCAATCTTGTGACGCACTATGAGATCCTTGCGCATGAACAGCCCGCTTTCGTTCTCGCCGCCACCATTAATACGGCCGCGCCCTTTGCCGGCTTGGCCTGGCGCACGCGAATGGGCCGGATGGTGAAAGATCGATGAGCCGTTTTTTACCGCTCACCATCCGCTTCGTCGGCGGCGGCACCATGGTGGTCACCACCATCGCCGAGGCCAAGAAGGCGCTCGACGGCACCTGGAAAAACAAGGAGACGCCGGCCTATCTCGAAGCGGTCCGGCTAGTGGACGACGCGATAACCGGCACCTGCCGACCGGCGATTGCCTTCGCCGCCTTCAAGAAGGCCGCCGCGCAACAGGGCCTGCTCAAGCCTGCCGGCCCAAGTGCCGCCCTCGCCATGCTCGACCAGTTGTGGTCGCGCTCCAAGGCACCGCGCAGCTAGGCCGTGGTCCGTTCCAACCGCCCGGAGGAGAACATGTTCGTGGATTTCGACGCCAGCGAGATCGACACCGGAGCAGCAAGGATCTTCGCCCGCCGCGCTGGCAACGGGCCTGGTCTGCTTTTGCTGCACGGTTTTCCGGAGACACATGTGATGTGGCGCGACGTGGCGCCCAGCCTGGCTCGGGATTTCACCGTCATCTGCGCCGATTTGCGCGGCTATGGGCAAAGCTCTTGCCCACCCTCGAGCGCCGATCATACGCCCTATGCCAAGCGCGCCATGGCCGCCGACCTCGTGGTGCTGATGGAGACGTTGGGCTTCAAGCGCTTCCTGGTCGCCGGCCATGATCGCGGCGGGCGTGTCGCCTACCGGCTGGCGCTGGACCACCCGGACCGCGTCGAGAAGGTTGCGGTGCTCGACATCGTCCCCACCGGCGAAGCCTGGGATCGCGCCGATGCAAGGCTGGCGCTCGGCTACTGGCCGTGGTCGCTGCTGGCGCAACCCGAACCGCTGCCGGAGACAATGCTGGCGGCCGGCGCGGAAGCGGTCGTCGACAATGCGCTGTCCGGCTGGGGATCCGCGCCCGACGCGTTCCCGCCCGGCGTGCGGCAGGCTTATGTCGATGCGCTGCGCGACCCGGCGCACATCCACGCGATCTGCGAAGAGTATCGCGCGGCGGCCTCCCTCGACCGCGAGCACGATCGTGAGGACCAGGCGGCAGGCCGGCGCATAGCCTGTCCGTTGCTGGCGCTATGGAGCGAGCACGGCGCGCTTGCCGAATGGTACCGGGACGAAGGCGGGCCGCTCGGCATATGGCGGAACTGGGCCGACGATGCCAGCGGCGGAGCAATGCCCGGCGGTCACTTCTTTCCGGAGGAGTCGCCGATCGAAACCGCGGCCACGCTCGACGCTTTCTTTTCCGGAAGGTAGAAACGCCCTTTGCGGAAGGTCGCGCCGGCCAGCCAAGCGCCTGGCTGGCCTAGCTCACACAAGCAGCAGGCAAAGCAGCGGCAAGGCCGCCAAGCCGATAGCCATAACAATCAGCGTGGCATGGCCCAAACGCTCAGCGCGCCTGGCAATGTCGGCGACCTCGTCCTCGTCGTTGATGATATCGAGGAACGAAAGATCGGCAAGGGTGGCACGGTTGTTGTCGTTGGCAGGATGGCCTTCGGCATCCTGCCGGGCGGGTTTTGCAGAGATATAGGTCAAAACGTCGTCTCGCTCCGAAGCCGGTCACGGCCTTCTTGTTGTTGATATGGGTGCCCGCCGCAATTGCGCGGGGGGCTATCGGCGGACACCCGGGATGGCCGGCGATGGAGGGGGCTTTCTCGTCGGCCGCCCACCAATTCGCAAAAAGCATATTGGTTGCACAAGCCAGCCCAATGCGTCCGCCAAGTGGGACTTCAGTCTGAGTCACGAAATGTTTCGGCCGGAACATCGATTGCCGGCACCTGTTCCCCTTACTCAAGGATGTCGAACGCGTCCTTGAATTCACCCTCAAGGAAAATCCCAAGCAACGGAGAACTCCATATGCCCAATCAAGGCGGAACCCACGAACAGCACGTCAAGGCCGGCCAGCAGAGCCACAAGAACCGCGACGACCAGCATCGCGGGAGCGGACAGCAGCAGGCCGAGAACCGCAACATGGGCCAGCAGAATGCCGGCCAGCATCGGGGCGGCAGCGGCAACTTCGCCGAAGACCGCCAACGCGCCTCGGAGGCCGGCCGCAAGGGCGGCCAGCGATGAGTTCAAAAATGGCGTCCGTGCCGATCACGGACGCCATTTTCCACCGTCGCGCGATCCAATCCGCGATGGAACCTCTTCCCCGTCCTCCAGTTCATCTAAGGCAGCCAACGCCGCAGGATGTTCAACGGAGGCACCGATGTCCCTGCACACACTTCATCCCGAACGCGTCGACGAGACCCGCATGCAGGCCTATTCGATCTTCGGTCCCTTGCTCATCCATTCGTTGACGCAAAGACTGGCGGGCTACCAAGGCATGCGCGAACTGGACAAGCTCGAACGATCGCTGGTGCGGCTGATCGAGGAAACCGACGTTGGCGCCCCACAGGCCGAAGCGATGAAGGAATTCGCGGTCGAGCTTGTCGTGTCCACGTTGCGCAACGTGCGCGAGCATCCCGACGCCAGGCACGATTTGGAAGAGATCGACGAGCGGCGCACTGAAGGCCGTTCGGAGAATCCGGGCACGCTGGAAGAGCAGCTGCAATCCGGCCTCGAGGACAGTTTTCCGGCAAGCGATCCGCCCGCCGTGGTTTCGACTGCGATCACCGGCGGCTCGAAGAGCATCGTCGGCACCGACGAGGTGCTGCGCCGCAAGAAGGAAGCACGCCGCAAGCAGCCGGCAAGCTGATTTGGAAATCGAAGGAGGCCTGCGATGACCCAGGCAAAAGGCAAGATCCCGCATCGTCCGGGCGCCGCTCATGCGCCGCCCGGCGGCAACCTGCCGACCAAGGGTGGCGACGATCCCGACGTGCGGTTCCTGGCCGAGAACAGCGACCTGTCGCCCAGGCAGGCGCGCGAGCTGATCCGCGAGCACGGACATGACCGCGACAAGCTTTTGAGGATCGCGCTGATCATGAAGGCGGAAAGCTGACCGGCCTTCCAACGATCAAGGAGAGGAAACCATGCCACGCGGCGACAAATCGAAATACACCGACAAGCAGGAACGCAAGGCCGACCATATCGCCGAAGGCTACGAGAAGCGCGGCGTTTCCGAAAAGGAAGCTGAGCGGCGCGCCTGGGCGACCATCAACAAGGACGATGCCGGCGGCAAGAAGGACGGCGGCTCCGGCCGCGGCAAGCACACCGGCAATCCGGCCGCGCACAAGGGCGGCAGGATGGGCGGCAAGGCGTCGGGCGAGCGATCCGCGGCCGAGCGCTCGGCCTCGGCGAAGAAAGCGGCCGCGACGCGCAAGCGGAATGCGGACCACCACGCGCATTAGCCGGCTTCTCCTTCTCCCCCTTGTGGGAGAAGGTAGCCGCGAAGCGGCCGGATGAGGGGTGTTCCAGGGAACGCCAACGCCTCACTCCGCTGGAACACCCCTCATCCGTCTCGGCGCTGCGCGCCGATCCACCTTCTCCCACAAGGGGAGAAGGAAAGGCCTACAGCGGCATTTCGGACGTCTGCTTGATCGTCTGGCTGGGCACATCCGTCTTGACGTTCTGCACGCCCTTGATGCGGCTTAGATGCTCCGACTGGAAGCGGCGGTAGTCATCGATGCCGGCGGCCACGATCCGCACCATGGCGTCGCAGTCGCCCAGCATCAGATAGCACTCCATCACTTCCGGGAATTTCGCCACCTCGGCGGCGAAATGCTCGATCGTGTCCTCGTCCTGCTGCTTCAGCCAGATGCGAGTGAAGAAGGTCTGGCCGCGGCCGATCTTGGCCGGGTTGAGCACCGCGACGTAGCGGTCGATGACGCCGGCTTCCTCCAGCAGCTTGACACGGCGCAGGCAAGGCGATGGCGACAGGCCGACCTCCTTCGCCAGATCATTGTTGGCCATGCGCCCGTCGCGTTGCAGGGCGCGCAGGATGCGTCTGTCGATGTCATCCAGCTTCATAGCTTCAAATTCCAATATTTTTCCTGATTGCGCTATCGGATGCCAAATTCTGGCAGAAACGGCGCATCTTCGCAACCCGATTGCCGGGCGTTTCGGCTATGGTCCGGCGACAGATAACCCGCAACGACCGGGAGAAGGGCGGCCGCGAGGCCAGCCGAAGGCAAAGCCATGAGCGTTTCCGAGATCGCCCTCGCCGAGGGCCCGACCGCCAACCGGCGCGGCGCCGAGTTCCGGCGCGGGCTCGCCGCCTCGACGCCGGTGCTGCTCGGCATCATCCCCTATGCGCTGGTGCTTGGCGCGCAAGCCGCGCAGAAGGGCCTCTCCGTCGCCGAGGTGCCGCTGATGACCGGCCTCAACTTCGCCGGCGGGTCGGAATTCGCCGCGATCCGGCTCTGGACCTCGCCGCCGCACATCCTTCTGATCGCCGCCATCACCTTGCTGGTCAACAGCCGGCATTTCCTGATGGGCGCGGCGCTTGCGCCGTTCATCAACCATTTGCCGAAGCGCCAGGCTTTTCCGGCGTTGTTTTTGATGTGCGACGAAAGCTGGGCCGTCGGCCTGGCGGATGCCCAACGCCGCGCTTCCGCCGGCATGCGGCCGGCCTTCAGCCTTGGCTATTATCTGGGCGCCGCCCTACCCTTCTACCTGGCCTGGGTGGCGTTCACGACCTGCGGCGCCGCACTCGGCCCGGCGCTTGGAGACGTCGAGACATACGGCTTCGCCATGGCGTTCCCGGCCGTCTTCCTGGTGCTGCTCAGCGGCATGTGGAAGGGCTTTGCCGCGGCGCGTCCCTGGCTGGCCAGCCTGATGGTGGCGGCGCTTGCCTATCTCGTCGTTCCCGGCGCCTGGTATGTCGCGGCCGGCGCGCTTTCCGGCCTCGTGGCCGCGTGGTTCCTGGCAGGTGAGAAATGATCGATCCGATGACCGTGCTGGCCATCCTGGCGATGGCCGGCGTGACGTATCTGACCCGCATCGGCGGCTATGTGGTGCTGAGGAACCGCACGCTCGGCCCGCGCGCCATGGCAGTGATGGAAGCCGCGCCCGGCTGCGTGCTGATCTCGGTGATCGCGCCGGACTTCGTCTCGAAGAACCCGGCCGACCTCGCCGCCCTTGCCATCACCGTGCTTGCCGCGACGAGGCTTCCGATGCTGCCGACGGTGGTGATCGGGGTGGCTTCGGCGGGCACGTTGCGGTGGCTGATGGGTGGCTGATCTGCCTGTGGAGGAGACCGAGCGTATCAGCCCGCCCGCATCTCCAGCGTGCCGCCGGCCGCCCGCGCCACGATCGCTTCCAGCGGCTCCGGGCGGTGCAGGAAGTAACCTTGGCCATAGGCGACGCCCATGCCCATGAGGATTTCCAGCGCGTTCTTTTCCTCGACCTTCTCGGCCACCACAGCGGCGCCCATCGAGCGGGCGATGCCGACGATCGCCGAGACGATCTCGCGGTCGAAGCGGCTTTCGGCGATGTGCTCGACGAAGGAGCCGTCGATCTTGATGGCGTCGATGGGGAAGCGCCTGAGATATTCGAAGGAACTCATGCCGGCGCCGAAATCGTCGAGGCTGACGCGGCAATGGCGCTGCCTGGCCTTGCGCACGAACTCCGCCGCGGCATCGAAATTGGTGACGGCGGCGGTCTCGGTGATCTCGAACCCGACGGCCGATGGCGGCGCGCCGCTGTCGGCGATGGTCTCGTCGACGAAATCCCAGAGCTGCGGATCGGAAAGCGTCTGCGCCGACAGGTTGAAGTCGAGCGAGATGGCGCCCGCGCTCATCGCCTCGCCATGGCGCGTCAGCGCGGTGCGGATGATCCAGCGGTCGAGCCGCGCGGCAAGGCCGAAGCGTTCGGCGACCGGCATGAAATCGCCGGGCGGGATCATCTTGCCGTTGCGGGCCTCGAGCCTGGCCAGCACCTCGACATGGCGGTTGTCTTGCCATGGCTGGCCGAGCCGGTGGATCTCCTGGCCGAACAGCTTGAGCCGGCCGTCCTCCATCGCATCGACTAGGTCGGCGGCCAGCCGCGCGGCGTTGAGGCCGCCGGCGCCCGACGTCGTTTCCGGCGAGAACACGGCAAAGCGGCCGCGGCCGCCGGCCTTGGCGGCGTAACAGGCGTCGTCGGCACAAGCGAGCGCGTCGGCCACGCTCATGTTACGGTCGCGCACAAAGGCGATGCCGATGCTGGCGGCAAGCCTGCGCGAGGTGACCGCCGAACCGAGATCGGCATCGCGCACGGCGGTGAGCACGGCGCGGGCGAGGTGCTCGGCGCAGGCCTCATTGCAGTTCGGCACCAACAGAGCGAATTCGTCGCCGCCGAGGCGCGCGGCATGCGCCGACGCGGGCAGGCTGGCGAGGATGCCCGCCGCGACGCTCTTCAGCGCCAGGTCGCCGGCGGCATGGCCGGCATAGTCGTTGAGCGCCTTGAAGTAGTCGAGGTCGACATAAAACACGGCAAGCGGCAGGCGCTCGGCCATGGCGATGTTTTCGGCGAGCAGCCGGTCGAAGGCCGAGCGGTTGAGCAGCCCGGTCAGCGCATCGTGGCGCGCGGCGTAGGCCAGTTCCCCGGCGCGCTGCTTTTCGTCGGTTATGTCGCGCACGGTGCCCAGGATCTGACCGGCCGAGCCGACACCGGCGATGAAGCGCACCAGCGACTCGACATGGCGGACCTGGCCGTCACGCAAGACGATGCGGTATTGCGAGGCGACGACGCTGTTCGAGCCGGGCGCGATCTGATGGGCTCGCTCGGTGGCTTCCTTGTCATCGGGATGAAGGTAGGTGTGCCAGAGCTCGGCCGTCACCTCATCGGTATCGGCAACGAGGCCAAAGATCTCGCGGGTGCGCGCGTCCCAATAGCTTTTCCGGGTACCGATGTCGTGATGCCAGATGCCGGTGCCGCTGGCGGCAATCGCCAGGCGGAAGCGGATATTGACCTGCTCGAGTTCTGCCTCGGCCTCTTTCTGCCGGGTGATGTCGGTCTGCACGCCCATCAGCCGTACCGGGCGGCCCGCAGCGTCGCGCTCGACAATGCCGCCGCGGTCGAGCACCCAGACCCAATGGCCGTCCTTGTGGCGCAGGCGCAATTCCGTCTCGATGGAATCGACGATGCCCGCAATATGCCGGTCGCCGCTCTCCTGCGCGCGCTGGCGGTCGTCGGGATGGGTTAGTTTCAGCCAGAGATCGGACGTGTTGGCGAGTTCCTGCGGCTCGTAGCCCAGCATCTTCGACCAGGTCGGCGAATAGTAGCAATCGCCGGTCGACAGATTCCAGTCCCAGAGGCCCAGATGAGCGCGGTCAAGCGCCATCGCCCAGAACTTGCCGTTGCGTTTATCGTCGTCCGCCATTCTTTGTTCTTGCCGTCCCGTCCCGGCAATACTGCATGAAAGCAGAGAAGAAAAAGTTACCGAGGCATAATACACCGCTGCCTCCGGCCGCACGTCGTGCTTCGCTGCTGCAAGTGAATTTGCGGATCACAGGACCTGCCGACAGCGGCAATCAATTGTCGGGAAGCGGCAACGGTGCGTCACTCAAGGTCCGCAGGTAGGCGATGAGGTCCGCTCGCTTGCTCTCGTCCTGCAGACCCGCGAAAGACATATCTGTTCCAGGCAAAGTGAGCGCGGGATTCGAGATGAAAAAGTTGAGCTCCTCGAAGGTCCAATTGCCAACTGCGTCCTTTAGAGCCGACGAATACTGGACATCGCTTTGTGAACCCTTCTGGCGCCCCACGATGCCCCACAGACTGACCTTTTTGGGAACTCTGACCCCCGGCGAAAGATGACAAGCCCCGCAGGTGCTGTCGTAAATTTCCTTACCCGATTGAGCATTTGCCGATGCAAGCCGTGCCGAAATCGGCGCAATGGCTGGTCGTGCGGCGCCATGACTGCGCAAGTAGGCCACGACGTCGTCGTGACCACCAAGCTTGGCCAAATGTATGGGCGGATTTCCATTCGATGTCAGTGCGTTGACCTCTGCCCCGGCGTCCACAAGATGGATGACGCACTGAAGGCAGCCATTTTCGGCAGCCACGTGCAGCGGCGTCTGCGCTTTCGCCAACTGATTTGGATCGGCCCCGTTGTCGAGCAACAGCTTCACGATCTCAGCGTGCCCACCCTTGTTGGCGGCGTAGAGTGGCGTTCTCTGCCAACTGACTGGCAGGTTAACGTCCGCCCCATGCTTGATCAGAAGTCCGACCAGTTCGACATTTCCGCCTTCGCAGGCGATGTAGAGCGCCGTAACTCCGTCGATTTCGTTGACTTCGGCGCCTTTGTTCAAGGCGGAAGCCACCGCTGCGACGTCGCCTCCCTTGACCAGATCACCCAAGCTGCTTGCCTGGGCGGGGAGAGCGAGAAGCCAAAGCGCCCACGAAACCCGTCTCGCCCATACGCGTCCCCGCTCGATCATTGTATCCTCCCTGAGGCTGCCCACGGCCTCGTCCCGGGGCACTCAACAAGATCGACCTTCAATCTAACTCAAAGCTGAAATTTAGTATACGCTGATATAACGATCGCGACCTCGCCTTGGCATCGGATGAGATCCCGCCGCTCAGGCCTTCGCCAATCGCGGCTCCCTTCAACCTGAAGCCAGCCGCCGCCTCACTACGGCCGCGTGGAAGCGCACGCCGTGCAGCAGGGCTTCGTCGTTGAAGTCGTAGGCCGGGTTGTGCAGCGGCGCGGTCTCGCCATTGCCCATGAAGACGAAACATCCGGGCACATGGTCGAGGAAGCGGGCGAAATCCTCCGAGGCCGTCATCGGCTCAGCCGCGACCTTGACGGCGCCCTCGCCGAATATGGCTCGGGCTGCCGCAAGTGCTTCGTCGACAAGCGTGGCATCGTTGATCAAGGGCACGAACTCGCGGGTGTAAGCTATTTCAGCCGCGACGTTATAGGCCTGCGCTGTGCCTTTGGCGATGCGGCGCATCTCCCTTTCGATCGCGGCACTCACCTCAGGCCGGAAACTGCGGCAGTCGCCGAGGATGCGCGCCATGCCCGGCAGCGCGTTGCGGGTGCCGTCGGTGATGAGCTCGGTGACCGAGACGACGCCGATATCGGCCGGGCTCAGGCGGCGCGAGACGATGGTCTGCAAATTGACCACCAGCGCGCAGGCGGCGACCATAGTCTCCTGCCCGGCGTGTGGCCGCGCAGCGTGGCCGCCGAGGCCTTTGAGCACGATCTCGAAATTGTCCTCGGCCGACATGACCGGGCCGCTCCGGGTCTCGAAATGGCCGACTGGCAGGCCCGGCATGTTGTGCAGCCCGAAAATCTCCTCGAAGGGAAAGCGCTCCAGCAACCCGTCCTCCAGCATCGCCAGAGCGCCCCTGCCCCATTCCTCGGCCGGCTGGAAGATGAAGCGCACAGTGCCGTCGAAGCCGCCTTCGCTGGCCAGCAGCTTGGCCGCGCCGAGCAGCATCGATGTGTGGCCGTCATGGCCGCAGGCATGCATGGTGCCGGGCGTCCGCGAGCAATAAGGCGCGGTTCCCTGCTCGGCGATGCGCAGCGCATCCATGTCGGCGCGCAACGCGATGGCGCGGTTGCCGCTGCCTCGGGTCAGCGTGCCGACGACGCCGGTGCCGCCGATGCCCTCGACGACCTCCAGCCCGAACTCCCGCAATTTCGCGGCGACGAAGGCGGCCGTGCGCTTTTCCTCGAAGCCGAATTCGGGATGGGCGTGGAGATCGTGCCGCCACGCCGTCATCTCGCCGTGCAGTGCCTCCCGGTCGAGTTTGGCCATCGGTCGCCCTCCATCTCTTTGAGTTCGCGCAATTGCGGACGGGAGGCTACGGCGAAGTCGCCGAGCCTGACAGCTGCAATTTGCCGGAATTGCTTCAGGCAACCTGCATGAGCACCTCGTCCGGGGCGACGCCGACCAGCTCGGCATAGCGGCCTGGATCGGTCGCTCCCTCCGAGTTGATGACGAGGACGCGCGAATGGGTGTCGAGGCCGAGTGTTGCCCGCACAGGCTTGTCGCCCGCCGCACGGATCAGTCCGGCGAGCCCTGCCCCGCCGCTCTCGCCGGAGACGATCGCCGGATCGTGGCCCGAGGGCCGCGCTAGCCGCTTCATCACCGCGACCGCATCCTCTTCGTCCACCGTCATGAAGGCATCGCCGACGCGCGACAGCACGCGGCAGGCGACCAGGGACGGTTCGGCGCATTCGAGCATCGTCATGACGGTCGGCTGCTGGTGTGCGATCGATACCGGACGTCCGGCCTGGACCGAAGCGTAGACGCAAGCCGAGCGCCTCGGCTCGACCACCACGGCTTTTGGCCGCCTCGAGCCGAGCATAATCGCCATATGGCCGGCCATCGCCGCCGCGAAGCCGCCGACGCCGGCCTGCAGGAAGATATGGGTGGGCGGCTCGGCCATGCGCCGCAGCGCCTCGCGCACGATCACCGTATAGCCCTGCATGACAAGGCCGGGGACGCGCTCGTAGCCCAGCCAGGAGGTGTTGGAGACGATCTTCCAGCCGCGCTCGGCGCCGACGCGGGCGACTTCGCGCACGGCATGATCATAGCCGCCCTCGACCTCGACGATCTCGGCGCCGAAGCGGGCAATGGCAGCGACACGCTCGCGGCTTACGCCGGCATGGACGAAGATCACCGAACGCGCGCCGACCAGGCCGGCGCCCTGCGCGACCGAACGGCCATGGTTGCCATCGGTGGCGCAGACGAAGATCATGCCGGAGGCGATCTCGCGCACTCTTGGCTCGCCGATCTCGCCGACATCGACGTCGCGGCCGAGGCGCTTGCTGGCCTCCTCCAGCACCAGCCGGATGACGGCATAGGCGCCGCCCAGCGCCTTGAAGGAGCCAAGGCCAAGCCGCTGGCCCTCATCCTTGATGTGAAGCGCCGCGATGCCGAGTTCATCGGCCAGCGCCGGCAAGGCGTGCAGCGGTGTCTCGGCATGGTTGTCGCGCGCCTTGAGATAGTGCTCGGCCCGCTCGCCTCCCGCCATGCCGAGGGACTCGGCATCGGTGGCAACCAATGGCTGGTTGTGTTCGGGACGTTGGTTGATGAGCAGCATGCTATTCTTCCTGCGAGGCACTGGACTGCGTTGGCGGGCGCGATTCCGGCGCCTTAATTCAGCTAAGTGATTGATTTTTGTTTCGATCAGATGTCGCCGAATGTTCGCCAGGACCTCCTCGATACCGCCAACATGACTATTTTTGGTGGTATTTTTCCCGGCGACCCCGCTCATTTGCGTTCGTCCCCGGAATCAACCGGCAGCCAGCTTGGCGGCGACGCCGAGCAGGATGTTGGCGCCTGCAACCAGTTCGCCGGCGGCGGTGAACTCGGCCGGATTATGGCTGATGCCGCCCCGGCTCGGCACGAAGATCATCGCGGACGGCGCGATGCGCGCGATCATCTGGGCGTCGTGGCCGGCGCCCGAGGTCATGCGCCGGCAGGAAAGACCGGCGGCCCTGGCGCCATCCTCGATCAGCGAAACGATGCGGGCATCGAAGGTCACCGGCTCGAAACGCGCCAGGCTTTCGGCATGGATCGTGATGCCGGTGCTCGCGGAAAGGTTGTCGAGGAAGGCGGCGAGCGCTGCTTCCTCTTCGCGAAGGTGGGTTTCGTCGGGATCGCGAAGATCAATGGTGAAGGTCGCCCGCGACGGGATGACGTTGATGGCGTTGGGCTCGAAGGCGATGGTGCCGACGGTCGCGACCGTCCGCGTTGGCGAGGCGGCAGCGCGGTCCGCCAGGAAGCAGATCACCCGCGCGGCGGCGAGGCCGGCATCGCGGCGCATCGACATCGGCGTGGTGCCGGCATGGTTGGCCTCGCCGTCGATCGTTATGCGCTGCCAGGAAATGCCCTGCAGGTTTTCGACCGCGCCGATGGCGATGCCCTCGCGCTCGAGCACCGGCCCCTGCTCGACATGCAGCTCGACATAGGCATGCGGCTCGAGGAAACCGGGCTCGTGCTTGCCGGCGTAGCCGATACGCTCCAGCTCCTTGCCCAGCACCGAGCCGTCGGTGCCGATCGAGGTCAGCGCCTGCTCGAGGCCGCGGCCGCCGGCAAAGACCAGCGAGCCCATCATATCGGGGGAATAGCGCACGCCCTCCTCATTGGTGAAGGCCGCGACCACGACCGGGCGGCCCGGCGCGAAACCAGCCTCCTTCAGGCTCTCGATCACTTCAAGAGCAGCGAGCACGCCGTAGCAGCCGTCATAGATGCCGGCGTCGATCACGGTGTCGATATGCGAGCCGAGCATGACCGGCGCCTGGCTTTCGTTGGCGCCATCCTTCCAGATGCCAAAAATGTTGCCGATACGGTCGACGGCGACCTCGAGCCCTGCCTCCTCCAGCCAGCCGACGAGGCGGTCGCGGCCGAGCCGGTCCATGTCGGAGGCGGCGACGCGGACGAGCCGCCCTTGCGCGTCGCGGCCGATTCTGCCGAGCTCCTCGATGCGGCCAACAAGACGCTCGGCATTGATCGTCGGGTCACTCATGCCGGCTGCCTCGCTTGTGCAACCTCATCCGGCGTCATCCCGACCAGTTCGACATAGCGGCCCGGGTCGGTCGCGCCTTCGGAGTTGATGATAAGCACGCGGGAGCCCGCATCAAGGCCAAGCGCCGCCCGCATCTTCTTGTCGCTTGCGGCGCGGATCAGCCCGGCGAGCCCTGCCCCGCCGCTCTCGCCGGAGACGATCGCCGGATCATTGCCTGAAGGCCGCGCCAGGCGGTTCATCACCGAAACCGCATCTTCTTCGTCCACGGTCATGAAAGCATCTCCGACCCGCGACAACACGCGCCAGGCGACCAAGGACGGCTCGTAGCATTCGAGCATCGCCATCACGGTTGGCTTGCTGTGCGCAATGGCGATTGGACGCCCGGCCTTTGCGGTGGCGTAGACGCACGCCGCCCGCGCGGGCTCGACCACGATTGCCTTCGGGCGACGCTGGCCAAGCATGATGGCGAGATGGCCGGCGACCGCCGCGGCGAAACCGCCGACGCCGGCCTGCAGGAAGACATGGGTGGGCGGCTCAGGCAAGCGCTTCAGCGCCTCGCGCACGATCACGGTGTAGCCCTGCATCACCAGCCCCGGTATGCGTTCGTAGCCCGGCCAGGATGTGTCGGAGACGACGGTCCAGCCGCGCTCCGCGGCCACGCGGGCGGCTTCCCGGACCGACTGGTCGTAGTCGCCCGCGACGCGCATGATCTCGGCGCCGAAGCGGGCGATCGCCGCCACGCGTCCGTTGCTGACGCCCGAATGGACGAAGATGACGGAGCGCGCGCCAACAAGGCCGGCGCCCTGCGCCACCGAGCGTCCGTGATTGCCGTCGGTGGCGCAGACGAAAATCATGCCGGCGGCAACCGCCTTCACGTCAGGGCTATTCAGTTCCTCGACCTCGACGGCGCGGCCGAGGCGCCTGCCTGCCTCCTCCAGCACCAGATGCATAACGGCATAGGCACCGCCCAGCGCCTTGAAGCTGCCGAGGCCGAGGCGTTTGCCTTCGTCCTTCACGTGAACCGAGCCGACGCCGAGTTCGCCGGCTAGCACCGGCAAGGCGTGCAGCGGCGTCTCGGCATGGTTGTTGCGCGCGGCAAGGAAACGCTCGGCCTCCCCGGCGCCGGCGAGCCCAAGCGTCGCGGCGTCTTCCTCGGTCAGTGGCTGGCGATGATCCGGGAGGTGGTTGAGCAGGAACATGGATCGGCTTTCTCCTCTTGATGGCTGAAATTTATTGCACAGCGAGCGAGAAAGGCGCTCTGTTTTGCCATCTCCAATGCAAGTTTGTTTCGTTTGGACGCCGCCATGTCCGCTTCGCCCGACCTCGACGCCTTCGACCGCGCCATCCTTTCCATCCTGCAGAAGGACAACGCCACGCCGCAGCGCACGATCGGCGAGAGGGTGAACCTGTCGGCGCCGGCCGTGCAGCGGCGCATCAAGCGCATGGAGGAGACCGGCGTCATCCGCGCCAACGTCGCGCTGGTCGATCCGGCCCGGCTCGGCCACCCGATCACGATCTTCGTCGAGGTGGAGGTCGAGAGCGAACGCGCCGAGCTGATCGACGCCGCCAAGCGCGGCTTCGCCGCGGTGCCGGAAGTGCAGCAGTGCTACTACGTCACCGGCGAGGCCGATTTCATCCTCGTCGTCACCGTGGCGACTATGGCCGAGTACGAGGCGCTGACGGGACGGCTGTTCTTCGAGAACAACAACGTCAAAAGGTTTCGCACGTTTGTGGCGATGGACCGCGTGAAGGTCGGGCTGGAAGTGCCGGTGGGGTGAGAGTTAACTGACCTTCTCCCCTTGTGGGAGAAGGTGGATCGGCGCGCAGCGCCGAGACGGATGAGGGGTGTTCCAGCGGAGTGAGACGTTGGAGTTCCCTGGAGCACCCCTCATCCGACCGAGCTTCGCTCGGCCACCTTCTCCCACAAGGGGAGAAGGAAGAACCGCGTCCTCGGCTTGTGCCAATCCTCAAACGTTACTGGGTCGGCGCCGGCGCGTGTTCGCACGACACTTTCGGGTTCATGTCGGCGAAGGTGCCGGTCGGGTTGCCCTTCCAGGCCCAGACATGCAGCTCGTAGAACTCGCCCAGGCCGTAGCGGTTGGGCGCGCTGTTGAAGTTGAACAGCTGGCCGTCGAGCGATGCCGGACCCTTGGAGGTGATGTATTCGACCGCGACCAGCTTCATCGTGCCATCCGCCATCGGCTCGTACATGACCGCTTCGGGACGGGCGATGTCGATCTTGTCGTCCTTCAGATATTGGCCGTTGACGTAGTGGATGCCCATGGCGCCGCCGGTGATGCCGCTGGCGCAGGGAATGGGCGCATAGCCCTCGGCGGTCGCGGCCTTCACGTCGAGAAACCGGCTGTTGGCCTCCCGCACCTTGCCGGCCAGCGGACTGTCGCCGGACACGGACGCAGCCGCGTCCTGATGCGCCTGAGCGAGAGTCGCGCAGGCCGACAGCGCTGCCGCCGCCATGAGCAGCCTGTTCCAAAAGTTTGGTGTCATGTTCATTGCGTTCTTCCTGAAAAAGCCCGGCTGGCCGGCCGCCGAAAATACGGCGGCGCGACAGGCAAGCGCCGCGGCTGTTTGTGCTTGATGATCCCGGGTACGATGCGGCGGTCGCCGATCATCCCTTCGGCAGGTACGAAATCGTTCCGGCCAGATCGGTGTTGTCGATCAGCTGGAAACGGCTGTCGCTGCCGCCCCGGCGGGCCGACACGAAGGGCGCATAGGCCGGATCGTCGGTGAAGGCGCGAGCCGCTGATTCCGACGGGAAGGCCATCAGCGCGATCAGCGTGGTGTCGAGCGGCTTGCCCTCAACCGTCTTCACATTGCCGCTGCGCGCCAGGTACCGTCCGCCATGCTTGTGAACGAGGTCGTGCACGGTGGCGGCATAGTCCGGTATCCATTTCGGGTCTTTCACCTTGATGTCTGCGATAAGGTAGGCGGTCATGGTTAGTCTCCTGGTTCGGCGCACAGGGGTATCCCGTGCATCGGCCAAAGGGCTCGCATGACAGGGCCAGTGCCAGCCAGTCCGCGATCTGTACTGGGCCGGTACAGTTTCTGTACTCGCCGCTTCAATCATGAAGGTCTAATGTTCGGTGCAGCTTCGAGGGAGAGACACCATTCATGGCCCAGCACGGATACAAGCAGTTCTGCCCGCTATCGATGGCCGCCGAGGTGCTGTGCACCCGCTGGACGATGGTGCTGATGCGCGAGCTGGTGGCGGGCTCGACCCGCTTCAACGACCTGCGCCGCGGCGTGCCGAAGATGTCGCCAACCCTTCTGTCACAACGGCTGAAGGAGCTCGAAATAGCGGGCATCGTCGAGCGCAAGGAAGTGCCCGGCGAGAAGGGAATCTTCGAATACCGGCTCACCGAAGCAGGGCGGGATTTGCGCCCCGTGGTCGAGGCCATGGGCTTCTGGGGACAGAAATGGGTCGAGTCGCGGCTGTCGCTGAAGAACCTCGATCCGTCGCTGCTGATGTGGGACATGCGGCGCAATTTGAATCCCACGCCGCTGCCCGAAGGGCGAACGGTGATACAATTCCTGTATCAGGACCTGCCGGCGTCGAAACGCTCCTGGTGGCTGATCGTCGAGAAGCATGGCGAGGTCGACCTGTGCTGGTACGATCCAGGCTTCGCGGTCGACCTCTACGTCTCGACCGACCTGCACACGATGACGGCGATCTGGATGGGGCTGCTGACCGTCGAGAAGGCCGGCGCGAAGGTCGCTCTGACCGGCGACAAGGCCATCGGCAGGAAGATGCAGACCTGGCTGGGGCTCAGCCCGTTCGCGGTGGAACCCAAGCGCGCGGCGTAGGACTGCTAATCTCCCCCCGCAAGGGGGAGATCCCCGTTGCGCTCACTCTCCCCGCCCCAGCCACCGCGCGTAGATCTCACCGACAATCCCGCGCCGGAAGACGAGCACGCAGACCATGAAGATGAGCCCGGTGGCGATGGTCACCGGGAAGCCGGACGTCGCCAGCGTGTTCTCCAGGCCGACGACAAGGCCCGCGCCGACCGCCGGGCCAGCCATGGTGCCGATGCCGCCGAGCAGCGTCATCAAGATCACCTCGCCCGACATCTGCCAAGTGACGTCGGTGAGCGTGGCGAACTGGAAAACGATCGCCTTGGTGGCGCCGGCAAAGCCGGCAAGGGCTGCCGACATGACGAATGCGGCGAGCTTGTAGCGGCCGACGGAATAGCCGAGCGAAATGGCGCGGTTCTCGTTCTCGCGGATCGAGCGCAGGATCATGCCGAAAGGCGAGTTGACGATGCGCCAGATGGCGAAGACGCCGATCAGGAAAACGGCGAGCACGAAGAAATACATGTTCATGGTTACGCCGAGATCGATGACGCCGAAGAGATGTCCGCGCGCAACGCCCTGGATGCCGTCCTCGCCTTCGGTGAAGGGTGCCTGGACGCAGAAGAAGTAGAACATCTGCGCCAGCGCCAGCGTGATCATCGAGAAATAGATGCCTTGCCGGCGGATGGCGAGGAAGCCCATGACGAGGCCCATGCATGCGGCGCCGGCAGTGCCGAGCAGGATGCCGGCCTCGGGCGGCCAGTCCCAGGCTTTCACCGCATAAGCGCAGAAATAGGCGGCGCCGCCGAAGAAGGCGGCGTGGCCGAAGGAGAGCAGCCCGGTGTAGCCCAAGAGCAGGTTGAAGGCGCAGGCGAACAGCGCGAAGCACAGCATCTTCATCACGAAGATCGGGTAGACGACGAAGGGCGCGGCGATCAGCGCCACGATGCCGAGCGCCACCAGCGCCCGTTCCAGCCTGACGGACGCAGCGGCGCGTTCCTGGTGCAGGGTAGCCTCGCTCATCTCACGCGTCCCTTCCGAACAGGCCGGCCGGGCGCAGGAGCAGCACGACCGCCATGATGACGAAGACGACGAGGTTCGAGGCCTCGGGATAGAAAACCTTGGTCAGGCCCTCGGCAAGGCCGAGCATGTAGCCGGTGACGATGGCGCCGAGGATCGAACCCATGCCGCCGACCACGACGACGGCGAAGACGACGATGATGATGTCCGAGCCCATCAGCGGGCTGACCTGGTAGACCGGAGCGGCAAGAATGCCGGCGAGGCCCGCAAGGGCCGCGCCCAGCCCGTAGGTGAGCGTGAGCAGCTGCGGCACGTTGACGCCGAAGGCCTGCACCAGCTCCGGATTCTCGGTCGCGGCACGCAGGTACGAGCCGAGCCTGGTCCTCTCGATCAGCAGCCAGGTGCCGATGCAGACGATGAGCGAGGCGACCACCACCCAGCCGCGATAATTGGGCAGGAACATGAAGCCGAGATTGGTGCCGCCGGCAAGCAGCGCAGGCACCGCGTATGGGTTGCCGGAGACGCCGTAATAATAGCGAAAGACGCCTTCGATGACCAAGGCGAGGCCAAAGGTGAAGAGCAGGCCATAGAGGGGATCGAGGCGGTAGAGCCGCGACAAAGCGAGACGTTCCACCACCATGCCGAACAGGCCGACGACAAGCGGCACCAGGACCAACGCCGGCCAGTAGCCGATGCCCAGATGCACCAACAGCAGATAGCCGATGAAGGCGCCCAGCATATAGAGCGCGCCATGGGCGAAATTGATGATGCGCAGCAGGCCGAAGATGACGGCAAGGCCGAGGCTGAGCATGGCGTAGAAGGAGCCGTTGATGAGGCCGACCAAAAGCTGACCGAGCAAGGCCTGGATGGGGATGCCGAAGATCATGGTCATTTGGCCATCATACTCCCAGCACCTCGTGCAGCTTGTCGGTGTGCGCGGAAAGCTCGCCCACGGCAAAACCTTCCACCACCTTGCCGTGGTCCATCAGGTAGAAGCGGTCGGCGATGCGGGCGGCGAAGCGGAAATTCTGCTCGACCAAAAGGATGGTCATGCCGCGCTTCTTCAGCGTCGCCAGCAGCTCGCCGATGCGCTGCACGATCACCGGCGCGAGACCCTCGGTCGGCTCGTCGAGCAAAAGCATTTCGACGCCCGTCCGAAGAATGCGGGCGATGGCCAGCATCTGCTGCTCGCCGCCGGAGAGTTTCGTGCCCTGGCTGTTGCGGCGCTCCTTGAGGTTGGGGAAGAGTTCGAAGATCTCCTCCACGCTCATGCCGCCCTTGGCCACGACCGGCGGCAGGATCAGGTTCTCGTCGACGGTCAGCGTGGCGAAGATGCCGCGCTCTTCCGGCACGAAGCCGATGCCCTGATGCGCGACGCGGTGCAGCGGCAGGCCGATCAGGTTCTTGCCGTTGAAGGTGACGGTCCCCGTACGCTTGCGGATCAGGCCCATGATGGCGCGCAAAGTCGTGGTCTTGCCGACGCCGTTGCGGCCGAGCAACGTGACGGTCTCGCCGCGCCTGACATCGAGGTTGACGCCGTGCAGGGCATGGCCCTCGCCGTACCAGGCATGGAGGTTGCGCACGGCAAGCAGCGGCTCACTCATGCTCGGTCCCCATATAAGCAACGCGGACGCGCTCGTCCTTGCTGACGGTGGCGTAGTCGCCGGCCGCCAGCACCTGGCCGCGCTGCATGACTGTGATCCAGTCGCAAAGGTCGGCGACGACGGTAAGGTTGTGCTCGACCATCAGCACGGCGCGGTCTTTTGCGAGCGAGCGGATGATGCCAGAGATCATGCCGACATCCTCATGCCCCATGCCAGCCATCGGCTCGTCGAGCAGCAGCACCTTGGGATCCAGCGCCAGCGTGGTGGCGATCTCCAGCACGCGCTTCCTGCCATAGGAGAGATCGCCGGCGAGACGATGCGCTGCATCGTCGAGGCCGACGACGGCGAGCAGCTCGCGCGCCCTTGGCGTGAGTTGATCCAGCGCCGAGACCGGGCGCCAGAATTGGTAGCCAAGCCCGCCCGGGCGCTGCAGCGCGACGCGGACATTGTCGAGGACGGAGAGGTGCGGAAAGATCGCCGATATCTGGAAGGAGCGGACGAGGCCCATGCGCGCCACTTTTGCCGGCGGCGTGCGGGTGATGTCGGTGCCGAGCAATTCGATCCTGCCGCTGGTCGGCTGCAGGAATTTGGTCAACAGGTTGAAGATGGTGGTCTTGCCGGCGCCGTTTGGGCCGATCAGCGCATGGATTTTTGCGTGATGGACGTCGAGATCGACATCCTTCACCGCGACGAAACCGGCGAAGTCGCGCCTGAGGCCGCGGGCGGAAAGCACCAACCGCGGCGTCTGATCCGTGCCGTCCGGGCGGACAGCGGTGGCGGTGGCGAGCGTCACTTGGTGACGAGCGGGCAGCCGCTGTCCTCGGCCTTCATGAAGGCCTTGTCGCCGGGAATGGTCGCCAGATAGGTGTAGTAGTCCCAGTCCTTCTTCGACTCTTCCGGCTTCTTGACCTGATAGAGATACATGTCGTGCACCATCGAGCCGTCGGCCTGCACCTTGCCGTTGGCGGTGAAGACGTCGTCGACCGGCATCTCATGCAGTTGCTTGGCCACCGCCTCGGTCTCGTCGGTGCCGGCCTTGTCTATGGCCTTCAGATACTGCGTCACCGCCGAATAGGTGCCGGCCTGGATCATGTTCGGCATGCGGTTGGTGCGCTTGAAGAAGCGTTGGGCGAATTCGCGGCTCTTGTCGTCGCGGTCCCAGTAAAAGCCTTCGGTTAGCACCACGCCCTGCGCCGCCTGCAGGCCGAGCCCGTGCACTTCGGCGAGCGTGAAGAGGAGCGCGGCCAGCCGCTGGCCACCGGCGACGATGCCGAACTCCGCCGCTTGCTTGATCGAGTTGGAGGTATCGAGGCCGGCATTGGCAAGCCCGACGATCTTGGCGCTGGAGGACTGCGCCTGGAGCAGGAAGGAGGAATAGTCGGTGGAACCCAACGGATAGCGCACCTCGCCCAGCACCTTGCCGCCGCTGGCCTCGACGAGCTTGGCGGTCTGGTCCTTCAGCGAATAGCCGAACGCGTAGTCGACGGTGATGAAATACCAGCTGTCGCCACCCTGCTTGACCAGCTCGCCGCCCGTGCCAACGGCCTGCGAATGCGTGTCATAGGCCCAGTGGAAACCATAGGGCGAGCACTGCTTGCCGGTGAGGTCGGTGGCGGCGGCGCCGGTGACGATGTCGATCTTCTTCTTTTCCTTGGAAAGCCCCTGGACGGCCAAAGCCACCGAAGACGTCGTGAGCTCCATGATCGCGTCGACCTGCTCGGTGTCGTACCACTGGCGCGCGATGTTGGAGGCGATGTCGGGCTTGTTCTGGTGGTCGGCGCTGACGATCTCGATCGGCGCGCCCTGCACCTTGCCGCCGAAATCCTCGACCGCCATCTTGGCGGCCTCGACCGACCATTTGCCGCCGAAATCGGCATAGACGCCCGACTGGTCGTTGAGGATGCCGATCTTGACCTTGCCGTCGGAGATTTCGCCAGCCGCCGCCGGCATTGCAGACGCCGCAATGAGCGCGGCGGAGACGAGACAGGATGCTTTCACTGGTGGTTCCTCCCTGGTGGCCAACCACAGGAAACGCGGCGGCCTCGCAATGGTTCAACAGTTCCGTCCGATATCCGTGAGAAATTGCGGGCCGCGCCCCGCTCGCCGTCCCTCCTCTGCCGCTCGCGCCGCCGCCCGGGAGCGCGAAACCTAGCATCACATTTCGCGGGCCGAGAATGCTATTTTCGTAGCATAGCGAATGGCGCGGCGGGGCGAATCCGATTCTGGGCTGCTTGCTGGCTAAAGCATTGACCCGGCTAGTTTTTTCCACTCTTGCTGCGATTTCGCGACGACCAAGTGGAAAAACCATATTTTTCAATGGTTTACCCCCGAAATCTTAGCTTCAATCACCACGGCAGCTTTTTGCCATCGCGAAAAAAGCCGCCGGTCGGGCCGTCGTCAGGCAAGGTCGCGGCCCAGACGATGCCGGCGGCACCTTGCGCCACGGGACGGCCGCCAGGGCCGCCCATGTCGGTCGCGACCCAGCCGGGGCAGATCGAATTGACCAGCACGCCTGAACCGCGCAACTCGGCGGCCAGGATGCGGGTCAGCGCGTTGAGCGTCGCCTTGCTGGTCGAATAGGCCGGCGCGCCCGCGCCCATCGAGGCGAGCGAGCCGCCTTCCGACGAGACATTGACCAGCCGGCCATGGCCGGAAGCGCCGAGCAGCGGCGCGAAGGCGACAGCGACGCGCCAGGCGCCGAAGACGTTGGTCTCGAAAGCCTCGCGGATCACCGTCCAGTCCGGCTTGAGCGCTCGCGCCGACGGGTCGTAATGGATGGCGGCGTTGTTGACCAGAACGTCGAGCCGGCCGAACCGGCGCTCGACCTCGGCCGCGGCCTGCACGGCCGCTTCGGGCGCCGCGACATCCAACGCGATCGCCTCGACTTTGCCGCCGAGCTTTTTCGCCGCCGCCTCGCCCTTGGCGAAGTCGCGCGCACCGATGAGCACGGTGAAACCCAGTTCAGCGAGTTGGCGGGCCGTTTCCAGGCCGATGCCACGGTTGCCGCCGGTGACCAGCGCCACCTTGCCGGATTGATTTGTGTTGCCGGTCATTGCTCCTGCTCCTTCGGCTCCTTGTGTCCACTGCAAGATCGCATCGATCGCGCCGTTTGATTAGGGTGAAGAGTTCGCAATCATTATACGACGCGCCTCATGAGTGGCTCTGAGCCAACTGCGTTCGCCATTGCCGCGGCAGGGGGCGTAGCCGCATCCGGAAGCGCTGCCCCTCGCCGATCGCCATGCGGCCACTTCCCCATTCCGCGGTGCGCGGACCTCGCCGGACATAATCCAGAAACAAGATTCAACAGTCCGGAAAAACTCGCGAAAAGAGCGGCTGTCATAAGCGGCACCGGAGCAGCCGAAGGATTGCGGCGCGCGACAACAAACATCGACCTTAACCAAGGATTGCCGATTATGAAAAAGACCCTTCTTTCCGCACTCGGCCTGGCCGTCGCGCTCGCTTTCGCAGTGCCGGCGCTCGGCACCACCGAAGCCAATGCCGCTGCCACGACTGCCGCGACCACGACTGCTCCGGCTGCGACCACCGAAGCCGCGAAGCCGGCAGCGACCGATGCCGCCAAGCCGGCCGGCAATGGCCCGCACAAGAAGCGTCACCGCAAGCATCATCGTCACCACGCCCGTAAGCTTCATCACGTGAAGAAGCGCTCGAAGCATCATGCCAAGAAGCATCACGTGAAGAAGCACCACGTGCGCAAGCACCATGTGAAGAAGCATGTTGCGAAGAAGGCCGCGTAAGGCCCGACACCTTCGAACTTCATGACCGGATGATCCGGAACCGCAGGGTTCAGGATCATCGGCTCCCGAAAACACCGTCCTTCAGGGGCGGCGTTTTTGCTTTTCGGGGATCATGTCCGCTGACGCGGTCCTTCGGTTCCGGATCACGCCCCTACTTCTTCTGCGGGTGGATCGTCTCGCCGCGCTTGAGCATCGCCACCAGATCGGCGATCTTCTTCTTGCGCCCTGCCTCGGTCTTCATGTTGTGGGTGCGGAAGGCGAGCGCGAAGCGGTTCTGCGCCGAAAGTTTTTCCAGCATCGCTTTCGCCTTCGGCTCGGCATCGATCGCGGCCTGCAGGTCGGGCGGGATGGTCATCTCCTTCGAGCCGCCATAGGCGCGGTCCCAGCGGCCGTCGGCCTTGGCCGCGTCGACCTCGCGCAGGCCATGGCTGGTCATGCGGCCCTCCTCGATCAGGCGCGCGACATTGTCGATGTTGATCTTGCTCCAGATACTCTTTTTACCGCGCGGCGTGTAGCGCTGCAGGAAACTCCTGTCGTCGAGCGACTTGCGCACCGCGTCGATCCAGCCGAAGCAGAGCACGACATCGATGGCCTGCTTCGGCGTGATCGAGGCGAGCCCTGAGCCGACCTTGTGGATCTTGATCCAGACCTCGCTTTCGCTGGCATGGTTGTCGGCCAGCCAGGCATGGAAGCTTTCAGCGTCGCGGAACTCGCGAACCTTGTCCGGATCGACCTTGATCGGGGCCATCGTCACCTCGTCTATCGCCGCAAGCAGTGTGAACGATTCCGCCGCCATTGTAGCGGGCCCTGGCGCCAGTTTCTGTCAGCAGGTGCTAAACGGCTCGCTTCGGCAAACTCCACACTTCTGTTGACTTCCACAGATGTGTGGAGTACGCTATCCTTTATGAACGCAAACGAATTCCGGCGCTGGCTCGCCAAGCAGGGATGCACCTTCGAAACCCACCGTGGTGGGAGCGGTCATCTGACTGTGCGTTTTAAAGACAAGGTTTCCCAATTGCCAATGCATGGTGGCGGCAAGGAGCTTGGAACGCGTTTGGTCGAAAAGATCAAGAAGGATTTGGGCCTGAAATAGAGGAGATAGCGTATGTGGTATGAACTCGCCCTCACGCCCGACGACAACGATACCTGGCTGGTTACGGCATCTCAATTCGACGAGGTCGCGTCCTATGGCGCCACCAAGGAAGAAGCTTGCCGTAATGGGCGCAATGCAATCGAGGAGGCGATTGCCGCCCGCATTGCGAATGGCGACGATATCCCCTTCCCGCTCAAGGAAACCAAGGGCAAGGGATGGTTTGTGGAGATTCCGGCGCTCGTTTTCCTGAAATCGGCCCTGTACATGGCCCTGAGGGAAAAGGGCTGGAGTCGCGCGGATCTGATGCGCGAGTTGAAATGCCAGCGCGAACATGTCGACCGGCTATTCCGGCTCGACCACAACTCGCGGCTCGACTCGCTCGAGGAGGCGTTCAAGGCGCTCGGCCATCCTCTGCGATTCGACATGGAGTTCCACAAGGCCGCCTGACTTTCGCAACGAAATGTCAGGCCAGATCGCCCCGCTCTCGCCCGCTCCCGGCGAGCGGGTCGGCGGCTACAGGATTTTCGCCAGGAAGCTCTTTGTGCGGTCCCGTTGCGGATCCGAGAAAAGCACCCTCGGTGCCCCTTCCTCGACGATCATGCCGTCATCCATGAAGATCACCCGATGCCCGACCTCCCGGGCAAAGCCCATTTCGTGGGTGACGACCACCATTGTCATGCCCTCGACAGCCAGGGTCTTCATGACCTGCAGCACCTCGCCCACCATTTCGGGATCGAGCGCGGAGGTCGGCTCGTCGAAGAGCATGACGGCCGGTCCCATCGCCAGCGAGCGGGCGATCGCCACACGCTGCTGCTGGCCGCCGGAAAGCTCGTCGGGGTAACTTTCTTCCTTGCCGACGAGGCCGACCTTGGCCAGCAATTCGCGCGCGATCCTGTTGGCCTCGTCGGCCGGGATCTTCTTGACCCTGCGCGGCCCGATCGTGACGTTCTCCAGAATGGTCAGGTGCTTGAACAGGTTGAACTGCTGAAACACCATGCCGACATGCTGGCGCAATTGGTGGATGTTCGTCTTCGGATCGGTCAGCACCATGCCGGCGATTTCGATCTCGCCGCTGGTTGCCTTCTCCAGGCCGTTCAGGCAGCGCAGGAACGTGCTTTTGCCGCTTCCCGAAGGGCCGATGACGACGACGACCTCCTTTTCCTCGACATGAGTGCTTATCCCCTTGAGGATCTCGTCGTGGCCAAAGGACTTGTGAAGGTCCCTAACGTTTATCAACTTGAAGCCTCCTCTCCAGATAGGACGAGAACTTCGACAGGGAGAAGATGAGGACGAAGTACAGCGCGGCAATCAGCCCCCAGATTGCAAAGGACGCGAAGGTCTCGGCGATCACGATCTCGCCCTTGTAGACCAGCTCGGCGATGCCGACCGGCGCCAGCAGCGAGGTGTCCTTGATCGTCTGGGCCGCCTGGTTGACCAGCGGCGGGATCATGCGCTTGAACGCCTGGGGCAGAACGATATAGCGCATCGTCTGAAAGCCGTTCATGGCGATCGACTGCGCCGCTTCCTTCTGGCCCCGGTCGACGCCGAGAATGCCGGCGCGGATTATCTCGGTGACATAGGCGCCTTCGTTCAGGCTGAGCGTGAAGGCGGCGGCGAGGATGGGATATGTCAGTTGTCCGAACCACTGGTTGACGGGCAGGATCGCCGGCAGTCCAAGCACGATGAAGAAGAGCTGCACCAGCAGCGGGGTGGATCGGAAAATCTCGACATAGCCGGTGGCGATCCAGCGCAGCGGCGCAACCGTCGACAGGCGCATCAGCGCCCCGAACAGACCGATGACCACCATCAGGAGGATGGCGACGATCGAATACTGGATCGTAAGCCGCAGGCCATCGAGGATGACGGGTAGGTTTTGCCAGATGGAGCCCATGGACCGTGCCTTGGAGTGCTATTTCTCGCCCATCTCATCGGAGCGCATGGCACGGCTCGCGCCATGCGTGTCGACTTGCCGGACTGGCCGCGAAAGCTGAAGGATCGCCGTTCGGGGGATTCGAGCGGTCGTCAGCCCGAAATCGCAACGGAGGCCGGTTTTTGCACCTCGTTGACGACGCCGCTGGTATCGCCTCCAAAATATTTTTCGAAAAGTTTCTTGTATTCGCCGCTCTGCCTGATCTTGGCGAGGCCGGCGTTGATCTTGTCGACCAGCTCCGGCTTCTGCTTGCTGATGGCGATGCCGTAATATTCGCCGGTCAGCAGCGGGCCCACGGTCTTGACGTTGTCATGGCCGGCCTTGAAGTTAATGTTGACGGGGTTGTCGAAGATGACCGCGTCCGCCCCGCCGGTTTCGAGCGCCTGGTAGGCTGCATCGATACTCTGGAACTGCTTCACATAATCGGGCGCGAAACCGTGGCTGGTCAGGTAGTCGACGGACGAGGTTGCTTTCTTGGTGGCGACCACGTGGCCCTTGAGGTCGTCGAAGCCCTTGATGTCGGCGTCATTCATCACCAGCACCGAAAGGCCGGATTTGTAATAGGCGTCGCTGAAATCGACGTTCTGCATCCGGCTGGTCTTGATCGTTATCCCGGCAACCGCGGCGTCGATCGAGCCGGCCTGCAGGCTCGGGATAATGCCGTTGAACGGCAGTGTCTTCAGGCTGACCGTCATGTTCTCAGCCTTGGCGATCGCCTTGATCATGTCGATGTCGAAGCCGGTGACCTCGCCATTCGTCTCGGTCTCGAATGGCGGAAAGGTCGTATCGGCGCCGACCACGATCTTGGTTGTCGCGCTTTGCGCGGCCGCCATGGGCGTTGCTCCGAACGAAAGCACGAGGCCGGAAACCAGCGACGTGGCCAAAATGATAAGCGACTTGTTGTTCACAGATACCTCCTTTCGGCGGGCATTCGCCTGCTGAAGGCGTCGACGATCGGTGCGAAATGCATGAACTCGGGAGCCCGTACGGTGCATCTGGATCGAGCGGCGCCCAAGTCAAGGTTGCCACAGTTGCGGCTTCCGCGGGAAGGACCGCGGCCGGCGGATTTCATGCGCGGCCAGGTCTCGCGACCGGTTATGCCAGATCTTGCGGCGAAATCCGGCGGGCCCGTCGATCTCACCATCGGAGCTTCCGATGGCGCTATCGGTTTCTTCCGTTTCCGCTTCGCGCGCCGGCTTGCCACATCAGAGTCCATGCAAAGGAAAGGCGTGGACATGGACAAGCAGAAAATCCTGATCGTCGGCGGCAGCTCGGGCATGGGGCTGGCGCTCGCCAGGCGCTGTCTCGAGGAAGGCGCCGACGTCATCATCGCCGGGCGCGGCGAAGCGAAGCTGGACGCCGCGCGAGACGATCTCGGCCGTCCGGACGCGCTCGAAACGGCGGCGGTCGATATCGGCCGCGAGCACGAGGTCGCGGCGCTGTTCGCGCGTATCGGCCGGCTCGACCATATCGTCAGCACCGCCGCCGCGATCGAAGGCGCCTACCAGCTGCTGCCCGAGATCGAATTGGAGGCCGCGCAGCGGGTGGTGGAAAGCAAATTCTACGGACCGCTGCTGCTTGCCAAGCATGGCGCGCCGAAGTTGCCGCCGACCGGTTCGCTCACCTTCGTCTCCGGCATTGCGGCCTATCGGCCCGCGGCGCACGGCGCGGTGGTCGCCGCCGTCAACGCGGCACTTGAAGGGCTGGTGCGGGCTCTCGCCGTCGAGCTGGCGCCGATCCGCGTCAATGGCGTCTCGCCGGGCTGGGTCGACACGCCGATCTGGGCGTTCGTCGCGGGCGAGAAAAAGGACGAGACGCTTGCCGCTATGGCCAAGCGCCTGCCTGTCGGCCGGGTCGGGCGGCCTGATGATATCGCCGACGCAATTCGCTTCCTAATGGGCAACGGCTTTACGACGGGAGAGACGCTGCAGGTCGAGGGCGGCCACCGGCTGGTCTGACCGGCGCGAAATTCTTGCCGATATCCGCGAGAAATTGCTTCAGCGCCGGCGGTTGGACGCGGCGGCGCCGCCAGATCATCACGACGTCCGCCGAGCGGACCGGCCCAGGCCAGGCAAGCTCGGCCACCTCGCCGCGATCGATCGCGGCGGCGACCGCCAGCCGCGGCACCAGGCCAAAGCCGGCGCCGGCCGCCACCAGCCCGGCAATGGCGTCGATGCTGCCGGCTTCGGCGGCGAGGCCGGGCTTGCCGAGACCCGCCTCGGCAAACGCCCGGTCGACCATGGCGCGGTAGACGCAACCAGTCTCGGTGGCGACGAAATGCTTCTCGGCCAGCGTCGCCAGATCGACATCGGCCCGGTTGTCGCCGGGCGGCGCGATCAGCGCCAATGGCTCGACCGCCACGACGCGCCTGGCAAAGCGCTGGTCCGGCTCGCCGGCATCGACATCGAGCTCAGCGGGCCGCTCGAAGCAGAAGGCGACGTCGATCTCGCCCTCCCCCAGCCTGCGCAGCAAGTCGGCGCTGCCGGCGATCCTGAGCTTGATGTCGATACCGTTGTGAGCGGCGCGGAAACCCGCGAGCCAGCCGGCAAGCCTTGCCGAGGCAATCGTCTCCAGCGCGCCGATCGAAAGTGTGCCAGCCGTCTCGGCCCTGATCCCATCTACCGCGGCCCTGGCGTCGTCGGCGAGCGCCAGCAGGTCCTCGGCATAGGGTCTCAGCGCCTCGCCCGCCGGCGTCAGTTCCAGCCCCTGCCGCGAGCGGGTGAAGAGGCTGGCGCCAAGCTCGGTCTCCAGCGCCTGGATCTGGTGGCTGACGCTCGACTGGGCGAGATTGACCCCTTGCGCCGCGCGCGTGACGTTGCCGGTCCGCGCGACCGCGAGAAAAGTCTTCAGCAGCCTGGGGTGCATAAGGCGCCGGACTACTGGAGCTGCGGCTTCTTGAGGAAGGAATTGCGGTCGGCGGATTTTACCCTGAGCCAGGTCTCGCGACCGTCGCGAACCACGCGCAGCGGGATCTCCGCTCCGGCCGGATTCTGCCAGAGCTTGCGGTAGAAATCGGCCAGACCGTCGACCTCGCCGTCGCGCACGTCGGAGATGATGTCGCCCTGGCGCAGGCCCGCCTTTGCCGCGGGACCACCTTCCGCCACGCTCATCACGACCACCATGCCGTTCGACTCGGCCGAGAAGGCGCCGAGCCACGGACGCGGCGCCTTCGCCGCCTGACCGCGCTTGGTAAGATCGTCGAGGATCGGCGTCAAAAGATCGATGGGCACGACCATGTTGATGTCGGCCACCTCGCCGGCGCGGCTCATCTGCAGACGCAGCGAGCCGACGCCGAGCAGCTTGCCGTCGTGGTCGAACAGCGCGGCGCCGCCCCAGGACGGATGCGCGGGCGCGATGAAGATCGCCTCGTCGATCAGATATTCCCAGTAGCCGGCGAATTCCTGCTTGGTGACGATATGCGCGTCGACCTGCTGGCCGATGCCGTCGGCGAGCGTCACGGCGTCGCCGATCTTGGCCTTCCTGGCGTCGCCGAACTGGACAGCCGGCAAGCCGAGCGGCGACAGCGCCTGCACAAGGCCGAAGCCGGTCTCCTGGTCGTAGGCCAGCGCGTGCGCGGCGACCACGCGGCCGTCCTGGTCGGTCAGCCACACTTCCTCTGCCTCGGTGATCAGATAGCCTATTGTGAGCACCAGGCCATTGTCGCGGATCACCACGCCGCTGCCCTCGCGGCGCGTGCCCAGCGCATTGGCGGTGAAGGCGTCGTCCGGAACCGTAGCGCGCACGGCAACGACGGAGCGCGAAATTTTTTCGATGGTCATCGATCCATCCTGCATTGCGGGTCTTCTTCTATAAGTATGGCCGAAGGGCCGCGGTGCAAGGGTGATCTTCCCCCTTGCCGGGCTGGCACAAGCGCTAGTTCAACGAAGATTGAACTTTTTTCTTTGACGCGCGCAAAACCACACCTAAGTCTATCGGCATCCGTGGCAAAACATCCCGCGCTTCACGAAACACAAGGCCTTCAACATGGATCAATACATCCCGCCGAAAGTCTGGACCTGGAACAAGCCGAATGGCGGCGAGTTCGCCTCGATAAACCGGCCGATCGCGGGCCCAACGCATGACAAGAAACTGCCGGTCGGCAGGCATCCGCTGCAGCTCTATTCGCTGGCTACGCCCAACGGCCAGAAAGTGACGATCATGCTGGAGGAGCTTCTGGCGCTCGGCCACAAGGGCGCGGAATACGACGCCTGGCTGATCAAGATCGGCGACGGCGACCAGTTCGGCTCGGGCTTCGTCGAGGTCAATCCGAACTCGAAGATCCCGGCGCTGATGGACCATAGCGAGCCGAAGCCTGTGCGCGTGTTCGAATCCGGTTCGATCCTGACTTACCTCGCCGAAAAATTCGGCGCCTTCCTGCCGACCGAGCGCGCTGCGCGCGCCGAGACCTTCTCATGGCTGTTCTGGCAGATGGGTTCGGCGCCCTACCTCGGCGGCGGCTTCGGCCATTTCTACGCCTATGCGCCCGAAAAGATCGAATACGCCATCGACCGCTTCGCCATGGAGACCAAGCGGCAGATGGACGTGCTCGACCGCAGGCTGGCCGAGAGCGAATATCTCGCAGGCCCGGACTACACGATCGCCGACATGGCGGTGTGGCCCTGGTATGGCGGGCTCGCCAAAGGCCGCAGCTACAACGACGCCGCGCAGTTCCTCTCGGTGCATGAATACAAGAACGTTCAGCGCTGGGCCGACGCAATCGACGCGAGGCCGGCGGTGAAGCGCGGCCGCATGGTCAACCGCATGTCCGGCGATCCGGCCTTCCAGCTGCGCGAGCGCCACGACGCCAGCGACTTCGAGACGAAGACGCAGGATAAGCTGCAAGCCGCGGAGTGAGGCTCCCTACTCTCCCCACTAGGGGGAAGTAGGACGCTACGCTACCTCCCATATGTATACGTCACCGCCGCCTGGCCGAGCGCCTGGCTCTTGGCGGCGGTCGAGGCCATCTCCGGCGACGGATTTTCCGGGATGCGCAGCGTCTTTTCGCTCAGTGCATAGAGGGTGAAGACATAGTGATGCGTGCCGCTGCCGGGCGGTGGGCACGGGCCGAAATAGCCGGCGCGGCCGACGCCGCCCGTGCCGGACACCGAACCCTTGGGCATGCGCTTGCCGCCTTCAGCGCCGGCGCCTTCGCGCAGGCCCTTGGCGCTTGCCGGGATGTTCCAGGCCAGCCAGTGCCAGAAACCCTTGCCGCCATTGGCGTCGGGGTCGAACATGGTGAGCGCGAAGCTTTTGGTGCCGGCCGGCGGGTCCTTCCAGGCAAGCGCGATCGAGACGCTCTGTCCGCCGCAGCCGGCCTTGTCGCCGAGATATTTCGCATCCCATTTGCCGTCCGAAACCGACGGGCTGGAGATTTCGAAGGCGGACGCCTGGGTTGCGAAGAGAGTGAATGCACATACGACGAAGCTTAGGCGCGGGATCATGGCCCGTCCTCCCTGGCTGAGATCGCAGAGCCTATCTTAACGGGCCGAGCGGCACCGAGCAACTTTGCGTGACGGCGGCCGGCGACATCCAATCTCTACTCCGCCGCGCTGCATTCCGCGACCGCCGGCATCGCCAGGTCCGCGACAGCCGACATCCAGAGCCGATCGATACGGGCAAGCTTTGCCCGGTCTATCTCGTCGAGATGCTTCCAGTACATCCCGTCCTCGTAGAAGTAGCCGAACTCGCGTTCCATCGCCTCGGCCGCTTCAACCGCCTCGAGGTCTATGCCGGCATGCAACTCGGCTTGCATGGCCAGGACTTGCGGCATGGACAACCGCTGCACCTCCTCGAAGGAGAGTTTTGGGAAAACCAGCCTGCTGCGCGGCAGGTCCGACAGGTTGACGCAAAGCGTGCCGCGCCGCAGCGCGTGGAAAAGAAGGCGCGCGGACTTGGCCTCGAGACTCTGCAGCGTGACGTCGTCGCGCAGCGGGTCGGCGCGGCCGGCGCCGTAGAAATGGGTGTCGCCAGCGCTGTCATAGATCATGTCGCAGCCCAGGAAGGCGAGCACGTCCGGCCTCTGGCTATGAACGCTCCAATAGGCCGACGTCAGCGACATGGTGGCGCCGGCATAGACGAAGCCGCCAAAGCTGTTCTGCGCCGGCACATAGTGGGCGGCGCTGAAGATTTCGGCTTGCCGCAGTTCATGCCGGCGCGGCATGCGGTCAGGAGGAAAATCGCCGGCATGCACCAGGACGTCCCAGTCGGGGCGCACGCGCCAGGCATTGTTGATGGCGACGATGCTGGCGAATGCATGCTTGGGCCACGCGACGCAGCGCGTGACATCCGGCGCGCTGCCGAGCAGCAGCGTCACGCGGGGCGGTGCATCACTCATCATGCCATCCTCTTCGCGCACTCTTGCGGAGCGCATATGAGCCTTGCCCGCCGCTCCCGACAAGAGCCGCGCTTTTTTCCGGCTGGCGGCAAAGCTCTGTTGGAACCTGTGGCAATGAACGATGCAAACCGCGGAAGACTTCCCCATTGTGGAAGCGCAGCAAATAAAAAGCCCCGCCGGTGGAGGCCGTCGGGGCTCTTTGGTTCGGACCATGAAGGTGGGACCCCACGGTCGGTCGATCCAGGGGGTGTTGGATCGGCTGCGACACTAGCCGAAGAATCGGCCGCGCCGATAATCACGCCTGCGCACTAGCAATCACGCCTGCGCGAGTGGGAGGTGATAGCCGGCAATGAAACTGCTGATCTCCCCGCAAGGGGGAGATTGGACTTCGCATCGGTCTTCGCCAATGTCCTGCGTTGCGGAAGGTAGCGCCGCGCCCTACCCTCTGAGCAGCTTCGCCAGCCTCGGCACGCCCTCGTTCACCGCGCGATCATCCGCCAGTGTGAACGACATGCGCAGCGTGTTGCGGCCGGCGCCGTCGGCGTAGAAGGCGTTGCCCGGCACGAAGGCGACGCGCGCCTCCTTCACCGAGCGCGCCAGGAGCTCGGTGGCATCAGTGCCCTCCGGCAGCGTCAGCCAGACGAACATGCCGCCGTCCGGGCGGCTCCAGGAAATGCCGTCAGGCATGTTGGCTTCGAGCGCACCGAGCAGCGCGTCGCGCCGCTTGCGGTAGGCGCCGATCAGCTTTTCCACCTGGGCATCGAAGATGGCCTCGGCGACGCGGTGCATGACCATCTGGTTGATCGAGGGGCTGTGCAGGTCGGAGGCCTGCTTCATCAGCACCAGTTTCTCCACGATATGGCGCGGCGCGCAGACCCAGCCGACGCGCATGCCGGGCGACAGGATTTTCGAGAATGACCCGCAATAGAGCGTGCGCGCCTTGTCGATGCCGCCGGAGCGGGCGCAGTCGAGCGCCAGGATCGGCGGCACGCCCTCGCCGTCATAGCGCAGCGCGCGGTAGGCTGCGTCCTCGATGACGGCGATGTCGAGCTCGCCGGCAAGGTCGAGCACCGCCTGGCGCTGCCTGGCGTCCAGCGTGTTGCCGGTCGGGTTGGCGAAATCCGGCACCAGATAGGCGAACTTCACCTTGCCGCCCCCTTTCGAAAAGGCAGAAGGGGCAGCGGCCGCGGCGCGATAGGCTTCTGGCGTCATGTTGCCGCCGGCGGTGTTCAGCCGGTCATAGCGCGGCTCATAGGCGTTGAAGGCCTGCAGCGCGCCGAGATAGGTTGGCCAGGTGACCAGAGCCGTGTCGCCCGGCGACAGGAACAGCTTGCCGAGATAGTCGAGCGCCTGCTGCGAGCCGGAGGTGATGAAGATGTTGCCCTCGTCACATTGGACGCCGAGCTTGCCCATATAGGCGGCCAGCCATTTGCGCAGCGGCAGGAAGCCTTCGCTAACCTGGTACTGCAGCGCCGCTCCTGCTTCCTTGCCGCCGAGCACCGCCTGGTAGGCCTCGCCGATCGCTTCGGCGGGAAACAGCGATGGGTCGGGAATACCGCCGGCGAAGGAGATGATGTCCGGCTGGTCGAGCAGCTTCAGCAACTCGCGGATTTCCGAAGCCTTCATGCGCGAGGAGCGCGAGGCCAGAAGATTCAACAGGGTCAAGGCGCACCTCCCGCAGTGCTTTTATTTAGGTCAGCTTGGTTGACCTATTATCAGGCCGCGCCTCCCGCGTGAATAGGCAAAACGGTCATGGCGCATCGTTCAGACGACATTTGGACCATAGATTTGCGTGAATGCTAATGGAAAACCGTTGCGCGTTTGGCAGACCGGGCGCACGATCGCAACCAAGGAACCGGAAATCGAGAGAAAATCAATCCGGACCAAAAGGGGGACGCGCATGACACTCGAGGTCATCGGGGCCGGTTTCGGCCGCACCGGCACATGGTCGACTTTCGCCGCGCTGAACCGGCTCGGCTTTCCGAGCTACCACATGCAGGAAGTCATCATCAACAAGGCCAACAAGGGCCATCTCGATTTCTGGCGCGAGGTGGCGAACAGCTCGCCCGGTGCGCAGCAGGACTGGAACCGGGTCTTTGCCAATTACCGGGCGACCGTCGACAATCCGGGCTGCTGCGTGTGGCGCGAGCTGATGGCCGCCTATCCCGAAGCCAAAGTGCTTCTGACGCTGCATCCGCGCGGCGCCGAAGCCTGGTACGACAGCACCATCGACACGATCTACTTCACCGAGAATGTCTGGCAGTTCAAGGTGCTGGAATGGCTGACGCCGTTCGGCCGCAAGTTCGGCGACATGTCGCGCAAGCTGGTCTGGGGCCGGACGCTGAAGGGCGTGATGAACGACCGCGACAAAGCGGTGGCGCGCTACAATTCCTATGTCGACGAAGTGAAAGCGGCGGTGCCGCCGGAAAAACTGCTTGTGTTCAAGGTCAGCGACGGCTGGGCGCCGCTCTGCGATTTCCTCGGCGTCGCGCTGCCCAACGAGCCCTTCCCCAACCTCAACGACCGCGCTAGCATCAAGAAGATCATCAACGGCATGATCATGGGATCCTACCTGATGCTTGCCGGCGTCGCGGCCCTGATCGCGCTGGCGGTCGGCGGCTTGTGGTGGTGGCTTGGGTAACGGGTGACCGGATAAGGCTACAAGACCGCCACCGCGCGTCGCGCTTTAGAACGGCAACCGGATTTCATCGAGCTGGTTCGACTGCTCCGGCCAGCCGATGTCCTTCTGGAGCTGGTGCGGCAGCTCGTTCAATTCGCGCGTCGTCCTCTTGCACTTGTTCGACCGCGCAAAGGCGGCGCGGATTCGGCTAAGACTTTTGAACATCGGAAACCCCCATAAATCAGCGGCGGAAAACCGGCGCCGCTATTCATCCGACGCCGCTTTTGCGATGTGTCTGTAACCAGTGGATTGCGCGCGAACGGTGAAATGCTTCACGAAGCCGGAGCGGCTTGAAACATTTGCATGCAAATTAATTTATAAACAGAGCAATGCTACCGCGCGCCAAAAGTAACCGCGTTCGGCGAGCCGGTCACAGTCGCTCGAAGCTATCCAGCTTGAGGCGCAGCCTCTGGCCTTCCGCGAAGGCAAGGGCGAAGGATTCAAGCTCGAAGGATCGCGTCAGTTCCCGGTCTTCCTCGACCACGCGGACAAACCATTCGCCGCAGGCTTCGACTACTTCAACGCGGGACGGGACATGGCCGTTCGGTGTCACATCATCCATCGCAACTCTCCTTGGAAGCAATGGGAAACCATGAATCTATGATCGGCGGAATCGGCCCGCAAGATCAAATGATTGTACGGATTCGTACAGATCGGCAAGCGCCGGATTGTCCGCCGATTTCGCTCACGGGTTCGTCAATTGCACGATCGGCTTTTTGGGCCGGCAAATCACCGGCTCAGGTTTCTCGTTTCCGGCGCCTGCGTTTAGGCGCCGGCGCCACGACAGTGGCCGGCAACACAGGGATCCATACCCTTGTCCGCCAAGCTTCAGTCGGCTCGATTGTACGAATTTTACCAAGCAGAGGCAGTCGTTGCCTGGGCATTTCCAAGTGCTAGACAGGACGCGCGGTACTCCAAGTAAGCCGCAGTGGCCGGCGCGACTTGGGCAACGTTGCTTCACCGGCAGCCGCGTCGGCCATTTTTAACCTGTCGCGATCAAAGCTTATCCGAGCATCCGGACATATTCGGCCTCGGCTTGTCCGTAGTAGCCGTCGGCAATACCGACCAGACCATCCCGGTCGCGAATGGCAATCTCGCCACGCCGCGACCAGATGAGGCCGCGTCCTTCCAGAATTTGCAGGCCGATGGTGACGCCAGGCCGCCTGACGCCAAGCATGACAGCCAGGAATTCATGAGTGACCCGGATCTCGCCGCCGAGGGTCCGGTCATCACACATCAGCAGCCATCTGGCCAGCCGGTCCTCCAGCTTGGCGCGGGCATTGCTCAACGCCGTCGACCTTGTCTGGATGTGAAGGTAGTGGACATAAAGCAGCAGGAAGTCACGGAGCGTCGGGCTTTCCTGGAGCGCGCCCTTGAATGCTTCCGCATCCATGCAAACCGCATCGCCTATCATCTGCATGTAGCAATCGTTGGCCGCCCAGTCGACGCCCATCACAAGCGCCGAGCCCGACATGCCTTCGCGGCCGATTATGCCGACCTCGGTGTCCAGCCCCGGCCGGTTCCTTGCCACCACGGAGGCGATGCCGGATTCGAAGAAGCAGACCGTCTTGATCGGCTCGCCTGCCGCTTCGAGCGGGGCCCTCAGATCAAGGATCCGATAGTGCAGATGGGGAGCGAGCAACTCGAAGTCACCAGGACTCATGCGGCGCAAAAGCGCGCTTTTCTCCTTGCTGACCGGCTGGTCCATAGCTCTCTCCCGGATCGGGCAAGAGCATGTGTAATCTCCCAGCCGTCCGCGCCCTGATTCACTGAAAACGGTCGCGGGAGGATAGCCCACCCAAATTAGCCGGGCGGGCTTGGTACAAAACCGACAATTCAGGCCACAAAAACGATCTGGATCAGCGCGTTGAGCGTTCGCCGGCCAGGATACGCGCTTCCCTGAGGATGGACGCACGATCGTTGCCGATCAGCGAAACGATCTCGAGTATCTGCTGCTCCGTGGTTCCGGATTCCCGCGCCAAAGCCGCTACGGCTTCCGGGCTCAGACCGGATTGACCTGGCCGCTGCACCATTTGCTCCAATGCCGTTAGGGCAGGAGTGCGATGGTCGCTCCCAAGCGTCAGCGCCCATATATCAGGCCGACGATGCAACCACTGTACGCTTTCGAACAAATCTTGGCGAGCGATATATTAGCCACCCCGCATCAGCGCGTCATTCTCCCCTGCCTCGCCACCGCCCTGCCCCCGCGATAGACGGTTCGCTCCTTCGGCACCGCCACCACCGCTTCCGGCACATGCTCGGCCTTGAGCGCAACGAAATCGGCCTTGGCGCCGACGGCGATGCCGTAGCCTTCCAACCCCAGCGCCCTGGCGCCAGCATGGCTCACCAAATCGTGGGCGGCTTCCAGTTCCCAGTCCTCGTAGAAGCCGGAGCGGTAGCCGATCATGTTGGCGCGGTTCAGCATGTCGCCGTCGCCATAGGGCCACCAGGAATCGCGGATGTTGTCGGAGCCGGCGAAGACGGTGACGCCGGCCCTGCGCAATGCCGCAACCGGCGGGAAAGGATGGTTGCCGGGCGCATTGGTCATGATGGCGACGCCGGAAGCGGCCAGCATCTCGCCGGCCTTTGCCAATGCGTGGGAAGAGACGTCGCCAAGCGCATAGGCATGGCTGATCGCGACCTTGCCGCCCATGCCGAGCGCTTTTGCGCGGGCGGCGATCTCCTCGATCTCGAACAAGCCGAGCGTGCCGCCGTCATGCAGGTGGATGTCGATGCCGGCGCCGCGCTTTTCGGCAAGGCCGAACACCACATCGAGGTGGCCGTCGACGTCGCGGTCGAAGCTCGCCGGATCGAGCCCGCCGATCAGGTCGCAGCCGAGCTTCAGCGCTTCGTCGAGCAGTTCCACGGTGCCCGGCGAGGACAGGATGCCGCTCTGGGGGAAGGCGACGAGCTGGATGTCGACGAGGTCGCGATATTTTTCGCGCACGGCAAGGATCGTCTCGACATGCTTCAGCCCGACATCGGCATCGACCATGACGTGGCTGCGCATGGCAAGGCTGCCGTTGCCGACGCAGAGCTCGAGCTGGTTTTTCGCGCGCTCCGCCATCGGCGCGGCCTGCTCGAGGTTGCGCATCTGGAAAACGACCCGCTCGCGCACGTCAAAACCGTTGGCGCAAGGAATGTGCGGACGCCAGGCATCGCCGTAAAATGAGGTGTCGAGATGGATGTGGCCCTCGACGAAGGCTGGCAGCACGAGCCGGCCGGCGAGGTCGATGGCGCCCGCCGGCGGCGTTGCCGCTCTGGCGGCAGGAGCGATGGCGCTGAAGCGGCCGCCTGCGACGGTGAGGTCCGAGAGCGAGCCGTCGGCAAGTTTGGCGTTGAGAAAATGAGTCTGGTTCACGATGCAATCCATTGAAAAGGAAGGCATTAGTCGTCGCCGGCCGAGCGGACGAGGTCAATGCGGCAAGGAATAGAAACTGTTTCGTCCTTTCCTGCTCCCTTGGGGGAGAAGGCAAAGTCGCGAGTCCCGCCATATACCGCTTTCGCGGAAGTTTCAGCCGGCGGCAAATATGCCATGGTGTAGCCTGCGGTGTGAGGCCGCCGTGGTCGACGCGGACGCCCAAGCACATCCCCAACAATGCGCCCCCAACGGCCGCGTCGACCATCAACGGAAATGCCAACGGCGACCTTGCCAGGGTCGCCGTTTTTTACCCCCGCGCCTCGGCATATTCGGCGACCAGCGACTCGTATTGCTCGAAGGCAGGCAGCGCCGCGTAGCTGTGCACCGCCGATGTCGCCGCCCAGGGCAATTTCTCGGCCGTCCAGGTCTCGATGAAGGGCGCGAACCAGGCATGATCGTCGAGCATGGTCGGGCGCAGGTTGACGAACCAGTCGAGCCCTTCGGGCCGGGTGAACGTCCAGGTCATGCAGTAGCCGCAGAAATAGTGCTTCGACGCGCCGTGCAGGCCGCCGATCACCGGCTCGCCTTTCGTGATCTCGAAACCTTCCGCGGGGATCGCCGCGCTCAGCGAATAGGCGCTGGACGACATCGACTGACAGCCGGTGCAGTGGCAGGCCATGGTGAGCAAGGGTTTCGCCGAGATTTTCAGACGCACCCGGCCACAGCGGCAGCCTCCTTCGGCGGGCAGAGTGAGGGTGGGCAAGACGGGTTCCTTAGGTTGGGTTCTTCCCTTCTCCCCCTGTGGGAGAAGGTGGATCGGCGCGCAGCGCTCAGCCCTTCGTCAACTCCGCCGTCGTCGCCATCCGCGCGCCCTGCGTCTCGAACGCCGCGTTGTGGCGGGCGATGATGTCGGGCGCCTTTTCCTTGTCGCTGTCCAATGTCGAATGCGCGTCGGAAACAACGGTGACGCCAAGCCCTTCGGCAAAGGCGCCCTTGACGGTCGCCGCGACGCAGAAATCGGTCTGGGCGCCAATGAGCACGACGTCCTTTGCGCCCTGCCCCGTCAACCATTCGGCCAGGTCGGGGTTGGAGAACGCGTTGCCGACCCTCTTGCCAAAGGTCGGCTCGTCGGCGGCCTGGCCGAGCAGCGGCCAGACCGGCCAGCCGGAAGCGCCGGGCGCCAGCGGGTCGCCCTCCGGCCCGTCATGGCGCACGAACGCCACCTTGCGGCCGGTGCGCCGCGCCCAGCCGATCAGAGCGCGCGTGCGTTCGGCGATGGCGTCGGCGTCATGGATCGGCGGATCGAAACGGCCGTCGAACATGCCGGTTTGCAAGTCGATGACGATCAGCGGCGCGGCGGCAGAGGGGGTGACTGGCATGGCGCGAAGATAGCGTGGGTGGGGGATGGGTCAAGGTAGTGCGGCCTCCCCTTCTCCCCCTGTGGGAGAAGGTGGATCGGCGCGCAGCGCCGAGACGGATGAGGGGTGCGCGAAGGAACGAGAGCTGGAAAGAACAAGTGCTTTCAGCGCTTAATTGTCAAGCGCCGCGATCCTTCCAACACCCCTCATCCGTCCGAGCTTCGCTCGGCCACCTTCTCCCACAAGGGGAGAAGGAAAGGAGCCTACGACATCAGCGGCATCGGGCCCTTCAGTGCTTCGGCCAGCGCATCGCGGAAGACCGCGATCGGGCGCGCCAGCCTGCCCGCCGGCGGGCGGTGGAGCAACCAACAACGCACCTGCGGCTTGAAGCCGGGGCAGTCGACCACCTCGACCGCGTCGCGCCACTGGCTGCCCGACAGTGCGCCGGGGGTGACGACGCCGATGCCGAGGCCGCGTGCCACCAGCGACATCCTGAGATCGGCGCCCTGCGCCTCGACGCCGACATGGAAGGGCAGCCGCGCCACTTCGAAACGATGACGGATGAAAGCGCGAAAACCGCAGCCGGTTTCGTTGAGCACCCAGGGGTAGCGCGCAAGATCGTTGAGCTCGGCCGGCTTCGGCACGCCGAGGCCCGGCGAGGCGACAAGAAGCACCGCCTGCAGGCCGAGATCGTCGCCGACGAGCTCCGGCGGCGGCGCGACGCCCTCGGCAAGGCACACCGCGACCGCGTCGATCTCGCTGTGCAGCACCTGCTCGACCAGGCGCGGCGACAGGCTGGAGGTGATCTTCAGCGTCAGCTGCGGGAAGGCGGCGCGCAAGCCGTCGAGCGGTTCGGACAGCGCGCTGGTCGAGAGATAAGGCATGATGCCGAGGCGGAACTCGCCCCTCACCTCGCCCGCCGGCGAGACGCCGGCCTTCAGATCCTCCAGCGAGCGCAGCACGCGACGGCCATGCTCATAGGCCTCGCGGCCCGATGCGGTGGGTTTGAGCGGTTTCGACTGGCGGTCGAGCAAGGGCGTCGCCAGCCGCTCCTCGAGATTCTGCACCCGGCGCGTCACGCCGGGCTGGGTGAGGTTGAGCCTTGCCGAAGCGCCGACGATGGAGCCGGTCTCGACGACGGCCACGAATGCCTCGAGGTCACGGATGTTCATGCGTAACTCGCATAATCATTATCGGATCAATTCAATTGTAGCATTATGATCGTTGCGAATAAAGTCCTCGCGGAATATGCGGACAGCGAGGCCAGCCATGAACGGAACAGACAACGCCCGGGTCGCTGAGGCCGACTTCACGGAGCGGCCGCCGCATGTCGGCGGCGGCACCATCAGCCGGTCCCAGACGCTGCTGTTCGCGGCCTCGGTCGGCATCATCGTCACCAATTTGTTCGCGCCGCAGACGCTGGTCGGGCTGATCGGCCCGTCGCTCGGCGCCGCGGCATCGGAAAGCGGCCTGGTCTCGATGGCCACGCTGCTCGGCTATGCCGCCGGGCTGTTCTTCCTGGTGCCGCTGTCGGATCTGGTCGAGAACCGCGTGCTGGTGCTGCGCATGCTGTGCGCGGCCGCCCTCGCCGCGGCGGTCGCTTCATTCGCGCCGTCCGCCGCTTCGCTGCTCACCGTGCTGTTCATGCTGGGCGCCGCCTGTTCCTGCATCCAGGTGCTGGTGCCGGTCGCGGCCTCGATGGCGCCGCCGGGGCAGGACGGGCGCGTCATCGGCGACGTGATGAGCGGGCTGATGATCGGCATCCTGCTCTCTCGTCCGATTGCCAGCCTCGTCGCCGACGCCTTCGGCTGGCGCGCCTTCTACGGCATCAGCGCCGCGGCGCTTGCGCTGCTCGCCATCCTGCTCGGCCTGGCCCTGCCAAGGCGGAGGCCGCTGGCGCATGCGAGCTACGCGGGGCTCATCGCCTCGTTGGTCGGGCTTCTGGGCCAGGAGCCGGTGCTGCGCCGGCGAGCCTTCACCGCGAGCCTGGTGATGGCGGCGTTCAGCGTGTTCTGGACGGCGGTGGCGCTGCGGCTCTCGGCACCGCCCTTCGATCTCGGCCAGAAAGGCATTGCGCTGTTTGCGCTGGTCGGCGCCGGGGGTGCGGCGGTGACGCCGATCTTCGGCCGCGCCGGCGACCGCGGTCTTACGCGCCCGGCCACGATTTTCTGCCATCTCATGCTGATCGCGGCGCTGGGTCTCGCGGCCTTCGCCGGCGCGGGCAAGGCCGGCGGCGCCTGGCTACCGCTCATCCTCATGGGTCTCAGCGCGGTGCTGCTCGATATCGGCGTCACCGGCGACCAGACGCTGGGCCGCCGCGCCGTCAACCTCCTGCAGCCGAAGGCGCGCGGCCGCATCAATGGACTATTCGTCGGCATCTTCTTCATCGGCGGCGCGATCGGCTCGCTGCTGGCGGGACTTGCGTGGGCTTGGGGCGGCTGGAATGCGGTGTGCGCGGCCGGGGCCGCATTCGGGTTCATCGCGCTGGCGGTCGACCTGGCGGGTGGCCCGGAGTAGCCGTCACTCGCCCCGCTAAGCATTCCTCGGATCGGCCGCGCATTGTGGGATCGAGCGGGTGACGGCGATCAGCTTGCCGCGCACTTCCGAAGCCGCGGATCGGCTTCGATCGAAGCCCGGCAAAAAACGGACTGACCCGCAAGCGCGCAAAGTCCCCTCCCGAGCAGTAAACAAGACAGACCAGCCCGGCCTCGTATAATCGCTCTGCCAGATCAGCCGGGGCTGTCACCCGATCCCGCCGGTGATTATAAAGGTTCCGTTACAGCGCCCATCAGGCGAACGCACGATGGCCGTTACGATCGAGCCGTAGGCGCCGCGCCAGACGCTGTGGAAGCCTTGATGCGTCGAGGCCGGCACCACCGCTCGGCCGGTGTAGCGATTGTGTCTTGCCTGCATGAGGATGGGCTCGCCGTTGACGTGGACTTTCACTTCGGCCGGCTCGTCCGCGCCGATTTCCAACACGATCGCGATCTCGTCGGTGTCGCCGGATCGCGTCGTCTGCGCGGTCAGCGCCAGCGTGAGCGGGGCACCGCCAACGCGACCCGCCGCGCTCCTGCCTTCGAACACCTCATCGGCCAGCGCCGGCGTGCGCGGCGGAACGGTGCGGCGCCTTGTGGCGTGCTCGTAGTTGCCGGCGATCGTCAGCAGCGCCACGTCGTCATAAGCCTTGCCGGCGAAGGTCAGGCCGACGGGCATGCCGATATCGGCCATCGTGCCCATCGGCACCGTCACCGTCGGGATGCCGAGATGGCGCCAGACGAGATTGCCGTTGGCGACCCAGGTGCCGTTGCGCCAGGCAAGCGCCGCGGACGCCTCGTTGACATCGGCATCGGCAGGACCGACATCGGCGACCGCCGGCAGAACCACGGCATCGAGGCGGTTCGCGTCGAGCCACTCCTCGAAATCGACCCGGCGCGTTGACTCCAGGCCTTTTAGTCCCGCCTCGATGGTGGGAATGCTCGCGAGCGGCGCCACCCCGCGCTTCGCTCGCTCGACATACTGCGCCAGATCGAAATCGGCGTCGCCGTAGCGATCGCGCAGCGTGCCTGGCGGCTGCGGGAATATCTTTGCGCCGTCGACCGAAGCGAGATCGGGGATCGCGGGATCGGCATTGGCGCGCAGGAAATCGTCCCAGGACCAGATGGACAAGTCCCAGATTTCGCGCTCGGCAAATTCCATCGGCACAAGGCCGCGATCGACCATGGAGCGAGCGCCCGGACGATCGCGCTCGTAATTGGAGACGACGGGGAAATCGACCTCGACCAGCTCCGCGCCGAGCGCTTCCAGATCCCGCGCCGCCTGCCGCCACAGTTCCAGCACCGAGGCACGGGTCTCGATCGGCCGGTCGGCGCCGTCATCCTTGCCGATATACATTTTCGGCACGCCGAGGCGTTTGCCCCCGAGCGCGTCCCGCAGCGGAAGCGAGGTGTAGCTCGCCGGCCTCAGCGCCGAGGTTTTCGGGATATGCACCCAGGGTTGCACGCGCCAGAAATCGCCCCGCGTCTCGTCATCGTCGGCGACGACGATGTCGAGCAGCTCCAGCATATCGGAAACGGTCCGCGTATGCGGCACCACCACGTCCATGGTCGGCACCAGGGGCCAGTTGCCACGCGCCGAGATGACGCCGCGCGAGGGCGTGTAGGCGACCAGCGCATTGTTGGAGGCCGGCGCGCGCCCGGACGACCAGGTCTCTTCGCCCAGCCCGAAGGCGGCGAAGGACGCGGCGGTCGCCGTCCCCGAGCCGTTGGACGAGCCGGAGGCGAAGGCGGCGGTAAGGAAATCCTTGTTGTACGGGCTCTCGGCGCGGCCGTAGACGCCGCGCTGCATGCCGCCATTGGCCATCGGCGGCATGTTGGTGAGGCCGATCAGCACCGCGCCCGCCGCGCGCAGCCGGGCGACGGTGAAAGCGTCTTCGTTGGCGACGAGACGCTCGAACGCCGGCGAGCCGGCCGCCACCGTCAGGTCCCTCGCCTTGTAGCTGTCCTTGGCGGTGTAAGGGATGCCGTCGAGCGGGCCGAGCGTCTTGCCCTCGCGGCGGCGGCGGTCCGAGGCTTCCGCCTCCTCGAACATCTTCGGGTTGAGTATGGGTACGGCGTTCAATGCAATGCCATGGCGATCGTAATGGGCAATGCGCCTGAGATACGCGCCGGTGAGCTCGACGCTGGTGACGGCGCCGTCTTCCAGCGCGCGGCGCAGGTCGGCGATCGAGGCTTCGACGATATTCATGGGCTGGGCGAATTCCCTGTCAGTCTTTCCGCATCCGATGGCACTGGCCTTGAAACGCGAAAGCCGAGTTCCGTCACACCCCCCTCTGCCCTGCCGGGCATCTCCCCCGCAAGGGGGGAGATTGATGTCGCGATCGCTTTCGCCAATTGTCGGCCTCGCAGGATATGGCGGCGCGCGGAAGCTGCGGATCTCCCCCCTTGCGGGGGAGATGGCCGGCAGGCCAGAGAGGGGTGCTGTCCCGCCAGCCTACCCGTGAACAATCTCCAGCGCCTCCGCTACTCGGGCGCCCCCGCAAACAGCACCGTCCCGTCCCCTCCCGCCGCCGGCCAGTCGCGGATGGTGCGGTCGATGCCGCCTGTGACGAGCGTGCCGTCGGCGGCGAAGGCGACCGAATAGATCGGTCCGGTGCCGGGGTCGAATTCGGCGATCTCGGCGCCCGTGTCCATGTTCCAGATCCGCGCCGTGCCGTCGAGCGAGACCGAGCCGAGACGCTTGCCGTCGGCCGACAAGGCCAGCGCATAGACCGTGCCGGAATGGCCGTCGAAGCGCCGGACTTCCTTGAATGTGTCGATGTCCCAGAGTTTTATCGTGTAGTCGCCGCTGCCGGTCACGGCATGATGGCCGTCGGCCAGGAAGACCGCGCCATAGGCCCCGCGTTCGTGGCCGTGCCAACTGCGCAGCTGCTTGCCGGCGACGATGTCCCAGAGTTTCAATTCGCCGTCGATGCTGCCCGAGATCGCGTGCGTTCCGTCGGGCGAGACGGCGACGGAACTGACCGACCAGTCGTGCCCGGGCAGCACATGCAGCACTGTGCCCTTCTCCAGGTCCCAGACGACGACCGAGCCGGTGTCGTGGCCGCTGACGGCAAGTTTGCCGTCGGGGCTGAGGGCGAGCTTGTTTACGCCGCCGTTCTGGCCCGACGAAAAGACGTGCAGCACCGTGCCGTCCGAGAGCTGGCGCAGCACGATCTCGCCGTCGTCGCCGGCGGTCAGCGCGGCCTTGCCGCCGGGCATGAAGAGCGCGACACGCGCCATGTCCTTATGGGTGCCGAGGTCGCGGATCAGCCGCTTGCCGTCGATGTCCCAGAGCTTGATCGTCCGGTCAGTGCTGGCGCTCATGATCTGGTGGCCGTCGGCTGACACCGCCAGCCAGACGACGGCGTCGCGATGGCCTTCCGGCGCGGTCGGCTGGGTCGGAGGCGCCGGCGGAGGCGGTGCGATCGTCTCGGGCGGCGTGCCCATTTCAGGCTGCGCGGCCGGCGCCAGCGTGGTTTGCAGGGTGGGCGCGGATGACGGCTGCGCCGGGGTGGCGGGCTGCGTCGATTGCTGGACGGGCGTCGGCTGGGATGGCCCGGCAGGCGCCGATACGGGCGCGGGCGCCGGCGCGAGTTCTGGCGGAAGCGTCGCCAGTAGCGCTGGCGCGGCCGGCTCGGGCGCGGGTGCTGGCGCGAGTTCCGGCGGCGGCGTCACAGGTAGCGCCGGCGCGGCGGCGACCTCCTTGGATTCGGCGGATTCGGCCGGCGCGGCCGGTTCGACACGTGCCCGCCACGGGCCGTACTGGTCGGCGACGATGACGAGCAGGGCCAAAAGCGGCAGCGCGAGCGCGACGCGGCGCAGCCATGGATGCCCGGCCGGCTCGATCTCGGCATCGCGGCCGAACAAACGGGCGGCGGGATCGTGCCTTGCCGAGGCCGGCAGCAGGCCGGCGAGGAAAAGCAGTCCGGCAAGGACCGACAGCAGGCCGGCCGCGCCGAAGACTTCCAGGCGCGTCGTTGCCAGCGGCTTGCCGTCCAGCGCCGGATAGAGCTTGGCGAAACAGACAATGCCGACGACCAGCATCGCCAGCGCCAGCAGCCTGTCGGTCGATCTCTTCATCGTTATCCCCCCGCGCCTTGCAGTAGCCGCGCCCTCGCAACCCGGCAGCGGTAACGGCCCCTGCATCCTAGCCGAGGTTGCGGCCAAGGCTAAGTGCAAGACATCACACTGATTCGCGGGGCGATATCTTTCGCACCCGGTTTCGGCAGGCGCGACCATCATACTATTGAGCGGCGGTTACATCAGTAGAACGCTGTTCCCAGGAACGGAACGGCCCGCTTGCTTGACAGAAACTGCTTATATGAGATTATCCGCCGGGATTTTCGAGGAGAGCAATTCGCATGAAGAAGACTTACGAGAAGCCGATTCTGGTGCGCAAGGGAAAGCTTTCGGCGGTTGTGGCCGGTTCGCCCGTACCGGGTTGATGATGAATCATCGACGCTTTTGAGCATGTATCGATAGGGGGAATTCAATATGAAGAAAATTTACGAGAAGCCGGTTTTTGTCCGCAAAGGCAAGCTTTCGGCGGTTGTGGCAGGCCTTTCGATTACTATCACCAACGGTAACGGTGCCGTTCTCGAGTAACCAAACTGGTCTCTCGATAATCCCCGCCACCGGGATTGTCTTTTCATTTCCCGCCTCTCGGGCGCCTCTAGGATTTGTGCATATGCGCCACCCGCATTTGCGCATGGTCGCGAGGATTATCGTCTGCCGCATCTCGCCGTCCATGTCTGCGGCTTCCTGCTTTCGTGGCGGCCACGGTGTCCCTCTTTGAGGCTCTGCAGCAACCGCAAAAGCCCTGGTCCGCCAACGACGTCAGAGCGCCACCACCAGATCATCCAGCACGGCCTGCCAATGGTGCCTGGTCGAGATTTTCACGCGCGTCACCGCCTTCAGCATCGGCGCGTAGTGGACCGGAGCCAGCGCCGACAGCGCGATTTCGGCGCTGGCGATCAGCTCTTCCCCCAGCCAGCTTTCGACCAACGCCACCTCGCCTTCCGAGGCCAGCCAGGCTGCCGTCAGCATCACCGAATGAAAGCCGAAGGGCGCAGCGCGGCCGAACTCGGCCGGATGGCCGCTGCTGGTATAGGCGATGTAGGCGCCCGACACGTTGCCGTTGACATAGCCCTCGCTGTTTGCGGTGTGGTCGCGCGCCATGGCGTTGAGATTGCGCCAGTCGAGCCCGGCATGGCCCGACGGCACTTTGCACAGGTCGCGTAGAGTTATGTCGTCGAAGCCGATGGCCTTGAGCGCTGCGTCGGATGCGAGCGCGCCGGGCGCCAGCAGGCCGAGATCGACCGGATAGGCCGACAGCGCGAGCCGCCGGTCGAGCCCGGAACCGGCAATGACGATCTCATCGGCATCGACGCCCAGCGGAAAGCGGAAGGCCGCGTCCGCAGGCAGTGTGCGGCTCTCGAGCAACCGGCCCTTGCCCATGATAGACAGCGTGGCCCCCATCCTGGACGGCGTGCCGCCGCTCACTGTGCGCACCGGCGCGAGGCCGACCGGTTTCGGCAGCCCCTCGCCGGCGAGGCCGACCATCGAGCCCGGTGCTTCGAGCAGGCGCACCGTCTGATCCTGGTTGGCGCTGCTGGCGCGCCAGCCGGGCGGCACCGAGACCGAGAAACGATAGACTCCGGGCCGCTGGATCGCTGCGCTGCGCCGCTTCGACGACATCGGGAAATTGGCGAAGCCGGCGCCATTGCTGCGCGCCGCGGCCAGGAAAGTGCCGCGCTCGTCATAGAGCCGCACCATGATGCCCGCCATCGGCCGGTCGGCCACGCCATAGGCGCCATCGCCATCGACATCCATGTAGACGAAGGACGAGAAGTTGAGCTTGCTGGATGTCGGCGCCCAATTGACGCGCCGCGCGTAGTCGCCGGCCGGATTGGGATTGCCGCGCGCCTTGCGGCGTTTCCGGCGCCGGCGCAGCGCGATCGCGATGAGGGCGACGGCGCCGGCAAGGACGAGGGCCGAAATGAGGACGACCAGGACGCTGTCAGCCATGGCGGGGGTGTGATGGTTGGAGATCGCTGTTCAAGACCACGAGCATGAATTGTACCCCCTCCAAGTTTTCGGCAGATTAGCGTTGGACATCGATGCCGCAAGTCACTGTGGTGAATTGCGATGCTGGTGGGACAGCGCCGACCTCGCCTTCTTCCCTCACATGAGGGGAGAAGGTCAGGTCGCCAACTCCACCCAGACCGGTGCATGATCGCTGGGATTGTCCCTTCCCCGCACCTCACGGTCGATGCCCGCGCTCTTCAGCTTCCGCGCCAGTTTCTTCGACAGCAATATGTGGTCGAGCCGCAATCCGGCGTCGCGCGGCCAGCGGTTCCGGCGATAATCCCAGAAAGTGTAGAGCCTCTCTTGCCTGGGAAAAACCTTGCGCAGCGCGTCGGTCCAGCCCTGCTCGATCAGCGCCGCAAAGGCGGCGCGGCTTTCAGGCTGCACCAGCGCGTTGTCGTCATAGGAGCGGGTTTGGTAGATGTCGCGCGGCTCCGGCACGATGTTGAAGTCGCCGGCAAGCACCACCGGCAGCCTAGTGTCGAGAAGCTCACCCGCATGCGCGGCGAAGCGCTCGTGCCAGGCGAGCTTGTAGTCGAATTTCGGCCCCGGCCGCGGGTTGCCGTTCGGCGCGTAAAGGCAGGCGATGACGACCCCGTCGACCGCCGCCTCGATGTAGCGCGCCTGGCGGTCGGCGTCGTCGCCGGGCAGCGCGTCGCGCGTCAGCACCGGCTCGGCGCCCTTTGCCAGGATGGCGACACCGTTCCAGGTCGGCTCGCCCTTCCACACAGCGCCGTAGCCGGCATTGGCGAGCCGGGTCAGCGGGAATTGCGTGTCGCGGGATTTCAGCTCCTGCAGGCAAACGACATCGGGCTTTGCGATGGCGAGCCAGGCCAGGAGGTTTTCCATCCGGCTGTTGATGTTGTTGATGTTGAAGGTGGCGAGTTTCATGTTTGGATGCCCAAAGCGCCCCTCGCTTCGTCATCCTCGGGCTTGACCCGAGGATCCATGCCGTGACCGTCGCCGTGGAACGTGACGGGGCAGAATTCTGAACCGTTGCAACGCCTTGGCGTCACGGCATGGATTCTAGGGTCTGCGCGCGTCGCTTCGCTCCTTGCTCCGCCCTAGAATGACGACGCCGAGGACTGCGCGAATTTGGCCGTTATCGCATCCGCCACCGTCTTCAAATGATCCGCCGTAGAAAAGCCCGAGATCGCCTTGCGCGGTTTCAGGTCGTGGTCGCCGTCCTCCAGCCAGACCACCTCGATGGCGTCGGAGAGGCCGTAGGTCGCGACCTCTTCCCTGGTGCCGAACTCGTCGCGCGTGCCTTGAAAGATCAGCGTCGGCGTCTTCAAGTCCGCGAGATGCTTTGTCCTGAGCTGTTCGGGCTTGCCCGGCGGATGGAAGGGATAGCCGAGGCAGACCAGGCCTGCGATCTCGCCCTTGGCGAACATCTCGTCGGCGACCATGGAGGCGACGCGGCCACCCATCGACTTGCCGCCGATGATGAGCTTGCCGGTCACGCCCTTGGCGCGCAGGTCGGCGATCGCCTTCACATATTCCGGGTTCACCGTCTCGGCGCGCGGCGGCGGCTTGCGGTGGCCGTAGCGGCGCGCGGCCATGTAGTGGAACTCGAAGCGCGCGACCTGGAAGCCGGCGGCCGCAAGTGCCTTGGCGGTGGCGGTCATCGACGCGGAATCCATCGGTGCGCCGGCGCCGTGGGCGAGCAGGATGGTGACCGGAGCGGTGTCGAAGCCGTCGAAGAGGAAGTGGGTCATGGGGCGGTCCCGCTTGGAGAGGTCGAGTTCCTTCGCGCCCCCCTCTGGCCTGCCGGCCATCTCCCCCTCAAGGGGGGAGATCAGCCGTCGTATCGGCTTTCGCCAATCGCCAGCCTGAGAGATTGGGCGCCGCGCCCAAGCTGCCAATCTCCCGCCTTGAGGGGGAGATGGCCGGCAGGCCAGAGGGGGGTGTTCAGGCGCGAACATCTCGCTCACCCGCCATATGCAGATCCACGAACTGAATGCCCTTCTGCGCCAACCTTGCCCATTCGGACCCTGCGTCCAGTTCCAGATACCGCGCCCACAGCCGCCGCGCCTCCGCGAGGTTCCCCCCATCAAACTCCAGCCGCGCCAGGTTGAACACCGGGTCCGCGTAATCCTTGTCGAGCATGATCGCCTTCTGCAGATGCCTTCGCGCCGAAGCCACCTTGCCCTCGTCGCTCATCAGGCCGGCTAGGTTGAACCAAGCCTCGACGAAACCAGGATCGAGCTTGATCGCGCGGGCATAGTCGTGCGCGGCTTCCGCCACGCGGCCGGCGCCGCGCAGGCAGTTGGCGCGGTTGAAGGCGGCAATGGCATCTTTCGGGTCGATCGCCAGGCAGCGCTGGTAAAGGGCCGCCGCATCGTCGTGGCGCCCCTCCTCTTCCGCGGCTTCCGCCTCGGCGAAGAGTTCTTCGAGCGTGTCGTCTTCCGGGCTGCCGAGGTCGAACAGCAATTGGCCGTCGAGTTCGCTGCGGCCCTCGTCGAGATAGATCGCGTCCGGGCGGCCATGCTGCGAGCCAAGATTGAGCGACTTGGCGGTGAGCGAGGCGACCGGACCGGAGCGGTGGACCGAACGCGCGATCGCGCCCCAGGAGGCGCCGCTGGCGATCAGCCCGGCATATTTGCGGGCCAGGATCAGGTCGCGGAAGGAATAGGGCTCGCCATCATGCTCGAAGGCGTCGAACAGCGACAGCATGTCGAGATCGTCGCCCGCAAGCCGCGACTGGTCGATGAGCGATTGCCGCGACAGCGACGAGGCGTCGGGCGCCTTCATCAGCCCAAGCAGGCGCAGGATGCCGTTTTCGCTGATCAGCACGCGGCCGGCCTCGCGCTCGGCCTTCATCCGACGCTCGATCTCGGCATCGCCGGTCTTCGTCGCCCTGGCGAGAAGCGCGCGGCCGAACACGACATGGGTAGTGCGTCGCGTGACGCCGCGCCTGAGCTCCGCATGGCGGCGCTCGACCTCGCGCGCGGCAAGCCGCAGCGGAAAGGCGGCCAGCGCGCCGATGACGCCGAAGACGGCGCCGGGAACGATCACTGGCCCTGCATTTCCCGTCACTTCTTGCTCTTGCCGACGGCCTTCAAGAGGTTCGCCTTCAGCGGATTTTCGGGCGCGCCACCGGAAGCCGCCTTCCTGGCAGGCTTGGCCGGCGCTTCCTCGGCCTTGCTCTTCGACTTGGCCGGGGGCTTCGCCTGCTGCGTGAGGCTCGCCTTCAGCGCATCCATCAGGTTGATGACGTTGCCGCGCTCGGGCGCGGCCGCGATGATCGGCTTGTGGCCCTTCAGCTTCTCGCGGATCATCGCCATCAGCGCCACCTCGTAGCGATCCTCATAGTTCTTCGGATCGAAGTGGGTTTGCTTCTGCTTGATCAGCGCCTCGGCCAGCTGCAGCATTTCGGGATCGGGCTTGGCATCCGGGATGTTGCCGAAATATTCAGCCGTGCCGCGCACTTCGTTGGGGTTCCTCAAGGTGCAGACGAACATGCCGTTCTCGCGCGCGCCGATCGTCACCACGCGCTCGCGGCTGGAGAGCACAAGGCGGGCGATGGCAAGCTTGCCGGACTTGCGCATGGCTTCCCGCAGCACCGTGAAGGTTTCCTCCGCCATGGCGCCGTCGGGCGCCAGGTAATAGGGCGCGTCCTGGTAGATGACATCGACCTCGTCCTCGTCGACGAAGGCCTCGATGTTCATCGTATGGTTGGATTCGATCCTCACCGCATCGAGGTCGGCATCATCGATGATGATGTACTGCTTGTCCTCATACTCGTAGCCGCGGACCAGGTCCGAGCGCTCGACCAGGCCGAGCTCGGGATCGACCGGCTTCATGTTGATGCGGTTGTGGGTCTTCTTGTGCAATTGATTGAATGAGATGCGCTCGCTCGCGCTGGTGGCCGGATAGAGCCGGACCGGACAGCTGACGAGGCTGAGCTTGAGGTAACCTTTCCAACTTGCCCTGGGCGCCATGATGAACTCCTACGCGGCCATGCACTGACAGTTACTTGCAGCGCTTCGTCCGAAGGACGAGCAGCGCCGTGGAAATCCTACACCGACCCCTGATCTTACAGCCGAATTCCTAGCGAAGTGTTTTTGGGGCGGAGGTAGATGAGAGGATAGTTCAAATTGTAGCGAGATGGAACTGAGACGCTGGCGGGACAGAGGGGGGGTGACGGAACGCGACGCTCGTTGTCTATCCCGCCTTGTCCATAGCCGGCAAATCCCTTGCAGCCTCGTCGATCTCCGCCCACGGATCGCCCGATGTCTCCAGCAGCCCCGGCAGCGAGGCGTAGTTCAAATCCTCCGGCGCGTCGATCGTCTCCAGGTCGGTCCAGCTCACCGGGGTCGAGGCCGGCAAATTGGTGCGGGCGCGCAGCGAATAGGGGGCGGCGGAGGTGTGGCCGCGGGCATTGCGGTGGAAGTCGATGAAGATGCGCTTCTTGCGGTTTTCCTTGCCCATGGTGGTGGTGAAGGTGTCGGGGGCGCTTGCCGCCAGCAAAGTCGAAATGGCGCTCGACGCCTGGTGCAATTTCTTCCAGTTCTGCTTGCGCGTCACCGGTACGGTGATGTGGATGCCCTTGCCGCCCGAGGTTTTCGCGAAAGGCACCAGCCCCAGGCTCTCCAGCCCGCCCTTGATGTGGACCGCCGCCTCCACCACCTCGCGCCATGAAATCCCCTCGCCGGGGTCGAGGTCGAAGACGATCTGGTCGGGCTTGTCGAGTTTTGACCGGTGCGTGCCCCAGGTATGGAACTCGACCACGCCGAATTGCGCCAGCGCCAGATAGCCCTTGGCGTCCTCGACCGAGAGATAGGTTTTTGTCTCGCCTTCCGAATTGGTGCTCTCGAACACCGCAACCGAAGGCGGCATGCCGGTGAAGGCGTGGCGTTGGAAGAAACAGTCCTGCGGCTTGCCGGTCGGGCAGCGCACCAGCGACACCGGGCGGCCGATGATGTGCGGCAGCATGAAATCGCCGACCAGCGCGTAATACACGGCGATGTCGAGCTTGGTCGGTCCGGTCTTGCCGAACAGCCGCCGCTCCGGATTGGTGACCCAGATGGTGGCGAGGTCGGATTCCGCGATCAGCCGCTTGCGCTTGATCGGCACCGGCGTGGTCAGCCCGCCGACATCGCGCAGGCCGCGAAAGACGCCATGGCGCAGCGAATTGTCGGCCGTGCGGTTGGCATAGTGGATGCGCGCCGACAGCAGCGGCTTCACCCAATGCATCTCGCGCATGATCTCGCGCGGCACGCCTTCGGGAGGGCTGGCGCCGGCGGTCAGCCGCTCCAGCCGGGCGAGCAGGTCCGTCGCCATGTCGCGGTCGAAGCCGGTGCCGACCTTGCCGCGATAATGCAGTTCGCCGTCGACGAACTCGGCCATGCCGAGGGCGGCCAGCCCTTCCGCCCGGTCGGAAACGGTGTAGCCGGCGATGACGAAGTCATCTTTCTCGAGCGCCTTGACTTTGGTCCAGCTCTTGGTGCGGCCGCTCTGGTAGATGGCGTCGGCGCGTTTGGAGACGACGCCTTCGAGCCCGAGTTCCGTCGCCTGTTCGTAGAGCCCGCGCCCGTCGCCCTCGACATGGTCGCTGTACTGGATGGCGGAGTTGGCGGCCCGACCCGCGAGCAGTTCGGCAAGCAAGGCTTTGCGCCTTTGCAATGGGGCCTTGCGCAGGTCCCAGCCGTCGAGATGGAGAAGGTCGAAGGCGTAGAAATGCAGCTTCGAGCCGGCGCCTTCGGCCAACGCGTCCTGCAGCAGCGCGAAGCGGGAAATGCCTTTCTCGTCGAGCACCATTATCTCGCCGTCGATGATCGCCTGGCTGACCGGCAGCCGCGAAAAGGCCTGCGGGAGGTCGCCATAGCGCTTCGTCCAGTCGATGCCGCCGCGGGTGATCAGCCGCACCTCGCCATCCACGACATGCGCCATGGTGCGGTAGCCGTCGAATTTTATCTCGTGCAGCCAAAGCTCGCGTGTGTTCTCCGCCGGCCCCTCGCCGCCCGGCGGTTTCGGCACCTGCGTGGCAAGTTGCGGCTCGATGCGAGCTGGCGGGCCGGCCTTGACGGCGCCGAGCAGCGCGCCGGGTTTCAGCGAGCCCGGCTTTGGCGGCAGGCGCTCGCGCTTCTTCGGCGGCGCCACCAGCTCCTCGATACGGCGGCCGGACTTCACGCTTTCCGGCCGCGCCTCGAGGATGTCGAGCGAAGTATCGGAGGCGAGATCGCGCTCCTTGAACAACAGCCAGTTCTTCTTGTTCTCGTCCTCGCCGGGCTTGGGCTTGAGGCGCGTCAGCATCCAGCCGCCGTTGAGTTTCTGCCCGGCCAGCCGGAACTTGAAGGCGCCTGTGCGCAGGCTTTTCTCGACATCGTCCATCGGCGCCCAAGTGCCGGTGTCCCACACGATCATCGGCCCGCCGCCATATTCGCCCTCGGGGATGACACCCTCGAAGTCGATATATTCGATCGGGTGATCCTCGGTCTCGACCGCGAGGCGCTTGTCGGCCGGATTGAGCGAGGGTCCGCGGGGCACGGCCCAGCTTTTCAGCACGCCGCCGACTTCGAGGCGCAGGTCGTAATGGTCGGCGGTGGCGTGGTGTTTGTGGACGACGAAGCGATTGCGGCCATCGCCGGCCGTGCCGCCCGCCGGCTCCGGGGTGCGGGAGAATTCGCGCTTGGCGCGGTAGGGCGTGAGTTTGGCGGAGGGCATGACTAGGCGGGGGCAGCCAAAGACAAACGCCGAGTTCCTTCGCGCCCCCCTCTGTCCTGGCCGTCCTTCGCAGCAGCTGCGCTGCAGCTACGGAGGGTGGACCGGACATCTCCCCCTCTTGAGGGGAGATTGGCAGTTCGAGCGCCCGTACTCCGTTTGCAACATTGGCGATTGGCGAAAGCAGCGGCGACATCTGATCTCCCCCTTAGAGGGGGGCGCTGTCCCGCCAACCTTGCCGTCATCATGCGCGAGCGCTCAATCGTCAATCGCCGGCGTCAGTTCTAGCTCCGCCGGCGTCAGCCCTTGCCTCAATTGCGATAGCCGGAACTCGTCGACCCAATAAGCCTCGCCGTCGACCAGCACGCGGGCGCTGTAGGAACCGCCGGAAAAGCGCTGCGCGGTAACATAGACCTTGTGGCGCTCGAGCGCGGTCTTCACTGCGGCGCGGCGGGACTTTTCTCTGGCGACCGGACTGGCCATGGCCTCACTCGAAACACGCTGCCGCTGGAAGCGCGGCTGCCCATAAGCATGGCGGAGAGCGGAATATGAGTCAATTTGCCGGGCCCGGAGCCCGCTCAACGCGGCGCCCGCAGCCGCCGCCAGCGCTGCATCGCTTCCTGCGCGACCTTGAACAGGCGCGGGTTGTCGCGCACCAAGGCGACGCCCCGGCCGCGGTATTTGATGGCCTCGCTCGCCGCCTTGCCCTTCAGCGTGATGCCGTAGCAAAGTTCGGCCAGAACCGCCTTCACCGCGCCCATATGTTCCTTGTAGCTCTGGTTGCCGACCGACAGGTCGAAATAGTCGAACCCCTGCCCGCGCCCCCATCTGATCAGCTCACCCATGATGCAAAGTCCCGGCGAAACGTTGGGCACCGCGCCCTGGTCGATCGCGACCAGAAGCGCATGCAGGGTGCCGAGATGGACAGCCAGGTACTGGACCGCGACCATGACGTCGCCGGCGCGCAGGCCGAAGATCCGCACCGAACCATCCGTCAGGCCGCGATGCGCGGCGCTGCGGTAGAAATCGACGACCGGTGGCTGCGCCAGGAGATCGAATCGGCCGAGCTCGCGAAAGCGGCTGAGCCGCATCTCGACCAGCCGATCGAAAATGGCATCCACCAGGGCCGGCGTGTCGGCTTCCACCAAGGCCAGGCCGCCATTGCGGTCGAGCCTGCGCAGATCCTTGTTGAGCGCCTTGACGAAGGACGGGCGGCAGATGCGCTTGACGACGGTTTCGGCGTCGCCATCCATGGCGATGCCGTAGTGGGAATGGATGGAATCGCGCGCCGGTGAAAGCAGCGCCAGCGGGTTGGCGACGCCGCCGACCTGCTTCGGGATACCGGTGATGTGGATGCGGTCCGCCCGCGGCAGCACGGAAAGCACCGCCGCCCACGCGGCCTCGGCGGATTGTCTGGTCCAGGGCGTCGCGTCGGCGAGCAACGGCGCGGAATAGTCGCACACCCCGCAGCTCAGCCACTCGATCACCCAATGCTGGAACGCGCGGCGCCGCATCAGCGGCAAAAGCATCACCGGCTCGCCTGTCGCGGCGTCCCGCAGCTCGACGATGGCAGGTTCGGCCTTTGGGGGCACAAGCCGTTCGACGATGCCTTCGGCCCAGGCGAAATGCTGGTGGCCGGTGCACACGCCCTTTGTCTCGAGACACAGCCAGAGCGGTTTGACCGCTTCGAGGCTGGTGTGCAGCCGCGCCACGTAGGCGACGCCGGCGGCGCCGGCCGCGTGCACTGCTGCCTCATCGTCGGCCAAGCCGGTCGTCATCGCGGCCATCGGCATTGCCTGGCTTGCCACATCGTTCTCCTATCGTCTCTGTACTGCCAGCGTGGCCGCGCGGCGCCAAGCGCCGACCACGGTGTGGCGCTGCTCGTTCGGGTGCTTGAGGTTCCACATGCGGTTAGCCGCGAAATACCATGAGGCCACCAGCACGAAGGTTTCGGAAACCGCGGCGCCGGCCAGCGACCATGTCGGCGGCGCGATCGCCAACAGGATCCCGATCGCCGTCAGCCCGACAACCGCGCCGGCCAGGGTGATGAAGGCGACGATGCGGAAGTCGCCGACGATCTCGAGGACCACGCGCGGCATGACATAGGCCATGATCGGCACGAAGTTGGCGATTGCGAAAATTCCGATCAGGCCGACCGAGGCATGCTGGAGGGCTTGGGATTTGATCATCGGCAAGACGAACAGGACGCCGCAGCCATAGGCCAGACTGCCGAGGCCCATGACGAGCGCCCAGATCTTGGCTTGCGTCCATACGCGTTCGAACTCTTTGTTGCGCACCAGCTTCGCAAGTTCCGGCTGCGCCATGTTCGAGAAGGCAAGGCTGGAAATGCGCAGCGGCGCAAACAGCACCAGCACAGCCGCCAGCGGCGCGTAGGCGGCAGGCCCGGCGATGCCCGCGACGAGCAGCGCCAGGCATTGCCCCTGGATGTTGGTGGTCGTGGCGCTGAACCCCGACCAGCAGAGCTGCGGCCAGAGCTTCGCATAGCGCCGCCAGGTCGGCGCGCGGAAGGAGATGCGCATCCTGCGGCGCGCCAGCTTCACCAGTACGGCGATGCCGACCACATTGGCCGCGGCAAGCGCGTAGAAGGTGGCCTGAAGCGCGTCCGCGAAGAACCAGATCGCGGCTCCCGCGAGCACTATGCCCGCGATCGTGAAAGCGGCGTCGCTGATGGAGACGACGAGCTGCATGCGGCGCGCGAAGAAGGCCGTGCGCATGTGACTGCGCAGCGACCAGGCGCCGACGAAGCAGGCGGCGCCGATGCCGCTCGGGTCGCCCAGGAGGCGCATCAGCAGCCCGGTGCCCAGCCCCATCAGCAGCGCCACCACCAGCGCCGCCGATCCGAAGGTCACGTCATGGGCGTCGACGCCGGCGCTGTTGGTGCTCTTGCTCATCCATATGGTGGCGGGAACGGCGGTGAGCGAGCGGATGTAGGACAGGCCGACGCCGCCCATCACCATGGCCAGCGCGAAGAGCCCGTAGCCTTCGGCCGACAAAAGATGCAGCAGCGCGATGTTGAGGGCGAAATGGAAGCCGCTCTGCATCGCCTCGCCACTGACCATCAGCATGAGGCGCCGTACCAGGTGGGCCGGGAAGGTGAACTTCACGGGCTCGTCTCCGCCTCGCGGGCGACACGCGACCGCCCCTGCCGCGGCGTTGGCGCCTTCAGCTTGTCGGCTACGATCGCCACGATCGCGGCGGCGGCGATCGGTTCGCTGAAGACCGCCTCGTAGCGCGTCCGGCCGGCGGCGGCGAAGCCGCGCCAGCGATCCGGCCGCAGGATGATCTCTGTGAGCTTGCCGGCAAGGGCGGCCGCGTTGGCCGGCGGCACATGCCAGCCGGTCTCGCCGTCGGCCACCACTTCCACCAGCCCGCCGATCGCCGACACCAGGGGCGGCCTGCCCCAGCCCATCGCCTCGATGGCGACGCGGCCGAGCGACTCCGGACGGCGCGACGGCACCGCCACGATGTCCGCCCAGCGGTAGTGGTCGGCAGGGTCGGAGACGAAAGGCAGCACCTCGACATGGCCGGTCAGCCCCATGTGTCCGACCAGCTCGGCCAATGCCTGCTCGCGATCGACGCTTTCGAAGGCGCCGCCGACGAGCCGGACCTCGACGCGATCGCGCAAGGCGCCTTCCAGCGACGCGACGGCTTCGAGCAGCACCTCCTGCCCCTTGATGCGGTTGACGCGGCCAAGCAGCAGGACCCTGAGCGGGCGGCTGCCGTCATAGGTCGTCGGTAGCGCAGCCACGGGCCCGGAAACGCCGTTATAGACGACATGCGTGCGCCGCCCCCTGGCATCGACGGAGGGCGGATCGCCGAAGGTGGCGCGCGTGGCGCGCGAGTTGAAGATGAGGTCGGCGCGGCTCCAGCGCATCAGGGCGACAAGCACCTTGCGCAATATGCCCTCGGGGATTTCGTGGATGTGCAGCAGCGCCTTGCGCGGCAAAAGCCGCGCGGCCAGCGCATAGTCGGCGATGATCGAGGTGTTGATATAGGTCAGGTCGTTGTCGCGCATGCGCCGCCAGGCCCGCCAGAGCGCCGCCGGCAGCCTCGCCATCTCGACGGTTGCGAGCTTGAGCATCGCCTGACGCCGGAGCACCCAGAGCGGTTCGAACACGATGCGGCTGGCATGCGGCTCGAGGATATCGACGATCGGCCCCTCGCGCGGCAGCACGACCTCGATCTCGGCGGACGGAAACGCGGCGCGCAGCGCAGCCACGCTCTCCGCGAAGCTGCGGTCAGAGCCATAGAGCTCGTAGCCCTGATGAACGCAGGCAATGCGCATCACTATCTTTCCACCTTGCACCCCGAGTCCGCTCAGCACCGGACCCTTCAAGCGCGGAAGAAACTTCATGCCAAATCCGCACGCCGCTCTGCCAAGCGGTGGCCACCGCAGGCCCGGTAGCAAGGATCATGCCGGGTCTGAATTGCCCGGCCGCGAACCGAGAACACCAGCCGCGGCCCGTATCGACACAGATACCGCCCGAAGGTTGACCGATAATGAAACAACTCCGGAATTCTGAAGGAATATTTTAAAACTCCACGTGAATATTGGCCTAGGGGTGACCTGGCACGGAAGTTGCTGGGATTGTCGTTAAGATAACAGAAACCATACCAGCCCCCGGGAACCCTTGCCTTGAAATCGGAACGACCTTCCATCCTGATCCTGGGAACGCGCGGCATTCCGGCTTCCCATGGCGGGTTCGAGACCTTTGCCGAGCACCTGGCGCTTTTCCTGATCGGACGCGGCTGGAATGTCGGCGTGTATTGCCAGAAGGAGGTCGAGCGCGTCGGGCAAAGGGTGTCGAGCGAAACCTGGCGCGGCATAGAGCTCATCACCATCGAGGTCGCCTCCGAGGGCGCGCGCGCGACGCTGGAATTCGACTGGCAATGCGTGCTCGACGCCGCCAGGCGGCCGGGCGTGTGCCTGGTGCTCGGCTATAATGGCGCGGTGTTCCTGACCTGGCTCAGGCTGATGAGGCGCAAGATCATCACCAACATGGACGGCATCGAGTGGCGGCGGGCGAAATGGGGACTGGCGGCGCGCAGCTGGTTCTGGCTCAACGAATGGATCGGCGCCTGGGTCTCGCACCGGCTCGTCGCCGATCACCCGGCGATCGCCGACCATCTGGCGACACGGCGGCCGCGCAGCGCCATCACCACGATCGCGTATGGCGCGGACCCGGTGACCTCGGCGCCGGAGGAACCCATTCACGCGCTCGGGCTCGAGTCCGGCAAATATCTGGTCTCGATCGCGCGGATCGAACCCGACAACAATATCCTGCCGATCATCGAAGCTTTCCGCCGTCGCGAGCGCGGCGACATGAAGCTGGTGGTGCTCGGCACGCTCAACGACGACATTCCTTACCACCGCGCCGTGCGCGAGGCGGCAGGCAGCACGGTGATCATGCCGGGCGCGATCTACGACAAGGCGGTGGTGAGGGCGCTGCGCTACCATGCGCGCGCCTATATGCATGGCCACACTGTGGGCGGCACCAACCCCTCGCTGGTCGAGGCGCTGGCCGCAGGCAACATGGTGATCGCGCATGACAACCGCTACAACCGTTGGGTCGCCGGCGAGGCGGCACTTTATTTCAAAGACATCGATGGGCTGAGCGAGCGGATCGACGAGGCGCTGGCCGATGATTTGCTGGTTGCGCGCTGCAGCAAGGCGGCGCGGGCCCGCGCCCGCGAGGCCTTCCGCTGGGAAGACGTGCTGCTGGCTTATGAGAAGGAAGCGCTACGGCACCTCGGCGTCGCCACTGCAGCGCCAGCGCCGGCCGACCGCGCCAAGCGCGCGTGACCGGCTGGTCGCGCCGCCGGGTCCTCGGCGCGGCCCTGGTCGCGGCGACGACGCCGCTGGCGAGTGCGGTTCCGCCGCTCGTATTCCCGGCCCGTGCCGCCACCGGCGAATGGCCTTTCAAGCGCGGTGTCAACGCCTGGCCGTGGTTTGCGCTGACACGTGAGTTTCCCTCACCCCGCACCGACTATGACTGGCCGCCCTTCCAGTCGCAGCGGCCGGTGCCGACGCCGGCCGACCTTGCCCGGCTGCGCGCCAGCGGCCTCGATTTCATCCGCCTGCCCGTCGATCCGGGCCCGTTCCTTGCCGCCGAAGCGGGCCGGCGCGCCGACCTGATGGCGATGCTGGGCGCGGCGGTCGAGGCGGCGCGAGCCGCCGATCTCGGCGTCATCGTCAACGTGCAGGCCAACGGCGCCACGCATTACTGGAATCCCGACCGCATGGTTTCCAGCATCGAGGCGCCGGAATTCGCGCGCTACCAGGTCTTCGTCGGCGAAGTGGCCGGAATGCTGGCGGACATGCTGGCAGACATGGCGCCCGGCAGGATCGCGCTGGAGCCGGTCAACGAGCCGCCGCAGGATTGTTCCTCCGAAGCCTGGCCCAAGGTGCAGGCGGCGCTGCTGAGCGCCGCGCGGGGCTCGGCGCGAAAGCTGCCGCTCGTCGTCACCGGCGGCTGCGGCTCGATGGTGCGGGGGCTCGCCGCGCTCGATCCGGCGCCGCTGGCGGCCTTCGAGCCGATCCTGTTCACCTTCCACTTCTACGAGCCCTACCTGTTCAGCCATCAGGGCGCGCCGTGGATGCGCGAGCCGGTCTACCGCGCGCTGAACAACGTGCCGTGGCCTGCCTCGGCCGGCTCGCTCGACAAGACGCTGGCCTCGGTCCGGGCACGGATGGCTGAGGATATGGAGAGGTCGAACGAGGCCAAGCGCGCCGCCTATGCCGAGACCGAGCGCGTGCTCAAAGTCTATTTCGACGCCCAGCCCGACCGGCGCTTCATCGACAAGTATCTCGCTCAGGTCCGTGATTGGGCGGACAGCCACGACATCACCCCCGAACGCATCATCATGGGCGAGTTCGGCGCGCTGCGCACCGATGCCCGCTACACCGCCGCGCCCAATCCCGACCGCGCCCGCTACATCGCAGATGTGCGGCAGAGCGCGGAGACGTTCGGCTTTCCCTGGGCATTCTGGGACCTGTTCGACGGCATGGGGATGATGGATGACGCCACGCGCGCGCTCGACCCGGCCACGGTCGAGGCGCTTGGGCTTACGATGCCTCGCGCTTGAATTGTTGAATCACCAAACCACTCTAAGGGTTTGGTTTCATGCGGGAGCCGGCCGAAAGCATATGCTTCTTTCACAACGTCGATCCTGCGTTGCTCACATGTAAGGCGTGCCGGCCATCGCGGCTTTGAGGCCCGCCGCCCCCCTGTCGACAAGCGCGAGGAAAGCATCGTTCGCTTTGCCCCTGCTGCGCGTCCGCCGGAAGGTGCGATGCGCATCGAGGAAGGCGACAGTCCAGGTTGCCAGCAGCAGGACGGCCGCGAGATGCGCCTCGGGGTCGGCAGCGTCGCGGCCGACGCTTTCAGCCAGCGCCGCCGCCACAAGGTCGGCCAGTTCGTCGCGGATCGCCCTCGCGCGTGCCTTCAGGGTTTCGCTGCCGGCGACCGTAGGCACCAGTCGCTCACTTCTAGCGGAAAATTCCACGACCGGGCTGCGGTCCTCGACCAGCCTATGGGCGAGCACGCACAGCGCCTCCAGCGGCGCGGTGCCGGGATCGCGCTGCCGCACCGCCTGGCGCAGCATCTCGCGTCCCTCCTCGTCGCGGTCGAAGAACATGTCCTCCTTGCGCGGGAAATGATTGAAGACGGTCATGCGCCCGACGTCGGCGGCGTCGGCGATCTCGTCCACCGTCACATGGTCGAAGCCGCGCTCCATGAACAGGCGCGTGGCGGCATCGGAAATGGCTTTTCGGGTGGCGAGGCGCTTTCGGGAGCGGCGGTCGGATGGCTCTGGCATGGCCCCTCGTAGCACGATTTTTGTACTCAGTACATATTTGTATTGACACGCCGTTGTCGACGACCGATATGTGTACTCAGTATATATTAACACTCAGTACACCGACCGTTCGAACGCCTTACCGGCACGAAGCGAAGGGTTTTGCCCTCGTTGCCGCCACGGGCGCACAGCCTCTTCTCCCGGAACCCATCCCATGAACAAAGCGCTTATCGTCATCTTTGCCGCCATATGCCTCGACGCCGTCGGCATCGGCCTCGTCTTTCCTATCCTGCCGCGCCTTCTCGAAGAGGTGACGCGCAGCCCCGACATCGTGGCCTATATCGGCGTCATGACCGCGCTCTATGCGGCCATGCAGTTCCTCTTCGCGCCGGTGCTCGGCGCCTTGAGCGACAATCTCGGCCGGCGTCCGGTCCTGCTCGTTTCGCTGGCGGGTACCGCGGCCAACTACGTCATCATGGCCTTCGCGCCGCAGCTCTGGATGCTGTTCATCGGCCGCGCCATCGCAGGGCTGACCAGCGCCAACATTTCGGTGGCGACGGCCTACATCACCGACATCACGCCGCAGGAAAAGCGCGCGGGCCGCTTCGGCCTGTTCAGCGCCATGTTCGGCATCGGCTTCATCGTCGGCCCGGTGCTAGGCGGCGTGCTCGGCGACCACTGGGTCCGGCTGCCCTTCATCGCCGCCGCCCTGCTCAATGCCGCGAACCTGCTTCTGGCCGTCTTCATCCTGCCGGAGTCGCGGATACCGGCCCGCCGGAAGATCGACCTAGCCGCGCTCAATCCGCTGAGGCCGCTGCGCTGGGTGTTCTCGATGAAGGGGCTGCTGCCCATCGTTCTGGTCTATTTCATCCTCTCCGGCGCCGGCGAGGCCTACGGCACCTGCTGGGCGCTCTGGGGCTTCGACACGTTCAGGTGGAACGGCCTCTGGATCGGGCTTTCACTCGGCGCGTTCGGCCTTTGCCAGACGCTGGCGCAGGCCTTCCTGCCCGGCCCCGCCGCCCGGCTGCTCGGCGAACGCAAGGCCTTCGTCGCTGGCATCGGCTGCGCCTGCATCGCGCTCGCCGCCATGGCCTTCGCCAACCAGGGCTGGATGGTGTTCGCCATCATGCCGGTCTTCGCGCTCAGCGGCATCGGCACGCCGGCTTTCCAGGCCCTGGCGACAAGGCAGGTCGATGCCGAGCGCCAGGGCCAGTTGCAAGGCGTGCTGGCCTCGGCCGTGAGCCTCGCCTCCGTCGTTGCGCCGCTCGCCTTCTCGACCTTCTACTTCGCCACCCAGAAAGAATGGCCCGGCGCCATCTGGCTTTCGGTGATCGCGATCAATCTTGTCGCGGTGCCGCTGGTTTTGATCGGGACAAGAGGGCGGGAGACGACTGGAGAGCCGGCAAATGCGTGATTAGCTTCGCCGCGTTCCGTCACGCCCCCTCTGTCCTGCCGGACAGAGCGGGGGCGCCGTAGAGCGCTACGCCTGCGTCCTTGAACGCAACGCCGCCCGCGCCGGCCTATACAGCGCCAGCGCCATGACCACGAATTTGGTCATCAGCGTCGTCTTGGAGGCGATGCTTTCGGAGGTGTTGAGCAGGATCAGCCAGGCCAGCATCGGCAGCCAGATGCCGGGGTGGCAGCGACGCGCGACCTCGTGCATGAACAGCGCGAAGCCGAAGAAGATCAACAGCGTGAAGAAGGCGCCTTGGTAGAGCGTCAGGCGGATGACCGGGTTCTCGATGCCCTGCTCCAGGCCGGTGATGCGGCGCATGCTGTCGAGCAGGTCGACATCGGGCCCGACGATCAGGTCGCGCAATTCCAGATGCCTGAAGAGATCGAACATCTCGACACGCGCATTGGCGCTGCCGCTGTCGGAGACGAAACGTTCGAGCAGCGCGTCGAAGAAGCCGTAATAGCCGGCAAGTGCGATCGCCAGCGGCAGCAGGGCGGCAAGCATGATGACCAGCGCCGCGCCCAGAAGGTTGACGCGGCGGGTCCTGAGCTGCGCCAGTCCGCGGATGAGGATGTAGGCGCCGCCGAGCACCACCGTCAGCACCATCGCCGAGCGGCCGCCGAAGGCGACCAGCGCGCAGAACTGCAGGCCGACGAGCCCGAGCCTCACCGGCGTCGACAAGGAACGCGCGCCGGACAGCAGCGACAGCACATAGATCGAGGTGACTGTGGCGTTGGAGAGCGGGTGCCCCTGCAAGGCGTTCGAGCGCAAATCGTTGACGAACACCGCGCCGTCGTACCGGTAGGGAAACACCAGATGCTTGGTGCCGAACTCGAACAGCGCCAGCAGCGCGTTCACCGTCATGACGACATGGATGACGAGCTGCAGCCGGGCAAAGGTCTTCTCGTCATCCTCGCTCAGCAGAAGCACGAGCAGCGCCGGCGCGACGAAAGTGTCGATCATGCCGGCCATGCCGGGGCGCTGCCTGAGGATGACGACCAAGAGAAGCACCGTCGAGATCACCGCCATCAGCGTCGTGGCCGGCCGCTTGTTGGTGACATAGACCGCATAGCCGATCGGATTGCCGAAGGTGCAGGAGCGCCAGACGAAGACGAGCACGAAGAGATAGGTGGACGGGTGGATCTTGCTCAGCGGGCTGCCCTGCAGGCCGTCGTAATTATAGCCGACCAGCCACAGCATGCCGCCGGAGACGGAAAACAGAAGCAGCACAGCCACGGTCAGGCCGAGCCGGGTCAGCGCATCGACGGAGACAGTGCGCTGGCCAGGCATCCCATAAGCCGAAGCAGGGAGAGGCCGGGCGGAACCGGCCAGGATCGAGGCCATTTCAGGCAGCCTCGTCGACCAGCATGGCGCCGGTCGGCAGCCGCCCCATGACGGAGACCGCTTCCGAGGTCGTGGCGACGTCGCGCATCGGCGTCGCGTTCAGCCGGGCAACGAGCAGGATCTCGTCGGCCATGGCGACCAGCGGCAGGACGTTGAGGTCGTCGGCCAGCGCGCCGCCGTCGATGACGACAAGCTCGAAGCTATGGTTGGCCTCGGCCAGCATGCGATGGGCGAAATAGAGCGCCTGCGCTTCCTGGAACACCGCGGCCGGCCGACCGCGGCCGAGCAGCGCGACGGAACTGCCCGGCGCATAGCGGCTGACCGCATCGAGCGGATATTCGCCGCGCAGCACGTCGAGCACGCCGGGCTGCGGGTCCTTCTGGCCCTTGCCGGCATTGATGTCGATGAACAACACGCGACGGCCCCTGGCCGCCGCCGCATTGGCGAGTTGCCACGCCACCCTCGACCGCTGCGCCTTGTCCTCGGGCGGCGACGCCACCAGGATCGAGGGCACAAGCGGCCAGTCGGACGGACGCCTGGTGGCGGCGGCGATGCGCTGCAGCGCGAGCCCGGCCACGGCGTCGGTCTTCTGGGCCATGGCGCCGGAGCGGCTCCCACGGCGCCGCGCTTTGCCCGGCAGCACGCCCAGCACCGGCGCCTCGATGGCCGACTGCATCTGGTTGGCGGAAAGCACGGTCGGCGAAAGATATTCGGCGATCAGCGCCATGCCGATGCCCAGCGCCAGTCCGCCGAAGATGGCGCCGAACAGAAGCAGGCCCTTCGGCGGCCAGCTCTTCTTCAGCGCCGGCATGGCATAGGAGATGATGCGGGCATTGGTGCTGTTGACGTTGGTCTGCTCGCGCGTTTCCTGGGCGCGCTGCAGGTAATTGGCATAGACGGTGCGCACCGCATCGAGATCGCGCTGCAGCTCGCGCAGCCTGACCGACGCCTGGTCGGTGTCGAGCGACTTGCCCTTCAGCGACGCCATCTTGGCCTGCAGATCCTTCTGATTGGCCAAGGCGCGCTCGTAGTCGGTCTCGGCGGAGGCGACGAGGCGGCCGAGTTCACGCGAAATCAGCTTGCGCAGATCGCTCAGCTGCTGCTGCGCGGAGATCATCGAGGGATGGCGCGGCCCAAGCGCGGTGCCGAACTGGGATATCTGATCGACCAGCGTCGCCTCCTGGGCCCTGAGGCTGGCGATCACCGGCGAGCGCATCGCCTCGGTGGTCGCGTCCGGCGCGCCACCCTGCCGGCGCAGCTGGTCGACCTGCGCCTTGAGCTGTGCGGTACGGGTCTGGGCGGCGGTCAGCTGCGTGTTGAGGTCGGTCAGTTCCTGGTCGCTGACCAGGTTGCCGGCGGCCATCACCATGTTGTGCTCGGCCTTGTAGGCCTCGACGGCGTTGGCCGCCTGCTCGACGCGCTTGCTCTGGTCGTCCAGCCGCGCGCTGATCGCATCGGAAGCCTGGGCGGCGGCCTGGGAGCGCGCATCCGCCTGGTCGGCCAGATAGGCTTTGGCTATGGCGGTGGCCAGGTCCGCCGCCGTCTGGGCACTTTTGGCCGTGACGATGATGTTGAGGACCAGCACCTTGTCGTCGCGCTTCACCGCAAGGCGGCGGCGCAGTGCGTCGAGCGTCTCAGCCGTCCTGTCGCCGCCGGCGGCGCCGAAGAACCTGCCCAGCCAGCGGTCGAGCACGCCCTCACCGTTGAATTCCGGATTTTCGGTCAGCTTGGTCGCCGCGATGGCGCGCAACAGGACGCTGTTCGATTGCGCGACGCTGACCTGGCTTTCGACCTGGGTGATGCCGCCATCCGGCGAAATGCGGCTCGGATTGACGTCGTTGGTGACGACCTGGAGGTCCTGTGGATCGATGATGATCTGCGCCGTCGAGCTGTAGAGCGCCGGCGTCAGCATGGCATAGACAAGCGTCACGGCGGTGAGCAGCGCGGTGACGGCAAGGATCAGGAAGCGGCGCCGCAACAGGATGCGGCCGAGATCGCCAAGCTCGACCGTGGCGGGCGCGGGCGCCTGCGCGTAATAGGCTGGCGCCGGCGCGACCGCGTCGGGAGCGTGCTGCTGGGGCACCATGAGCAGGGATGGTTGCAAAGGTCGCTCCGACAACGCTCCATCGGCCGGCAAAGACTAAAATGCGGCGTTGGCCTAGCTATTCCCGGCAACGATTAAAACACTGTTAATTATGTTCATAAATTGATGCCGTGCTGGCACGAAGTTTGCACCGACGCAGTACAATTTAAGTGCAGCCCAAAGTTAGGAGACGTGGTGCGCATGCGGCGGGAACTTGACTTGGCGGGCCGGGCTGCCGGCCCCGGATGTGAGTTGCCCAGGGGTCGGGAATGCGCCTGAATCTGCGCCTCAACGGCGATTGCGTGCGCACTTTCCATGTCGCGCTGGCCGAACGGCTCTCGCTGCTGTCCGGCGTCGAGCTTTCCATCGACGCCCGTCCGGCGGCGGGCGGTGTGCCGCAGGCCGCCGAGGCGCTGTTCCATCTTGAGACGCTGATCCATCGCCTGCCCGCCAATGGGACGGCCAGGCGTGTGCCACTTTCGGCGCTGGCCGGCCATGCAAGAGCGTCCGCGCCAGCCGATCTCACAATCGACCTCGTCGGCGACGTCGAGCCGCACGGCAGAAGGGTCTGGCGGCTCGCCTATGACGGCGTCTGCGGCGAGGAGGCCCTGCTGGCGCTGATCCTTGCCGGCCGCACGCCGCTGGCGCGCCTCGAACAGAACGGCGCAACCGTCGCCGAGGGGCGGCTCGGCACCGAATATCACGGCATCGCGCTGGCTTCCTTCCAGGACATGCTGGCGCGAAGCGCCAGCCTGATCGCTGCGGCGGCCGACGGCGCCGCGCGCTCGCATTTGCCTGTGCTGCCAGAACCGTCGTCCGAAGCGCCGCCGCCGGCCATGCCGTCGGCCACGAAGCTCGGCGTACGGGCGGCCAAGGCGACGGCGCGGCGCATCGTGCAGCAGATCTATCATCTGTGCTACAACGCCCCGCATTGGCGGGTCGGCTGGCGCGAGACCGGTGGCAAGGACCTATACGATCTGCGCGCCCATCCGCAGTCTGGCTGGCGCGACCTGCCGGACGACGGCAGCCGCTTCTACGCCGATCCGTTCCCGGTGCTTCACCATGGCCAGGTGACCTTGTTCGTCGAGGATTATATCCACCGCACCGGCAAGGCGATCCTTTCGGCGGTGGCTTTCGGGCCGAACGGGCCGGCCGGCCGGCCGAAGCCGGTGCTGGAACTGCCCTATCACCTCTCCTACCCCTTCGTGTTCGAGCGCGACGGCGAGATGTGGATGGTGCCGGAAAGCTCCGCCAACCGCAGCGTCGACCTCTACCGCGCCACCGCTTTCCCGGGCGGCTGGGTGAAGGAGGCGACGCTTTTGTCGGACGTCGTCGTCGGCGACGCCACGCTTGTCGAGCATGGCGGGCGCTGGTGGATGTTCGCCACCGTGCGCGACGGTGGCGGCGCCTTCTCGGACCAGCTTCATCTCTGGTCGGCGCCGGATTTCCGCGGGCCGTGGACGCCGCATCCGAAGAACCCGGTGCTGATCGACATCGCCTCGGCGCGGCCCGCGGGCCGCATGGTCAGCCGTGGCGGCCAGCTTCTGCGCCCGGTGCAGGATTGCCGCCGCAGCTATGGCGCCGCGCTCGGCATCGCGCGTGTCACCCGACTCGACGAGACCGGCATGGAACAGGTCGTCGAGACGATCCTCAACCCCGGCGCCGGCTGGGCCGGCCGCAAGCTGCATACGCTCAACGAGGCGGGCGGGCTGGAATTCATAGATGGTTCGGCAATGGCGCCGCGCTGGAAGCGGCGGGAACCCATGCCAACGGGCCGTGGAGACGAAAAATGAGCATCGCAGAGGCTCGCGAAACGCCCGCCGCGCCGCCCGGCCGGACCGAGGTCGACGTGGCGATCGTTGGTGCGGGGCTCGCCGGCACGGTGCTCGCGCTGTCGCTCGCCAAGGCGGGCCGCAGGATAGCGCTGGTCGATCCGCATCGCATCCACCATGACGAATTCCGGGCCGAGAAAACCCGCGCGGAGCAGATGGGGCTGTTCGAAAAGCTCGGCCTCGGCCCGGTTTTCAGGTCCCTCGTCACGCCGATGACCGATACCCATGTCTTCCGTTTCGGCCAGTGGTTCGAGCGCAAGCAGGCCCGGGAATACGCCTTTTCCTACACGCCGCTGGTCAATGGCATACGCGCGGCGTTGCCTTCGCAAGTGCCGCTGACGGTGGGCAAGGTCGCCGAGGTGTCGACCGGACCGGACCGGCAGCGCCTGGTGCTCACCGACGGTTCCGTCATCGATGCCCGCCTGCTGGTTGTGGCGACCGGCTACAGCGAGGCGGTGCGCCGCGCCATCGGCGTCGAGCGCATCGAGGAATCCAAGGCCCATTCGCTGACGATGGGGTTCGATCTGGCGATCTCGCCTCAGGACTTCGGCCTTGCGTCCATCGCCTTCTACGGAAAGCGGGTCACCGACCGCATTGCCTATCTTACCGTCTTCCGCATCGGCGAGCGGATGCGGGCGAACATGTTCGTCTACCGGACCGTCGCCGATCCGTGGGTGCGGACGTTCCGCGAAAACCCGCAAAAGATGCTGCTGGAGCTGATGCCGGAGATTGCCGAGCGATGCGGCGGCTTCGCCGTCGCCAGCGAGGTCGAAGTGAGGCAGGTCAGCCTGACGACGTCACAGGGCCATCGCCGCGACGGCGTCGTCTTCATCGGCGACGCGTTCGCCACGACATGCCCGGCGCAAGGCGACGGCATCCATCGGGTGCTTACCGATGTCGATTGCCTCAGCTCGACGCATATCCCCGCCTGGCTCGAAACGCCCGGCATGGCGGCCGACAAGATCTGCGCCTTCTACGACGATCCGATCAAGATCGCGGCCGACGCCAGAGCCATGCGGGCCAGCATCTATGCCAGGCGGATCACCACGGAGACCGGGCTGGAATGGCGGCTGCGCCGCCTGCGCAACAACACCGCGCGCCATTTGATGATCTTCGCCCGTCGGTTCCGCGAGGCGGGAAAGCCGGCCACGCCGCGCCTGGCGCAGGAGGAGCTGCTTTCGACCACACAGAAGCACATGTCGGGGGATTGCGCGCCGGCTGGGAACATGATCGTGAGTGAGCTTACGAATCCGTAAGTCGCGATCCCCGGCGAAGCCGGTTTAGATCATTGTGAGCAGTGTCTCCTGCTCGACGGGACAGCACTCCCGTCGCACCAATAGCCCGCTGCCGCCCCTATCGGTTCGGCAGCGGGCTATCGGACGGTAGCGGGCACAGCCGTGCGGGTTAATTAGATCCAGTTCCTCGCCCCATGGAATGGCAGAGGTGGCTCGGCGAAGCCGAGGCGCAGACAGGGAGCGCCCTGCGAAGGCCCCTCTCCGTCCGCATCGCGGCTACCTCCCCCCGCTTTGCGGACGCGAGGAACCAGCACGCTTCGAATGTCGGGATTGGCCGTATCGCTGGCTTCGCCCTATTTTCGGATTGCAACGAGGACCATGAAGATGACCCGCATCCGCGCGATGACGAGTGACGACCTTGCCGATGTGTCGCGCCTGCTCGGCCAATCCTGGCGCAGGACCTATGCGCCGATCATGGGCGACGAGACCGTGGCTCGGCTTTCCGACGAAAGGCACACGCCGGAAAAGCTCGCGGCCGAGCTCGACGACGAGGACAAGATGTCCTTCGTCGCCGAAGACGCCGACGGTTCGATCGCCGGCTACGCGATGGCGATGATGGACACAAAGGGTGACGTCATGCTCGAGCGGCTCCACATCGAGCCGCAGGCGTTCGGCAGCGGCCTCGCGGTCGACCTTTTGCACGCCGTGCTTGCCGCGCATGCCGGCATTCCCTCGATCGCGCTGGAGGTGATCGAGGGCAACGACCGCGCGATCGCCTTCTACCGCAAGCACGGCTTCGAAGTGGTCGAGCGCCGTGAGGCCGCGCATGGTGTCGGCGGGCACGCCTCGCTGATCATGCGCCACATGCTGCCGATGGCTTGAGTTCCACGCAGGCGATCCGGATGGTTCGTCAGGGCTCCGAGGGAATGGTGCCGGCCGGAACCACCCGCCTGCCTTGCGTCCTGCCCAACACGAATTAACGATAGGACCCTCCGCCCGGCCTGCCTTGATCCGGATCAAGCGAATATTGCCGGCTGGACGGTTCGCTTCCGGCCTCTATATTTTCGCGAGCGCTTATCTACCTTCGGAGAACATCGATGAGCCTCGGCAAACGGAAACTCGGCGGCCAGGGGCTCGAAGTCTCGGCGATCGGTCTCGGCTGCATGGGCATGAGCCAGGCCTACGGGCCGGCCGACGAGGCGGAGTCGATCGCGACGTTGCACCGGGCGATCGAGCTCGGCTGCACCTTCCTCGACACGGCCGAGGTCTATGGGCCCTTCTTCAACGAGGAACTGCTCGGCCGCGCGCTGCAAGGCCGGCGCGATCAGGTGACGATCGCGACGAAGTTCGGCTTCCGCATCGCCGACGGCAAGCAGGCCGGCCTCGACAGCCGGCCCGAGCATATACGCGAGGTGGTGGAGGCTTCGCTGAAGCGGCTCGCCACCGACCGCATCGACCTTTTCTACCAGCACCGCGTCGATCCCGCCGTGCCTATGGAGGATGTCGCCGGCGCGGTCGGCGAACTGGTGGCTCAAGGCAAGGTGCGCTTCTTCGGCCTGTCGGAAGCGGGCATTTCCAACATCCGCCGCGCGCACGCCGCGCATCCGGTCTCGGCGCTGCAGAGCGAATATTCGCTGTGGGAGCGCAACCTCGAGCCGGAGATCATCCCGGCGCTGAAGGAGCTGGGCATCGGCCTGGTGCCGTTCGCGCCGCTCGGCCGCGGTTTCCTCGCCGGCGACGTCAGGCGCGCGGAAGACTATCCCGAGGGCGATTTCCGCCGCGGCGACCCGCGCTACCAGGGCGAGAATTTCGACTTGAATGTCGCGGCGGCAGCCACGGTGCGCGACATCGCCGCGGCAAAAGGCGTCAAACCCGGCCAGGTCGCGATCGCCTGGCTGCTCGCCAAGGGCCCCGACTTCGGCATCGACATCGTGCCGATCCCAGGCACCAAGCGCCGGATCTATCTGGAGGAGAATGTCGCGGCGGCGGACATCAAGCTCGACGCCACCGAGATGCTGGGGCTCGACATGGCGCTGACGCCCGACAAGGTGGCGGGGCCACGATACAATGAGCGGGCGATGTCGACGGTGGACCGGTAAGCGTTTACGGCCCTATTTCTTCTTGCAATCCGAAAGCGCCTCCATCGCCTTCCTGGCCTCCCCCTCGCTGGCGTATTTCTTCTTGCCGAGATCGATGACAAGCGTCCCGTCGGGCTTTTTCGGCACGATCTCGCACTGTTTCGAGACGGCATCCCTGGCGACCCAGTATTGCTCGGCAGCCATGGCGGGCAGGCTGGCCATGCCGGTGGCGAAAATAACGAAAGCGACGGTGCGCACCATTGGGATCTCCCTTGTGCCGTTGGGAAAGCGCAGGCCGGGCCTCGTGGCACCCCTTGCGTGCGCGGCGGCACACTGGCCCACCATAACGGAAAACCCACGTGCTTCCCGAAACTGCTTGAACGAAAACGCCCTGCGCGGCCTTCTGTTCCGGCATCGTCCGGCGTTCCTGGGCGGACAAAAAGGCTCAAAATCATTGCGTCCGGCGGCCCATCGAAGAAAGCCTGGCGCGACGGGAAAAGCGGGCCTTGACTTCGCAAAGCCGTTCCCCAGATCGATTCTAGCCGATCTCGTGCGCAAGCACTGGACATGCGGGGAGTGTTCGGAACGCGGCCGACGCCGCGGAGGACCAGTCAGCCAGCACAGCCTCGAAGCTGTCCGGTACCCAGGCACCTGCATCGCCTCATGCAACCGAGAAGGAGACATCGAAATGGCAATGCGTGATCTCATCCCGTGGGCCAGGGAAGGCAATAAGGTCCCCGGTCTCTATCGCGACGGCGATCGCGATCCCTTCGTGGCGCTGCATCGCGAGATGAACCGTCTATTCGATGATGCATTCCGCGATTTTGGCAGCAGGATGCCGTCGCTTGGCGACTACTTTGGTGGACGCGCCGGATGGCCGAGCGTCGAAATCTCCGACACCGACTCCGAAGTCCGCATCACGGCCGAAATGCCCGGCATGGAGGAGAAGGACGTCGAGTTGATGCTGGACGACGGCGTGCTGACGTTGCGCGGCGAGAAGAAGTCGCTGACCGAAGACAAGGACAGGCAGTTTTCCGAGCACTTCTATGGCCGCTTCGAACGGCGCATTCCGCTCGGCACCGAGATCGAGGAAGACAAGGTGCGCGCGGACTTCCACAACGGCGTGCTCACGGTGACGCTGCCCAAGACCCAGCGCGCACAGGCGAAAGCCAGGCGTATCCCGATCGGAGGTGCCGGTGCCGGCTCCACCAAGAGCAAGCATTGAAGGCCGGCCGGCGGCCGGCACATAAGGCAAATTCCAGGAAGCGGTTCCACCTGGAATTTGCCTAGTTTAGAGAGCCGCCGCCGGCCGTCCTCATCCAGCCGAATGCGGATCTATGCTGTAGGGATGGACGGGATAGCCCGGCCCGATCGCCTCGCCGACCCTCTCCACCCAAGCGCCGACCGCCGGATAGTCGGCGAGCGAGAAACCGCAATCCTCGGCGCGATGGCCGTACGCATAGACCGCGACGTCGGCGATAGTGAGCGTATCGCCGACCAGGAACGGTGTGTCTTGCAGGCTGCGCTCCAGTGCGCCAAGTGACCGCACGCCCGCCTCATGCTTGCCCGCGACCAGCGCCCTGTTGCGCTCCAGCCGCCCAGTTAGCGTCCAGAAGCGCAGCGAGCCAATGACCGGTTCAACATAATACTGCTCGAAGAACAGCCACTGCATCACCTTGGCACGAAGAAGCCGGTCTGCCGGCAGATATTGTGTGCCCTCGGCGACGCAGACGAGGATCGCGTTGGACTCGGCGATTGCCTGGCCATTCTCCACGGCGAGCACCGGAACGGCCCCGGCCGGGTTGAGCTTCAGAAAAGCCTCCGTGTGGCTCTCGCCTTCGAAGATCGACACCATGCGGGTTTCGTAGGCGACGCCGAGGAGGCCGAGCAGGACGCGAATCTTCCAGGCATTTTGCGACGGGAGATAATCGTAGAGCGTGAGCATGGAGTGGACCCCGGTTGATGGGATGGCTTCGCATTATGGGTATGACGGGCGCCACCCGATTCAGGCAATCGCAACGCTAGCACCTGGACGTCGGCGCGAAGGCACCCCCTTTGGCCTGACGGAACTCGGCTTATCGGCTTAGATGCCCCGCCCCGCAATATCCTTCGCCACCGCCCGCGCCTCGATGCCGATCTCGCGCAGCAGGCCGGTGACCGGGTTGTAGAAGCCGACGAGATAGACGCCCAACTCCTTCGCGCGCGCGTTCACGCCGCTCTTTTCCGGCCTGATCTCTGCAGGCAGGAAGCCGTCATAGCCCGGACGGTAGCCGGTGGCGAAAATCGCCGCGTCGAATTTCTTCTCCACCCCATCGGCGAATTTCACGCCGTCCCCCGTGAAGCTTGCGATATCGGGCGCGATGCCGATCCTTCCCTGCTTGATCGCCGCCACCGCGCCGACATCGATCATCGGAATGCGTCCCGCATCGATCTGGGCGAGGATGCCTTCTCTCGGCCGCACGATGCCGTATCTCTCTAGCCGGCCCAGCGCGAGGTCGAGGATTTTTGGGAACATCCAGTCGTTCAGCGACTGCGGCATCGTCCGGCTGGCGATGCCCACCATCTGGATTGGCACGCCGAAGAGCTGGCGCGGCACGATGTGGACGCCCTTGCGCACCGAGATGGTGGGCCTGGCGCCGCTCTCGGCAAGATCGAGCGCGATCTCCGCGCCCGTATTTCCCATGCCGATGACCAGCACGTCCTTGCCGACGTAAGCAGCTGCCTCGGTGTAGGCGGCGCTGTGCAGCACCTTGCCCTTGAAGCCTTCGATGCCTGGGAAGGCCGGCGTGATCGGCTGGGCATTGTTGCCGGTGGCAACGACAATCCTGCGCGCAACGAGCAGCCCGGCGTCGGTCCGGACCAGCAGGCGCTCGCCTTCCCGGCGGACCGATTTGACGGTGACGCCGAAGCGCGGCTTGAGGCCGAAACGCTCGGCATAGGCATCGAGATAAGCCACAACCTTGTCGCGCGGCACATAGCGCGGGTGGCTTTTCGGGAACGGCGCGAAAGGCAGCGAGGAGAAGGATTTCACCGTGTGCAGATGCAGCCGCCGGTAATGCCGCCGCCAGGACGGCGCAACCTCATCGGCCTTTTCGAGGATTACGAAGTCGACTCCCGCCTGCTTCAGGCAGGCAGCGACGGCGAGCCCGGCAGGGCCGGCGCCGATAATGACGACATTGGTGTCCAAGCGCTTTTCCTCCCGCCAAAGCGGCAAAAACTATGACGGGAGGTGTTGCAGGGGCAAGTAGGGAGAAACACCTACCTGGCAGCGCCCTATACCATCGCGCCCGGCACGCCGACGCTCTATCTCCCCGGGGGAGATAGAGCGCCGCGCTATTCCATCGCGCCCGGTGCCGCCGGCTCGTCTTCCGGCGGTTCGAGGATCTCGATCAGTTTTGCCACGCGGGCGCCGGGCATGGCATGGCCTTCATTGACCAGCGCCTCGTCGGCGCCGATCCAGGCGAAGGCCTCGCGCAGCTCCTCGAGGCTGGCGCCGGTCAGCGCGATGTCGGCGATGACGGCCTCGTCGACCGGTCCAAGCACGGAAATGATGTCGTTGCGGGTCATCTTCTTCCTCCCCCGTGGGTTGGGATGATTGCCCAGGGAAACGACCGACGGGTGGAACGGGTTCCGGAAATGCGCGGGCCGACTTCTGCCGAACGAGACCCGATGCTATGGATCGCCCCATGAAGCCCGCCCTCCTCCTCGTTGCCCTGCTCCTGTCCACGCCGGCACGCGCCGACTGGAAACCCGTCGAGAAAATCGACACCTATGCCGTCTCGGGTCAGAGCGCCGAGCGGCTCTATCTCTCGATCGGCGAAAAGGGCCCGGTGGTCGGCACGGCCGGCAAAGAGCGGCGCGTCATCGCGCATACTTTCTTCAAGCTGACCTGGCAGCGCGACTACCAGCCGCAAGGCAGCGCCTGCGTGCTGAAGACGGCGCGGCCGAAGCTCATCATCACCTACACGCTGCCGAAGCCGGCGGAAAAACTAGCGCCCGCGTTGCAGGCGCGCTGGGATACATTCGCCGCCGGGCTGATCGCACATGAGAAGGTGCACGGCGCCGGCATTGTCGACATGGTGGACAAGATCGTCGCCTTCAGCACCGGCCTCACCGCCGAGAACGATCCCGGCTGCAAGAAGGTCAGGGCGGCGCTGACGGCCTATCTCGACCAGCTCTCCAAGGCGCAGCGCCAGGGCAGCCACGACTTCGACGGGATAGAGTTCGGGCAGGATGGCAACATGCTGAAGCTGATCGCGGCGTTTTTGGGCGGGGGTTAGCGGAACGTCACCAGCTTCGCCGCATCGCGGATGGCGCGCACCGCACCCGGATTGGTGATGGGATAGCCCGATATGAAACCCTCCACAGAGAAGCCCGGAAATTCGCCGCGCAGCCTGGCCGCGATGGCAGCGGCCTCGACGCTTTCGCCTACCATCGCATAGGCGAGCATCAGGAAAATCAGCACGTGGGGAGAATCCAGCGTGCTGCGCCGCAGTGCGGCAATGGCTTCCCGGTGCCTGCCCGCAGCGAACAGGACGCGACCCTGCATGCCGAAATACCAGGGCGGGGCAAGCGGGTTGAGGCGCATGGCGCGCTCGATGAGCGGGATGGCCTCGGCCGGATCACCCGCGACGAGCGCTTTGCTGCCGGCAAGCAGCACCAGCACGTCGGCCTGGTTGGAGCCATATTCGAAGGCCCGCCGGTGCGCGCGTTCGGCCGCCTCGATATCCCCGAGGCAGCCCATGAGATCGCCGAAGCAGACGAGAGCGCTGCTGTTGGCCGGGTCGAGGCGCAGCGCATTTTCGATTGCCCAGCGCCATCGCTCGATCGACTCGTTCGGGTCGCTACCGTAGCCGTTGCAGGCCTCGATCGAATAGGCGTAGCCCAGTTCGATCCAGGCGTCGGCCAAATTGGGGTCAAGCTCGAGCGCGCGTGAAAACAGCCTGATGGCCTCTCGGTTGCCACTGAGGCTGAAGGTGTTGTGCTGTTCTACCGCCAGCAGATAGTGGTCGTAGGCCCGCAGGCTGGCCGGCGGCTTGCGCCGGATCGCGTTGCGGCCGACCGTGGCGATCGCCCCGAAGCAACCGGCCAGCACGTTGATGACGCTTTCGGTCAGACTGTCCTGCAGCGCGAAGATGTCATCCGCCGGACAGTCGAAGCGCTCGCTCCACAGGCTGACCCCGGTCCGAGCGTCGGCAAGTTCGACCGTCAGCCGGATGCGGCGGTCGTCGGCCCGCAATTGACCCGACACGATGTAGGCAGCGCCCAATGCCTTGCCGTCGGCGGCGAAATCAGCGGGCCTGCTGCCCAGCGATCTCATAGTGTGGAAGGCGATCACCGGCATGTCGGCATAGCGAGCGAGATCGACGGTGATGTCCGAAGACAGACCGTCGGCGAAGCGGCGCCAGCGCTCGTCGGCGCTGATGCATTCGATCGGGAACATGGCGAGCACCGGCGGAGCATCGGGCAGGATGGGAGCCGGATGCGCCGCGCCGTTGATATAGCTGGCAAGCGCAATCTTGTTGCGTACGCCAAGCTTCTCATAGATCGCGGCGAGATGGGTGCGCACGGTGGACGGCGCAATGAACAGTGCCTCGCCGATCTCGCGATAGGTCATGCCGGCAGCGAATTTTTCCGCAACCGCGCGCTCGCGGTCCGACAAGGCCTCCGATGTCGTCATGATGCGGTTCATGTCCTGTCCTGCCAGTGGACGTAGATGCGTTCAACCGTGTGGAGGCAAAATACTACAAATGCAGGACCCAAAACACTGCATGCGGCCGATGGCTTGGCAGAGGGCGGAGGTTCAGGCTCGGCGCGTGTCCTTCATAAAGGGCAGCGTTTCAAACGAGGGAGCCGAAGATGAAAACGATACTCAACACCTTATCCGGTTTCTACGGCGCCGTGCGGCTGGATCTCGGCACTCCGGCGGCGGACGCCGGCCCTGCCGTTCAACAGCCCGGTGTTTTCAGCCTGCTGTCGGCATGGCGCGAGCGCGCCCACTTCCGCGAAGAGCTCGCGCTCAGGGCACGCGACACGCCGTACCTGATCGGCGACATCGGCCTGACCATGGACGATGTGCGGGAGGAAATCGCCAAGCCGTTCTGGCGTCGGTAGGCCTCAAAAACTCACCACTACCGCAGCGACGCTCCGCTTCGCCTCGCCGTGGAACACCGCTTCGATGTTGTTGCCGTCGGGGTCGAGCAGGAAGCAGGCGTAGTAGCCGGGATGGTAATGACGCTCGCCCGGCGCGCCATTGTCCTTGCCGCCGGCGGCGAGCCCCGCCTGGTAGAAGGCATCGACCATGGTGCGGTCCTTCGCCTGGAAGGCAAGATGGTGGCGGCCGGTGAGCACGCCGAGCGCGGCGCGGCTGTCGGCGCTGGAGATGAACAATTCGTCGGCCCAGAAATAATCCTGCGCCTCGCCGCCGATCGGGATGCCCAGCACGTCGAGCACAGCGCCGTAAAAGCGCCGGCTGGCCTGGAGGTCGCGCACCACGAGCTGGATGTGGTCGATGAGCCGGCCGCGATAGAGTTCCATGCGGGTTCTCCTGTTGTCACGGGGCAATTTAGAAGGGACCAGCGTGCGGTCAATGCGGGGTACCGGAAGCTGCTGACATACCGAGAGGCTGGCGGGACAGCGGGGGCGCGAAGGAACGCAACTTTTCAGGCAACAGCCAAATCTTCACCCGTTCAAAAAATCCGGATAAAAAATGCAACCGGATTGTAGGATCGGCTCCCGTGCTGGCGTCCTTCGGACGCAAACGGCCCGGTGGACTGGAAAAACCGTGCCGCATCAAACAGGATGCCTTACGGCATGGGAGCAGAACCATGAACCATTCCTATCGTTGGGTCATTGTCGCGGCCGGCGCGCTGATGACCTGTGTGGCGCTCGGCGCCATGTTTTCGCTGGCGATCTTTCTGGAGCCGATGTCGCTCGACACCAACTGGTCGCGCACCGGCATTTCCAGCGCCATGACCTTGAATTTCCTGGTGATGGGCCTGGGCGGTTTCGCCTGGGGCGCGATCTATGACCGGGTCGGCGCGCGGCCCGTGGTGCTTGCGGGCGCCGTGCTGCTCGGCCTGTCGCTGGTGGTGGCGAGCCGGGCCACTTCGCTCATCGTCTTCCAGCTCAGCTACGGCGTCATCGTCGGGCTGGCGGCCAGCGCCTTCTTCGCGCCGATGATCGCGCTCACTACCGCCTGGTTCGACACCAACCGCAGCCTCGCGGTCTCGCTTGTCTCGGCCGGCATGGGTGTCGCGCCGATGACCATCTCGCCCTTCGCGCGCTGGCTGATCAGCGCCTATGACTGGCGCACCGCCATGTTCGATATCGGCATCATGGCCTGGGTGCTGCTTTTGCCCGCCGTCTTCCTGGTGCGCCAGCCGCCGGCGGCGCTCGCAGCCGCCGACGGCACGCCGGCGCCCGCCACCGACGATCCCGGCATGAGCGTCGGCCAGGCGCTGCGCTCGCCGCAATTCATCGTGCTGGGTCTCACCTTCTTCGCTTGCTGCGCGGCGCATTCCGGCCCGATCTTTCACATGGTGAGCTATGCCATGTCCTGTGGCGTCGCGCCGATGGCGGCGGTGTCGATCTACAGCGTCGAGGGTCTCGCCGGTCTTGGCGGGCGCGTGCTCTATGGCGTGCTCGGCGACCGGCTGGGCGTGAAGCCGGTGCTGGTCGCTGGGCTCGCCATCCAGGGGCTGGTGATCGCGGCTTACCTCACCGTCGGCCAGCTCGAGCAGTTCTATCTTCTGGCCGTCATCTTCGGCGCCACCTATGGCGGCGTGATGCCGCTCTACGCGGTGCTGGCGCGCGAATATTTCGGCCTGCGCATCATCGGCACCGTCCTTGGCGCGGCCACCATGCTCTCAAGCCTGGGCATGTCGCTCGGGCCGCTTGCCGGCGGCATGATCTACGACGCCACTGCCAGCTATCGCTGGCTGTTCATCGGCTCGGCGCTGATCGGGCTGGGCGCGGCCGGCATCGCCATCGCCTTCCCGCCGCAGCCGAGCCGGCAGAAGCTGCAGCCGGCGTGACGCTGATCGAGGAAGCGGCCGCCCGACAAGGACGGCCGCTGTAACCACCGCCTAAAGCGCGTCGCGCTGAAACGGATCCAGGCGACGCGCTTTCTGGTCTGCCGACCATCTCCCCACGAGGGGGAGATTAGCCAGCCGCCTCACCCCGCCCCCGTTCCCGTGCGCACCGCCTCGCGGTCGCTTTCGTCGCGGCGCAGGCGCTCGTCGGAGATCAGCACCACCGGGCATGGGCTGCGGCGCAGGACGGCCGTCGTCGTTTCGCCGAAGATGAGCTCTTCGCCCTGGCGCCTCGCCACGCCCATGACGATCAATGCCGCGTTCCTGCCGGCCTGGCGGGCGATGGCATCGGCGGCGGCGGCCCGCGAGCGGATGGCGGTCTCGATCTCGACGCCGTAGCGGTCGGCGAGCGCCACAATGTCCTTCAGCACTGCCTCCCGGCGGCGATGCGAGACGGTGTCGCGCGGCTCTTCGCGGCCGCCGCGCGCGACATAGAGCATCTTGACCGGCGCGCCGGTGACGGCGGCGATGGCCAAAGCCAGTTCGGCGCCGCGGCGGGCAACCGCCGTGCCGTTGACCGGCACCAGTATCTTGCCTGATCCCGGACCGAGCCCCGGCATCTGGCGGCCGGCGGTCGCCGGCTTCAGCACCAGGCAGAGCGGCCCCTCGAAGGCGCCGGCGACTTCGTTCAGCCGATGCGAGAAGCCGCCCTTGGCGGTGAGCGCGCGGCCAAGGCCGACGACCAGCATGCCGTAGCCCTTGCGCGCCTCCTTGGCGACCGCCTCGGCCGAAAGCTCCTCATGCTGGCGGCGGGTGACGGGCGCTTCGCGCATGGGCGCCTCATCGGACTTCTTCGCCGCCTCGCGGCTGTCCTCGGCGCCCTTCTCGATCTCCTCCAGATGCAGTCCCTCTGTGGGCTCGGCGTCGATCTCGCCGCTCGAATGCAGCACCGTCGTCGGCTTGCCGGCGCCGATGACGCCGGCGAGATAGGCGGCGAAGCGGCCGACGACGCCCTCGTCGACCACCACCAGAAGCCGCTCCAGATTGGCGACGAAGCCGCGCTGGTCGATCTCCTCGCGCTCCAGGCGCTTCTTCTCGTTCTCGCCCATCGGCAGGCGACGCAGCGCCCAGCGCAATGTCGGCGGCATGGCCAGGGTGGTGATGACGGCCATAGTGAGGACCATGGTGAAAAGGTTGTGCGAGAGCACGCCTATCGACAGGCCGATCGAGGCGACGATGACCTCCGTGGAACCGCGCGCGTTCATGCCGCAGCCCACTGCGATGCCTTCGGCGCGGCTCATGCCGGCGACTTCCGCGCCGATGAAGGCGCCGCCGAACTTGCCGATGCTGGCGATCACCACCAGCGCCACGGTGAGCAGCGCGAGCTGAGGATCCATCAGCACGGTGAGATCGGCCGACAGGCCGGCGACGCCGAAGAACACCGGCATGAAAAGGGCGGTGATGATGCCGCGCAACTGCCCTTCGATGTGGCGCGACAGGATCGGCGATTCCCCCACCAATATGCCGGCGACGAAGGCGCCGAGCACGGTGTGGACGCCGATCAGGTCGGTGATCAAAGCCATCATACCCATGATGGCGAGGATGACTGTGACCACCGCATATTCCGAACGAAACGTGTCGTTGGTCCAGCGAATGGCGTCGAAGACGATGCGCCGCCCGAGCGTGAAGGAAAACGCCATGAAGGCGGCGACGCCGAGGATGGTGAAGGCAAGACCGCCGATCTCGATCCGTCCCCTGGTGGCGATGCCGATGGTGATCGCGATGATCACCCAGCCGATCGTGTCCTCGATGATGGCGGAGGAAACGATGATCTGGCCGAGGTCGCGGCGCATGAAGTTCATGTCGCGCACCACCATCGCGACGATCTTGACCGAAGAGATGGAGAGCGCGGTGCCGAGGAACAGCCCGGCGACGATGCGCCCGCTGCCGGCGGCAAGCAGCGCGTCCGGCATGAACTGGGCGGCGACGAAGCCGAGCACGAACGGCACGGCGACGCCGGCGGCCGAGATGGAAAAACAGGCGCGGCCGACGCGGCGCACGAGCCTCAGATCCGTCTCCATGCCGGTGAGCAGGAGCAGCATCAGCACGCCGAGCTGGGCGATGGCGTTGATCATCGACTTCTGCGAGGGGTCGCCGGCGAAGATCAGCCGCTCGGCCGCCGGCCAGACCCAGCCGAGCAGCGAGGGCCCGAGCAGGATGCCGCCGATCAGTTGCCCCATCACCGCCGGCTGTCCAAGCGTCTCCAGCACCTCGCCGATGCCGCGGCCGACCACCAGAAGCAGGACCAGTTCGGCGACGAAGATGCCTTCCGAGGACATGCCGGTTTTCTCGGCGGCGACGGCGACGGCTGGCAGCAGCAGAAGCGCGATGGCGGCAAACGTGACCGACCAGCGCCGATTGAGTATTTTGGACAAGCCTGTGTCCCCTCGATTTCGCCTCATAACGGTTTGGCGCGGGGTTCGGTTGCACGGTCGCCAGCAGCCGTTTCCTCGCCCCCAATGAAGAGGGGGAGAGGAAAAGCTCCCTACAATTCTATTCAAATGCCATCGCCGTTTTTTGCTTCCCGGTAAGTCGACTCGGGGATGTTCGCGGCACGGCGGGGCAACAAGGAGAAGCTAATGAAAAGCGACTTTGCCGCCGCCCACCTGCACCTCGACCGGGCGTGCCATTACCTACGCGGTGACGACGAAACGAGCCGCACGGCGCTTGCGGCGCTCGACCTTGTGATCGACGCAGTGGCGGCCGCCCAGCATGCCCGGCCAATGGCCGAGGTGCTGCCATTTCCGCGGCGCGCGAATGGCGGTCTTCCCCCGCTTGCATCCTGACTTATCCGCCTGAAAAGGCGGGAACATTCTGGCCGGCCGCACGTTATGAGAGTTGGGGTGTGGCCGGCTGTTCTCGACGTCAAGGCTCGGCCGGCCACGGCGGCGGGAGGCGCATGGCAGAGGAATGTCCCAGACGAAGGCCGCAAGATCCACCGACGCGGCAAAATCGACAGAGGCGGCTACGCCAGTAAGATCAACCGAGGCGGCCGCGCCGCCGCGAGCTTCCGACACGCTGGCGCTGAAGCTCAGTTCCCCCGAATTCACCACGACGCTGTCGCATTTCCACCGCGCCGAGATCGCGCGCATGGCCGGCTGGCGCGACCGGCTCGACCGCACCAGCAATTGGGCGATCACGGTGGTGGCAGCGATGCTGTCGGTGTCGCTGTCGACGCCCTCCGCGCATCACGGCGTGCTCCTATTCGCCATGCTCCTGATCACGCTGCTTTTGTGGATCGAGGCGCGGCGCTATCGCTTCTTCGACGTCTACCGCGCCCGGGTGCGGCAGTTCGAGCGTTATTATTTCGCGCAGGTCTTTTCGCCACAGCCCGACTACGCCTCCAACTGGCTGGCCATTCTAGGCGAAGGCCTTCGCTCGCCGCGTTTCCTGATCACGCAGCGCGCGGCGCTGATCCGCCGGCTGCGCCGCAACTACATCTTCATGTACACGATCCTGCTGCTCGCCTGGATCCTGAAGATCACCACGCCAAGCCTGTCGCGCGAAGGCTCGCCGCTCGGCTTCGGCGCCTCGCTTGTCGACACGTTCCGGGTGGCGACGCTGGGGCCCATCCCGGGCGTCGTCGTCGTGTGCGGGGTGGGCGCCTGCTATCTCGCGCTGCTTGCCGCCGCTTTCCTCATCCGCGCCGATGACGGCGAGCTGTCCTTCGGCGACGTGCATGTGTGAGGAAGGGAATAGGGGAGTGAGGAAGTAAGGAAGTGAGACTCCGTCGACGCCACGACTTTCTATTCCATATTCCCCTCTCCCCTCAGTTCATCGAAAACGCCGTCCGGAATTCCTGCGTAGTGTTGCGAGTGGGATAGGGCTCGTCCGGCACGGGAACGCCGAGATAGGCGCAAAGCGGCTCCCAGCCGTCGCCGAGCTTGTGGATCAGAAGGCGCTCCGCCGGCACGGTGTTCAGCACCGCCTCGACATTGGCCTCGTAGACGGCGATCGCATGCGCGCGATCCTGCGGCCGGCCGCCGAAGACCTGCTTCGTAAGAAGCGCAATACCCAGCGAGTCCTGGTCCTTGCTGTCGGCGATGCCCGGCAGGATGGTCTTTTGGAAACTTTCCCACCAGCTTTCGGGCGAGCGCCAGGTGAGGATGACGCGCGCCTGGCGGTAGGTTTCGACCAACTCGCGCCAGTAATGCGCCGACGGCCAGTCGACGCAGGATTTGTAGCCGGCAAAGAGCCTCTCCCAGTCGGGCGCGGCGCCCTTGGCCAGCGCCCGCCAAAGCCGCTTCTGCTCCGCATGCGCCATCACCTCCGACATGTGATGGCAAGGGCCGAAGCCAAGCATGGTCAGCGCCTCGCGCATCGAATCCGTGCCGGTCCGGCCGAAGCCGGTTCCTATCACTGTGAGCGACATTTCCCCTCCTCCACCTTCCCATCGTCAAACAGCCGCGGTCAACCTCCCTGGACCAGCCGCAAGCGGTTGCCCTCCGGATCGGCGGTCGAAATCGCGCCGCCATCCCTTTTCGCCGGCGCGTTGGCCGCTTCGAGCCTGCGCTCCACGGCGGCAAGTTCCTGCGCGAAACCAAGCTCGATGGTGAAATGGTCGAGGCCGGCGGCATTCGGCGGCGGCTCGCGCAGCTCATCGCGCGCCCAGATGTTGAAGGCGACCATATGCGCGCGGCGCTGGGTGCCGCAGTCGAACATGCCGAAGGTCCGGGACTGGATATGCGGCCGGAAGCCGAGCACGCCGAGATAGAATTCCATCAGCGTCTCGGGCGCGCGGGCGCGCAAGTGGATGTGACCGATGAAGGCATCCTGCGCCATCTTCGGCTCGACATGGCCGGAATTGCCGATATCGCGCAGCAAGCCCGATACGTCCAGCGGCTCGAGCCCGGAATGCGCGCTGCCGTCGGCGGCGATCAACGACACCTGGCCGTCGGGCAATACTTGCCGGCGCAGGAAGCGCTCCGGCGTGTCGAAGCATATCTCGATGCCGTTGCCTGACGGGTCGGAGACGTAGAGCGATTCCGAAATAATGTGGTCCTGGGCGCTGTATCGCAAGCCCGATGTCTTGAGGCGGGCGGCCGTGTGCGCGAGGTCGCGGCGGCTCGTGACGTGGATGGCGACATGGAACAGATCGCGCGACTTCTGCGGCAGGGCGACTTCCGCGCCGGCATGGAGCACGATCAGAACCCGGCCGCCGGCACCGAGCTCCGCAGTGGCATCGTCCTCATTGAATAGCATGAGCCCGAGCGTGCCGCGCCAGACGGTCAAGGCCGCCGGGATGTCGGTCACCCTAAGATGGACCGGCCCGAGACGAGTGGCTTGAGACAGCAATCCTTCGTCCATCGTCGCCTGTCCGATTGCGGTCGGTGAATATATTAGCTCCAGATGATATTTCTGTCTCGCACCAAGTTCGGGTTGACCCCTTCCCGGCGTGCGGCGACTATTGACGAAGGCAATTTGTGTTCGGGCAATTCCGGACGAAAAACCGCTGCACGCTTTTCCTGGAATTGGTTTTTCGTTTTGACGCAATTCCGGACGAAAAACCGCTGCGCACTTTTTCTGGAATTGCTTCAGGCAGGAGGACTTCGCATGGACGACACCGACCACTGGCGCAACATGGCGAGCGCGCCACGGGACGGCAGCCGCATCCTGGTGACGGTGCGCTCCTCCGAGCAGGGACCGGCCGAGGTCGACATGGCCTACTGGTCGCGCGCCGACCAGTTCGGCGAGGAAGGCTGGCGGGCGTCGGACTCCTCACCTGGCCGCATCGTCGAATATGCCGAGCCGGAGCTCAGATGCTGGATGCCGCTGCCGTCGGCGGGGCGTGGATCGATGCCGACGCCATGGGAAGGCGAAGACGTGCCGCTGGTGGATGGGGAAGGGATTTAGGCGGTGGTGGAGTCCTGAAAGGCCGTCAAGTGGAAAGGCCGGCTTTCAAAGGCGAAGTGGCGAGGCGGGTCCTCGCCCGGCACGCCGGCGAGAGAGCGTTGCGCCGATGGGCCTCAGTAAGGCAAGGAGCCGATACGCGACGGTTGGCTGATTGATACCGGGCGCAGCGGCAATCCGTTGAGCGCACTGCCGCTCGAGGTAGCGCGCCTGGGCGATGTCGTGACGAAAGATCGCGGGTGGGTTGCCTTGCCGCCGGTAGAAATTGCCTTCTTGCCGGAAGGGCCAGTCAGTCGGGCTGAAGGGCAGCATTGGGGTTCTCCCGCGTTTCAAGTCCGACCAACTCTCCGGCGCGACCGTGATTAATCTGGAGAAGGCAGCGTGATCGAAACGTGAAAAAGGCAGCTTGGAAGAGATAGCGGTTGAATTAGCAGGGGCTAAGCGAAAGAATTGCCCAGAACCGTGGCCGGGGCGCAATCCGATGATCAGGCCTCATCTTTATCTTTTGGGCGGATTCGACTTTGCCGGTAACGGAGCCGCGACTCCGGCCTTCGGCCGCAAGGCACGGGCAATAATGGCTTATCTCGCTCTGCAAGCGGGACAGCCACAGTCGCGCGAGAAGCTTGCCGCACTACTGTGGAGCCTCAGTGGCGAAACGCAGGCCCGGATGAGCCTGAGGCAAGCCGTTTCGGCCATCCGAAAGGCCATGCACAAGTGCGGAAGTGAACGGTTCCTGACAGAAGGCGCCGGCATCGCGCTGCGTCTCGACGATTTCGATTTCGACGTCGCCCGCTTCGAGGCGCTGGCGGCAGGCTCCTCGCCTGGAGAGCTCGAGCAGGCGCTTGTCGTCTACCGCGGCGACCTGCTCGACGGTCTCAGCCTGAAAGAGGAGCCTTTCGAGGATTGGCTCCGAATCGAACGCGAGCGCCTGAGGACGATCGCGGTCGCCGCATTGGACAGACTGATCGCGCACTACAGCACCTCGAACGACCTTTCGTCCTGTGCGCGCACGGCCGCGCGACTGCTCGTCATGGAACCCCTGCGCGAGGATACCCACCGGGCCCTGATGCGAGTCTATGCCGCGCAGGGCCGCATCAATTTCGCGCTGAAGCAGTATGAGCTCTGCCGCGACGTGCTGCAGCGAGACCTCGCGCTGCTGCCCGACCCGGAAACGCGTGAGCTGTATGAGACGCTGAGAGTACGCCGGATGCGCACATTGGCCCGCCCGAAGCGTCTGGCTGCGATCGCCGAGTCCGCGGCCGGTTCCGTGACAAATGCCGACGGCCGCCTTTCCGGCGGGGAGCCGATGCCGCCGCCCACGCACTACGTCAAATCGGCCGGGATCAACATCGCCTATCAGGTGACCGGCGACGGTCCGATAGACGTCGTCTATGTGCCGGGCTGGGTCTCCAATCTCGACATTGCCTGGGATTCACCACGGTTCGCGCATGTGCTGAAGCAGCTTGGCGCCTTCTCGCGCTTGATCCGCCTTGACAAGCGCGGCACCGGCTTGTCCGACCGCAATGTCGGCCTGCCTACGCTGGAAGAGCGCATGGAAGACGTGCGCGCCGTGCTGGACGCAGTCGGCTCCACCCGAGCGGTGCTGTTTGGCAGCTCGGAGGGTGGACCGATGTGTATGCTCTTCGCCGCTGCCTATCCCGAGCGCACAGCCGCGCTGGTGCTCACCGGAGCCTACGCCAGGGGCACGTGGTCGAAGGACTATCCCTGGGCGAGAACCGTTGCGCAGGTGGATGACGACGTGGCCGCCGTCGAGAGGCAATGGGGCAAGCCCGCCGACATGAGCAACGCGGCGCCTAGCCTGACCGAAGACATGGTCGAACGTGAGTGGTTTGCTGCCTACCTCCGAAATTCGGCCTCGCCCGCGGACGCGATTGCGCTCTGGCGCTGGGGCACCGAGGTCGACGTTCGCGACATCCTGCCCGCGATCGGCGTCCCGACGCTGGTGGTGCAAAGGACGGGGGACCGCTGGGTACGGCCGGAGGAAGGGCGTTACCTGGCAACGCACATCAAAGGCGCCAGATACGTCGAACTGGCCGGCAGAGACCACGTGATCTGGGGCGAAGGCTGCGACCGCCTGATCGACGAGATACGAAGCTTCGTCACCGGCCTCGGAGCGACATCGCGAAAGACCATCTTGACGCCACAAGATGAGCGCTGGCACGTGTAGGCGCAACTGCTGATCTCCCTCTCACGAGCGGGGATTGGCAGCTCGTCGCCGGGTCCATGAAGGGACAAGGGGGCGCAACCCCTCAGAACAAGAACGCCGCCGTGGCCGGGTCCGGCCCCGTGCGGCCGTCGCGCGAGTCCATCCCGCGGATGGTCTGCATATCGTCGGCGTCCAGCTCGAAATCGAAGACGTCGAAATTGCCGGCGATGCGCTCCTGGTGGATCGACTTCGGGATCACCACCAGCCCTTCCTGCAGGTGCCAGCGGATGATGATTTGAGCCACCGACTTGCCGTGCTTGCTGGCGATCTTTTCCAACGTCGGGTCGGCAAGCAGCCGGCCGCTGCCCAGTGGACTCCAGCTCTCGATCTGGATGTCGTGCTTGGCATGGAACTCGCGCTTGTCGCGCTGCTGGAAGCGCGGGTGCAATTCGATCTGGTTGACGACGGGCGTCACGCCGGTCTCGCCGATAATGCGCTCCAGATGGTCCTGGTTGAAGTTCGAGACGCCGACCGACCTGATGCGGCCGGCCTTCTGCAGTTCGACCAGCGTCTTCCAGGCCTCGACATATTTGTCCTGGCTAGGCACCGGCCAGTGGATGAGGAAGAGGTCGATCCGGTCGATGCCGAGTTTCTGCATGCTGTCGTCGAAGGCGCGCAGCGCCGCGTCGCGCTGATGAGCGCCGTTGCGCAGCTTGGAGGTGATGAAGAGATCGTTCCTCGGCACGCCGGCGGCGCGGATCGCCTCGCCGACGCCTTCCTCGTTGCGGTAACCCTCGGCGGTGTCGATCAGCCGATAGCCGGCCTCGATGCCCCAACGCACCACCTTGGCCGTGATGTCCGGATCGACCTGCCACACGCCGAGCCCGATCTGGGGAATGGTGACGCCGTCGTTCAATTTGAGCTGTTCGGGCATGGGAGGGTCCTTATGCGGGGTGGGTAGTGCGGTCTATGTAGGCTGCATCGCGGATAATGCGAGAGGATGACACCCAGCACTTTACGATGCCGCCCGATGCCTGCATCGTGCCGGCCTGAACACCGGAGAAGTCGCATGCGCCCAAAAATCATCTGCCATATGGTGAGCTCGGTCGACGGGCGCCTGCTTCCCAGGCGCTGGACGCCGCCGGCCGCCGGCATAGCGCCGGGCTGGGAGCACCGGCACTATGAGGCGGTGGCGGCGCGGCTCGAGGCCGATGGCTGGATGGTCGGCCGCAAGTCGATGCAGGATTTCGCAAAGGGGACCGAGCGGGCCGGGGCCGCCACCTCGGGCGATCTGCTGGACACCCATGTCGCCAACCGCCGGGGTCGCGATGTCGCCGTTGCGATCGACCCGCATGGCCGGCTGCACTACGGCCAGGACAATGCCGGTGGCGATCACGTCATCGCCGTGCTCGGCCAACACGTGTCGGACGCCTATCTTGCCGAGTTGCAGGCCGACGGCGTCTCCTATCTGTTCGCCGGTGCCGACGGGACGGACCTTGACCAGGCGATGGACACACTGGGCGAAGCTTTCGGCATCAGGACCATCCTGCTCGAAGGCGGCGGCATCACCAACGGCACGTTTTTGAAGGCCGGGTTGATCGACGAGATCAGCCTGCTCGTCTATCCGGGCATAGACGGGCTAGCCGGCGTGCCGAGCATCTTCGAGTTCGTCGGCGCCAACGACGACCGCCCGGCCGCCGGCAAGGCGCTCCGGCATTTCAGCACGGAGACGCTGGAGGGCGGCGTGGTGTGGCTGCGATACAAGGTGGAAGCGGCGGTGGCGTAGGGCGAGGCTAGTCGGCCTTCTTGGCCCCGAACCTGAGCCCATCCATCAGCAGCTTCACCAGCCGTCCCGAGCGCTCGCGCCAGTCCGGCGTGTTGGGGGCGGAGTAGATGCCGCCGAGCGCGTGCATGACATCGGAGGCGTCGACATCGGCGCGGATTTTTCCCGAGGCGGCGGCGGCCTCGATCAGGCTTCGCATGGCGCCGGAGACGCGGCCCGATGTGTCGGAGAACAGCGTGGAATTGGTGGTGAGCAAAAGCCGCAGGCTGGTGGCGAGGCCGCGCTTGGTGGCGATGTAGTCGACGAAGCGCTGCATCCAGAGCTCCAGCGCGACATCGGCCGGATGCTCGCGCCCCAGGTCCTCGGCGGCATGGCAGAGGCCTTCGACCTCGCGGCGGTAGACCACCTCGACCAGATGCTCGCGCGTCGGGAAATGCCGGTAGAGCGTGCCGATGCCGACCCCTGCCCGCTTGGCGATCTCCTCCAGCGAGGCGTCGACGCCGTCAGCTGCGAAAGCCTGCGCGGCCACCTCGACCAGCTTGTCGCGGTTGCGCTGCGCATCGGCGCGTAGCGGCTTTGGCGCTGGCGCATAACGCGTCGCTTCGGCGGTCGTCTGGGGGTCCGGCACTTTTTTCTCCACTGAACGCAATATGGGGGGTTGAACCATGACTGGCCAGACCCCAGTTAAATAAACGGAGGCACCTCCGCTTTAGTGGAGTGCTTTTATCATATAACCAGGGGAAGCGGCATGTCACGTGTTGAAGGACGGAAAGCTTGCCTTGGCCGCTGGAGAGTCGCCCCGCCTCGTCCTCAGCCTCAACCCTTGCCCCTCTCTTCCCAAGTCCCATTTCCATCCGCTTAAGCGTCCAGCAATTGGAGCCCGACGCCTCATGAATGACCAAGTCACCATCAGTCCCACCACGCTTTCCATCCACCTCACCATCAACGGCCGCGACCATTCCCTCGACATCGAACCGCGCGTCACCCTGCTCGATGCGCTGCGCGACCGGCTGCACCTCACCGGCACCAAGAAAGGCTGCGACCAGGGCCAGTGCGGCGCCTGCACCGTGCATGTCGACGGCGAGCGCGTGCTGGCCTGCCTGACGCTGGCCGCCCAGGTCGAAGGCCGCTCGATCACCACGATCGAGGGGCTGGCCGATGAGGACGGCACGCTCAACGCCGTGCAGGCCGCCTTCCTCGAGCAGGACGCCTTCCAGTGCGGCTATTGCACGCCGGGCCAGATCATGTCGGCGGTGGCCTGCATTCGCGAGGGACATGCCGGCTCCGACGAGGAAATTCGCGAATACATGGCGGGCAATCTCTGCCGCTGCGGCGCCTATCCGCACATCGTCGCCGCCGTCCGCCAGGCAGCCAAGGAACTCAGCTCATGAGAGATTTTGCTTACCTCCGCGCCGACAGCGTGGAAGCCGCGCGCAACGCGGCCACCCTTCCCGGCGCCATGCTGCTGGCCGGCGGCACGACGCTGGTCGACCTCGCCAAATGCGGCGTCGCCGAACCGGCAACCGTCATCGACATCAGCCATATCGAGGGGCTCAGCGCCATCGACGTCACCGCCGACCGCGCCGTCATCGGCGCGCTCGCCAAGATGAGCCATGTCGCCGACAACCCGCAAGTGAAGAGCCTGTTTCCGGCCGTGTCGGAGGCGCTCTGGCAGGCGGCGTCGGCGCAGCTTCGCAACATGGCGACCATCGGCGGCAACCTGATGCAGCGCACGCGCTGCCCCTATTTCCGCGATCCGCAAAACTTCCCGGCCTGCAACAAGCGCGCGCCCGGCAGCGGCTGCTCGGCGATCGGCGGCGTGACGCGCGGCCATGCCGTGCTCGGCACCAGCGAAGCCTGCATCGCCACCTATCCGGGCGACCTCGCCGTCGCGCTGGTCGCCTTCGACGCCGAGGTCGATCTCGGCGAGCGCAAGCTCAGGGTCGAGGACTTCTTCCTCGCCCCCGGCGCCACGGCAGAGCAAGAGCACGACATCCGCCCTGGCGAGGTGATCACGGCTATCGAGATTCCCGGCTCGGCCGCGGCCAGACGCTCGACCTACATCAAGGTGCGCGACCGCCAGTCCTATGAATTCGCGGCGGCAAGTGCCGCAGTCGGACTGGAGCTCGAAGGCGATGGCCGCACCATCCGCGACATCCGCGTCGCGCTCGGCGGCGTCGCCACGAAACCGTGGCGGGCGCGGGCCGTCGAAGACGCGCTCAAAGGCAAGGCGCTCGATGAAGACACAGTCCGAAGGGCGAGCGATCTCGCCATGGAGGGCGCCGTCGACCATGGCGCCAACCACTACAAGATTGCGCTCGGCCCCCGCGTCGTCGCGCGCGCCATCCTCAAATTGGGAGAGACGGCATGACCGTTCATGACATGAAACACGCAGTGTCCGACAGCGCGCGGCTCGAAGCGGTCGGCGGACGGCTGTCGCGCGTCGACGGCCCGGCCAAGATCACCGGCGCGGCGCACTACGCCGTCGAGCAGCAGCTCGAAGGGCTCACCCATGCGGTGCTGGTCGGCGCGACCATCGCCGCCGGCAAGGTGACCGCCATCGACACGCGCGCTGCCGAAACCGCGCCCGGCGTGCTCGCCGTGCTGACGCCCGACACCATCATGGAATTGAACGGCGCGTCGGACTGGTTCGGCAACCCGCCCGCGCAGCCGACCTTCTCGCCGCTTGTGCGCGAGGTCACCTTTTCCGGCCAGCATGTCGCGGCGGTGGTGGCCGAGACTTTCGAGCAGGCGGTGGCGGCGGCAGCACTTGTCAAGGTCTGGTATGACGAGACGCCGGCCATCGTCGACCTCAGCGACGGCAAGGCCGGCGACGGCATCCCGATCGACGCCATGACCAAGGAATGGGGCGACGCGCAAGCCGCCTTCGCCGAAGCGCCGGCGCGCATCTGCGCGGCCTACAACACGCCGCGCGAATTCCAGGCGGCGATGGAGCCGCATGGGCTGATCGCGCGCTGGCAAGGCGACGAGCTCACCATATGGGAGCCCAGCCAGTGGCTGGATGGCATGGCGCGCACCTATGCCGAGTGGTTTTCCGTGCCGTTCGAGAATGTGCGGCTGGTCTCGCCCTATATCGGCGGCGGCTTCGGCTCCAAGGCGCTGGCGCTGGCGCACAGCGCGGTGGCGGCCGCGGCGGCCAAGATGCTCGACCGGCCGGTGAAGCTGGTGCTCAACCGGCAGCAGAATTTCACCTCCTATGGCGGCCGCGCCGCGACGCGGCAGACTGTCGCGATCGGCGCTGACCGCGAGGGCCGCATCCAGTCGATCGTGCATCGCGGCGTCAACGAGACGGCGGTCGACGGCATGTGGGTCGAGCCGCTCGGCTCCGTCACCTCGATCATGTACGCCACGCCCAACTTCTCCTCCAAGCAGAATGTCGTGCGGGTCAACACCGTGGTGCCGGGGGCCAAGCGCGCGCCGGGCGAGAACCCGAGCGCCTTCGGTATCGAGAGCGCCATCGACGAACTCGCCTATGAGCTTGGGCTGGATCCGCTGGAGATGCGGCTGATCAACTATGCCGAACAGGACCCGCATGCGAAAAAGCCGTGGTCGACGCGGCAGCTGCGCGAGGCTTTTGCGGCGGGCGCGGAAGCCTTCGGCTGGGCGAAGCGCTCGCCCCAGCCGCGCTCGATGCGCGACGGCCACCAGCTTATCGGCTGGGGTGTGGCGGCCGGCACCTATCCGGTGCGGCGCGCGCATGGCGAAGCGGTGGTGAAGATACTGGCCGACGGTTCGGTCGAGGTCGAAAGCTCCTCCATCGACATGGGCCAGGGCACCTACACGATCCTGGCGCAGACCGCCGCCGAAACGCTCGGCGTGCCGGTGGAGCAGGTCTCGGTCAAGCTTGGCGACTCGCACTTTGCCCGCGCCGGCGTCACCGGCGGCTCGCGGCTTGCCGGCGTCATGACCGGCGCCGTCTACAAGGCAGCCGGCCAGGCGCTGGACGAGCTGATCGGGCTGGCGCTTTCCGATCCGCGTTCTCCGTTCCAGAAGCTGCAGGCGAACACCCTGCAAGTGCGCGACGGCCGCATCGCCTCGCCGCGCGGCGAAGGGCCGGAGCTGTCGATCGCCGAGCTGATGAGCGCGCTTGGCCGCGAGCATATCGAGGCCAAGGGCGACACTCTGCCGGCAAGCACGACGCCGGAGGAGCGCTACAAGAACTACACCACGATAGCGATGTCGATCCCGCACACCGAGGGCGACTGGTCGCGCCACTCCTGGTGCGCGCATTTCGTCGAGGTCAGGGTCGACGAAGATTTCGGCACGGTACGCGTGTCGCGCGTGGTGTCGGCGCTGGATTCCGGCCGGCTCTACAATCCCAAGCTGGCGGAGAGCCAGTGGAAGGGCGGCATCATCATGGGCATCGGCCAGGCGCTGCTTGAAGAAGGCATCGTCGACCGCCGCCACGGCCGCATCGTCAACGGCAATTTCGCCGACTACATGCTGCCGACCAATGCCGACATTCCCGATATCCAGACGATCTCGGTCGGCATTCCCGATCCGCACTCCTCCGCCCTTGGGGGCAAGGGCGTTGGCGAGCTGGCGATCGTCGGCATCGCGCCGGCGATCGCCAACGCGGTGTTCCATGCGACAGGGAAAAGGATCAGGGATCTGCCGATCACGCTGGAGAAATTGATCTGAGGGTGGCGCGAGGCACCCCTCTACCTTGCCGGGCATCTCCCCACCATAAAGGGGAGATAGCCAGCTCCGCCGTCTTCGCCAATGCAGCCCGACTCACTTCGTACTGATCACCGAAGCGGATCCATGGGTGTCCATCGTCGCGCCATTGCGGTCCTCGTCGAACAGCGTCTCGCTGCCGAAGCTGGCGCGCAGCCCGATGACGAACTTGTTGCTCCTATTGTCCGCGGTGAACGATTCGAACTTCCTCCGTTCGAATTGATAGCGTCCGAACAGCGACAACGGCGTGTCTTCGAACCGGTACATGGCCTGCACGGCGGCGCCGAATATGTCCTCGTTGAAGCCGTTGTAATCCGTTCTGTCGAAGGCGAGCTCACCATCGATGCGAAGGTTCTTCAGGACGAAATAACGCGCCACGGCGCGCACGCCCCATTGGTCGCCATGGAAGTCGTTGATGGTGAGCTGGCCAACACTGACCTGGCCGTAAAGGGTCAGATTGCCGAAATAGAGCTGGGCTTCCGGGCCGATCGCATAGCTGCTTACGGGTACGCCGGTTTCGCCAATCGATGTGTAGGCGGCGAAAAGACCGGCGGCGAAGCTGTCGGGGTCGCGGTAGTAGAAGTGGATCGCGCCGCGCGTGTCATCCAAAGGAGCATAGTGGCCCCAGATGCGGTCGTAGCTCAGATCGCCCTGCAGGTTCCAGCGCTGCGCAAACGCAACGTTGACGCGCGCGGCGCCCCCGCCGGCCCGGGTCGTGTAGTCGTCGCCGACAAAGCGAAGGCCGCCGAGATAGAACTCGCCATAGCCGGAAATAAGCAGTGTCGCCGCCGTCTCCCCGGCCAGCGGCTGTATGGTGTCCGCCGCATTGGCGGATGTCGCGGCGATCAGTGACGCAACGACGATTGAACAGCGATGCATCAGGAGCCCCTCGAATGCGAAAATGCGTTTCTGTTCCGGACCGGCGCAAAGATCTGCCCGGCCCTTGCGTCTCTTCGCGCACAGGCCGTGCTTACATAGGGCCGAATACGTTTAGCCGGCGGCTATCGCCACCTCGTTGGCGACCGCCGCGGACGCCAACGAGCAATGGTTTTCATTGCGCCGAAAATGTTGCTTTCCTAGCTGGCTCATTCGGCCCGTCGGATCAGAACTTGTAGCTCAGGCCGACCCGCAAATCGTGGGACTTGAGATCGAGGTTCGAAACCGTGCCAGGACCAAAAAGCGGTACCGAGAGATCCTTTTTGCCGAAGTCGGTATAGCGATATTCGACGCGGGCGATCCACCTGTCGGTGAAAGCGTGCTCGACGCCCGCCCCGACCGTCCAGCCAAGATAGGTTTCGTCGTGGATTGGGATTGAACCGCTGGTGGCGATCACCGTCACTTCATATTTGGCGGCGGCCACGCCTGCTGTGATGTAAGGCAAGGTCCGATCGAAGGCATAGCCAGCCCGCAGCCGCGCCGAGCCCGACCACTTGACTTCGCCCTTGAGCAGCGCCCCGGCACCGGTGAAGGTGTCCAACCCATCTGCATTGCTGTACGCAATGTCGGCCTCGGCGCCGAGCACGAAGCCGTTCGCCAATTCCTGGTTGGCGCCGATGTGGACGCCGCCAATAAAACCGCTCGGATCGAGAGGAACGTTGACGTCGGTGCCGCCAACGCCAGCACCGGCGATGAAGAGATTGGATTTTCCGGCGACGTAGCCGAAGTGAACGCCGGCATAGAGGCCGGACCAGTCGTAGGCGGCGACAGGCGAGCTCTCACCGATGTCGGCCGCGGACGCAATGCCGGCAGGCGTGAGAATGATGGCTGTCGCGAGAAATATTGATTTCACTGTCAATTTGCTGCCCCAGAAATGTTGCGTTCCCCGCCGCGGAAATGCTTCGCGGAGATCCAGCTGTTGTCGACGGCCCCGGTGTTGCATTGTCCGGCGCCTCGCGTCTTGGGCTGGGTCGCAATAGAATTGTCCTGGAACGCACCCTCGCACTTTCCCGATCGGTGTGGCCGATCAGCCGCAGTCGACCGGCGCGCGCCGCGGATTTGGCGGGACTAAGCGCAATTCCAGGAAAAGTGTGAGCGGTTAAGCTCGGCGCTTCCGCCGTAGCCTTCCGTCCGGAATTGCGTCAAAACAAAGAGATAGAACGGTTCGCCGTTTCCGTGAAACGGTGAAACGCTCTAACGGGGGTGACGCTACGCGATCACTCTTGAGACGACTCGGCGCCAATGGGACGCAATGGGGCGCCCATGTCCGAAATGAGTTTGACGAGATCGGCCTGGCGCCGCGTGCCGGTTTTGGCGAATATCCGGTTGAGGTGGGTCTTCAGGGTGTTCTCGCCGATGCCGAGCGACACCGCGCTCCTGGGCGCGGACAAGCCGCCGCCGATCCTGAGCAGGACGCGCGCCTCTGCCGGCGTCAGGTCGAACAGCGTGGTGAGAACGGCCTCCGGCAATGGCGAGGCGGACGTCGTGGTCGACACGAAGACAGCGGCACAGGCGGGCCGGAAAACCGCCCGCGCGGTTCCTTCGGTCAACGGCAATACGTAGGCGACGGCGGGCGGCTGGCCCGAGGCCGAAATGGGCAGTCCTATGCCGCGCGAGCCAAGCGAGGCATCCGCGCTCGCGGCACTGGCGATCGCTTCCTGCAGGGCGAGGACCACCGCCGGGTTCTGCGCCTGGAGCAGGCCGTGCCTGGAAAGAATGGGACCTTGCGCCGAAAGCATCTGTTGGGCAGCCCCATTGGCATGGAGGATCGCTCCGTTGGCGCCAGTCAGCACGACAGGCACGGCCAGATGGTCGAGCGCCTGACGATAAAGACTGGCGGTTACGCGAGCCTGATCGAGCAGATCTCCAATCAGGGAGGCGCGGCGCAGATGCGGCGAGAGCAATGCCATGAAACCCTGCTCTTCGACCGATATGATTTCCCGGTCGGCCCGCGTGGTGCAACCCATGAGGCCGATCCGGTCCGGTGTGTGAACGAATTTGATGATGCAGCCTTCACGCAATCCTTGCGGTTTGGCCCAATTCTGGAAGAAAGGCGTCTGCTGAAGTTCGGCTTCGCTCATATGCGACAGCGTCGCGACGGGCGTGTCGATATCGCCGACGACCGCGGCCTTCAGCCCGGGAATCGCATCGAAGTCATAATCCTCCTGGAGCACACGCATTTGCATGGGATCCCAGGGTGATTGGGCCGCGAACCGGCCATGATTGTCGGCGGTGCTGGCAAGCGCGATGGTGGTATAGGCTGCGTCCATAACCTTTGTGATCCGGGTCATTACCGCGGCCCAGCCTTCCGGGCTCAAAACGCAATCATAGATGTCGCCGATAATCGAACCAAGAACTTCGCTGCCCAGCCTCTCCACCACGCCTCCTGTCTTCTGCACGCCCGGTCTCGCTGGATTCCGCGGCGTCATACTTTTGGGTGACGCCACGCGTGGTTGAACTCGATTAAAGATCGATCACCTGAACGCCAGGCAGTTAATGTCGCTGGTTATTCTTGGAATGAAAAGCATCGCGTTCACATATTAGAAGTCGCGAATGTTTATCGGGGGTAAGCTATTGTCACGGAAGACGGTGTTTTCATCGGCTGATTTGCCGAAGCATCTTGGCGAGCGCGATCGATTTTCCCTCTGGCAGGATATCCACGTCGCCGAGATCTGGTCGGTCGAATACGGCATATCGGAAAACCTGCCCTTCGAAGCGGCGATCGAGGCCACGGCCGTCGGGTCGCTGGTGCTTGGCCGGATGGCCGGGACGATCAAGCATGCGACGAGGAAGGCAAGCAACATCGCCGATGACGGCAATGACGGATATTTGCTGCTGATCAACAGGGCCGACACCGTGCTGACCGGGGCGCAGGCCGGCCGCGAGTACAGCGTCGGCCGGGGAGAAGCAGCCCTGGTCACCGCGGCGGAAGCGCTGAAAATGACCGGTGCCGACCAAAACCTGTGGACGAACGTGGTCGTCCCGCGCGCGATCCTAACCCAGGCCTTCCCACAGATCGATGACAGGCTGGCGTTGAAGATCGGCGCCGAAAACGAAGCCCTCGATCTTCTCAAACGCTATTGCCAGTTGCTTGAGAGCGGTCGCCCCCTCGCCTCGCCTGACCTGATAACCCACGCCACGGAAACGATCGTCGATCTGATCGGCCTGGTGACCGGCGCGAAAGGCCGGGCTGCCGAATTGGCCGGGCTGCGAGGCCTGCGGGCGGCAAGACTGCAGGCGGTGCTGGCGAAGATCGCGGACAATTTCGCCAACCCCGGCATCTCCGCGCAAGGGGTCGCAAAGGAACTCGGCCTGTCGGCGCGCTATGTTCACGATCTGCTTCAGGAGACAGGCATCAGCTTTTCCGAGCGCGTTCTCGAACTGCGCCTGCAGAGCGCGCACAGAATGCTCTCGCAGAGGCACAATGGCGCTATGCGCGTCAGCGAAATTGCGCTGACAATTGGATTCAGCGACGTGTCCTACTTCAATCGCTGCTTCCGCCGGCGCTTCGGCTACACGCCAACGAGCGCGAGATAGCCGATCACCCTGGAGAAGGTCGCGTAGGGAAAGAAGATCGCGCGAGGCATCTGCGCTGCCCGCCCTCCGCGGCAGCCGCGCTGCAGCCACGGAGGGTGGACCGGTCATCTTCCCTCAAGGGGCCTGTCACCTCCGCCTCGCCAATCTTCTGCTGCCATGGCTTCAGCTCTTCCTACCAATCCAACCCGAACACCAGCTTGCCAAAATGCAGGCCGCCGGCGGCCATGTGGGTGTAGGCTTCGGTCGCTTCATCCTGCGAAAACACCCTGTCGACGACCGGCTCGATCTTGGCAGCGCCGATGGCGCGGGCGGCATCGCGCAGGTCGGACACCGATCCGGTATTGTTGCCAACCACCTTCAGCGCCTTGATGATGATAGGCAGCAGGTTGACGGTGGCCTCGGCGCCGGTGACGAAGCCGATGGTGAACAGTGTGCCGCCGGGTGCCGTGGCGTTGACGGCTCGGGCGAAAGTGGCGGTGCCGCCAGTCTCGACGACGAGGTCGGCGCCGAGGCCGTCAGTCAGCTCCAGCACCTTGCCGTCCCAATCGAGTGTGGCGCGGTAATTGATGAGGTGATCGGCGCCGAGCACCCTCGCCCGCTCCAGTTTCTCATCCGAAGAAGAGGTGATGATGACGGTGGCGCCGGCGGCCTTTGCAAGCTGCAGCGTGAAGATCGAGACGCCGCCGGTGCCGAGCAACACGACGACCGAACCCGGGCCGATGTTGGCGGCGCGGATGGCGTTCCAGGCAGTGGTGCCGGCGATGGGCAGGGTCGAAGCCGCCTCGAAGGAGAGATGCGCCGGGATCGGCACGACGGAATTGGCCGGCAGCGCGACATATTCGGCAAGCGAACCGGGCAACGAGATGCCGCGCATCTCTCTCATCTCGTAGGGCCGCGGCGGGCCGCCGATCCAGCGCGGCTTGGCGTGGGCGACGACGTGGTCGCCGACAGCTAAATTCGTGACGCCCTCGCCGAGCGCGACGATTTCGCCGGCACCGTCGGCGACCGGGATAAGCGGGAAGACCGGTCCGGGGTAATTACCGCTCGCCGCAGCGACATCGACGAAATTGAGGCTCGCCGCGCGCTGGCGGATCAGCACTTCGCCGCGTTGCGGTTCGGGCGTGGCGACGCTGGCAGCGCGGAAGGCGTCGAGCCTGGGCTGGCTGAGTTCGATGGCTTTCATGTGTTCGCTCCATAGGTAGTCGATTGACGATTGAGCGAACCTATCTGCTGCTCTATTCTTCGATAATCGTTGGACTTTGCATTTGAGTATTGCAAACTATGCAGCAATCCCATGAACCCTCCGCCCTTGCCGAAATGGCGGCCTTCGCGGCTGTCGCCGAGGCGCGCTCCTTCACCAGGGCGGCGGCGCGGGTCGGGCGCGACCCGACCATCTTGTCGCGCCGCCTGCTGTCGCTGGAAGAGCGGTTGGGGGTGCGGCTGCTCCACCGCACAACGCGCAGCGTGTCGCTGACCGAGGCGGGCGCGGAGTTCCTATTGCGCGTGCGCGCTATCCTCGCCTTGGTCGACGAGGCGGAAGCGGCCGCCGCCGCGCATGCCGGCGGCCGGCCGCGTGGGCTGCTCCGGCTGGCGCTGCCCGGCACGTTCGGGCGCATGTGGATAGCCCCGTTCCTGCCGCAGTTCCTCGCTGAGTTCCCTGATGTGCGCATCGAGGCCGAGTTCTCCAACCGCTTTGCCGACCTGGTCGCCGAGAATTTCGACGTCGCTGTCCGGCTGGGAAGCCTGGAGGATTCGCGCCTGGTGGCGCGCAAGGTGACGACGCGGCGCCGGCTGCTCTGCGCCGCGCCCTCCTACCTCGCCCAAAGAGGCAGGCCGGAGACGCCGCAGGCGCTGCTTGAACATTCCTGCCTGGGCTTCACAGGGTTCCAGACGTTTCCGGCCTGGGAGATGACCGACCGCGAAGGCCGCCGCGCGCGCGTCGAGGTTTCCGGGCCGCTGGTCAGCGACGACGCCGAGGTGCTGGTCGAGGCCGCCGTGCAAGGCCTCGGCCTGATGATGAGTACCGACTGGCTGGTCGGGCGCGAGCTCGCCGACGGAAGGCTGGTACCGATCCTGGAGGACTGGACGCTGGCCGACGAGGGCGCGGTCTATGTCGTCATGCCCTCAGCCAAGGGCCAGGCCGCCAAAACCCGTGCCTTCGCCGACTGGATCGGCAAGCGATTTTCGCCCGAGCCACCGTGGCGGCGGTGATTTGCCGATCGCGCGGGAAAAGTTGATAGCGCCGGCCTTATATCCCCGGGTGGGGAGATTGCGCACTCGCCGGCTTTCGCCAATTTCGGTATGATCGAACCGTCACAAGGGGGAGCGATCATGAAAAGCGCGTTGGCGACAATCATCCTGGCACTGCTCACCACCCTCCCCGCCCACGCCGCCTCTTGCAGTTGGTCCGCCAAGATGGAGGAGGATGAGGGCGGCAGCGTGATGACGGCATCGGTCTGCGGCGGGCCGAAGGGCGATGCGCATCTGATGCTGGCCTGCTTCGACAAGCCGGTGCTGAGCTATGATCTCGGCGCCGCGGGCGGGCAGCTCGAACCCGGCATCAGCAGCTCCTTTACCTTCAAGACCGGCGACAAGAGCCTGACGAAAAAACTCGAACTCGAGGCGATGTACAATTACTTCACTGCCGAGCTCTCCGGCCCGTCCGACTCGTTGCTGGCGCTGCTGCGCGGCAAGGGCGACGTGATGGTGTCGGCCGACAAATACGGCGACGTTAACTTTCCGCTGAAAGGCTCCGGTGCCGCGATCGGCAAGGTGCTGGCCGAGTGCGGCAAGGGTTCAGGCGGCGAGGCGGATTGAGCGCTGCGCCTATCTCTCCCCTTGTAAATAGAGATGGTCGGCAGGCCAGAAGGGGTCGTCTCACATAGAGCTCCGGTACCCTGTCGCAACGAAAAAGAAGTTGGCGTTCCACGCGCGGCGACCCCCTCCGTCACCTTCCGTGACTGTACAGGACCCTCAAGGAGAGATTACCCGCCCTTCCCCTGCCCCTTCAAAAACTGGCTGAGCAGATCCACCGGCAACGGGAAGACCACCGTGGAGGATCGCTCGCCGGCGATGTCGTGCAGGGCTTCGAAATAGCGCAGCTGCATGGCCTGCGGCTCCTCGGCCAGCATCTTGCCGGCCTCGACCAGCTTTGCCGCGGCCTGCTGCTCGCCGTCGGCGTTGATCACCTTGGCGCGGCGCAGCCGCTCGGCCTCGGCCTGCTTGGCGATGGCGCGGATCATGCTCTCGTTGAGGTCGACATGCTTGATCTCGACATTGGAGACCTTGATGCCCCAGGCGTCGGTACGCTGGTCGAGGATCTCCTGGATGTCGCTGTTGAGCCGGTCGCGCTCGGCCAGCATCTCGTCGAGCTCGTGCTTGCCGAGCACCGAGCGCAGCGTGGTCTGCGCCAGCTGGTTGGTGGCGGTCATGAAATCCTCGACCTGGATGATCGCGCGCTCGGCATCGACGATGCGAAAATAGAGCACGGCGTTGACCTTCACCGAGACGTTGTCGCGCGAGATGACGTCCTGCGGCGGCACGTCCTGCACCACCACGCGCAGGTCCACCCGCACCATCTGCTGGATGAAGGGCACGAGGATGATCAGGCCGGGCCCTTTGACCCCGGTGAAGCGGCCCAGCGTGAAGACCACGCCGCGCTCATATTCCCTCAGGATGCGGATGGCCGCCGACAGGAACATGATCACCACAAGCGCAAGGATCAGATAGGCGACATAAGCGACTGTCATTGTTTTGCTCCGTCGTTTCCTGCCCCGTCGTTTCCGGCGTCGCGCCGGCGCACCGTCAGCACGAGGTCGTTGACGGCGGTCACCTCCGCGCGATCTCCCGGCGCGATAGGCCCATCGGCCTTTGCCCGCCAGCGTTCGCCGAGCGCCAGCACATGGCCCTCGCCGCCTTGCCAGTCGAGGATCTGCACGGGCAGGCCGCGCATAGCCTCGCCGCCGATGCGCGGCGGATTGCGTCGCGCCGCCCAGAGGTAGCTGCCGGCAAGCAGCGCGAGCCCCAGCGTCAGCGCCGCGGCGGGGCCGATGACCGCCCAGGATATCGCGAAGCCCGGACCCTCGACCTTGAGCAGCATGGCCGCGCCGAGCAGGAACGCGGCCACGCCGCCGAGCCCCAGCACGACCGTCGGATTGAAGGCCTCGACGATGAGGAAGGCGATGCCGAGCAGCATCAGGGCCAGCCCGGTATAGTTGATCGGCAATAGATCGAGCGCATAGAGGGCGAGCACGAGGCAGATGCCGCCGATGACGCCCGGAGCCACCGCGCCGGGGCTCGTGACCTCGAAGACGATGCCGTAGAAGCCGACGAGCATCAGCAGGACGGCGACGTTCGGATCGGTGATGACTGCGAGAAGCCGGATGAACCAGCCGGGGTCCAGCGTCTCGACCGGCAGACCCTTGGTCGCCAGCACCTCTTTCTTGCCGGCCACGTCGACGGTGCGGCCATCGGCAAGCTGCAACAGCTCGGCCGTGTCGCGGGCGACGAAGTCGATGACGTGCTCCTGCAGAGCGGCGCTCGCCGACAGGCTCGCCGCCTGGCGCACGGCCTTCTCGCCCCAGTCGCCGTTGCGGCCGCGCAGCTCGGCGAGCGAGCGAATGAGCGCCACCGCGTCATTAGTCACCTTGGCCATCATCGCGTCGCCGGCCCCGCCGCCGTCCTTCTCGTCCTTCTCACCGCCGGGAAGCGAGGGCAGCCCGCCGAATTCGACTGGCGTCGCCGCGCCAAGATTTGTGCCGGGCGCCATCGCCGCGACATGGGTGGCGTAGAGGATATAGGTTCCGGCGCTCGCCGCATGACCGCCGGCCGGCGCGACATAGCCGATCACGGGAACGCGAGAGGCCAGGATATCGGCGATCATCTCGCGCATCGAGGTGACCAGGCCGCCAGGCGTGTCGAGCTGCAGGATGAACACTTCGGCATTGCGCTCGGCCGCCGCCTTGAGCGCCTCCTTCAGCTGGCGCGCGCTCGCCGGACCGATGGCGCCGTCGATCGAGATGCTGACGGCCACCCTCTCCGTCGCCGTTCCGGCCGAGGAGAAGGGGAAAAGAACCGCGACGGCCACGAAGGCCGCTGCGAGAAGGGCCATCCGCGCGAGTCTCACGCTCAAAGCTCCTTCGGTACAATATGGGGTTGTGCTGGGCGAAGTCCAACGAGCTGCCATCCCGACCGGCCTGGTGGACAGCCTCAACCCCGCGGCGGCCCTGGTTCAGGCCGGCGCGCGGAAAAGCGCGGCGTAGGAAACCAGCTTGTGTAGGAAATTATGGAGACAGAACGCGCCCGGCTCGTGCTTCATTCCGCACGAGCCGAGCCGTGGACATCAGTAGTCGGAGCCACCCTCGATAATGACTGGACGATGATGGTGCCGGTGCCCGATCGAACCCGTGACGATCACGGTGTCCGGACGGCGGTGATGGCGATAGCGCCAGGCGCGCTCGCCGTTGTCGTAGAAGGCGACCGTGCCGTGATGGCGGTGGTGCAGGCGATGGCCTTCCTCGTTGATAATGACGGCGGGACGGTGGTGGTAATAATGCCTGTGGTGCGTCCTGATGACGACATCGGCCTCGGCCGCGGAAGCGACGGCGGGTGCGGCGACGCAGAGCGCCAAGGCAGCAAGAAGCACTGTTTTCATTGCCCTATTCCTAATTCCTGCATTATCCCTTCGCCGGGTAAACCGTCGCCTGCCGCTTTGGTTCCGGCCTGGTTTTGCGTCCTGGCGCGGGATCGCGGCAGGAGAAGCTTGGCCGACCAAGGAAGAACGGAATGGGTGAGGCCGGTGCCACAGTGGGTGGGGGTTCGTGGGGTAGCTGAGGCACCGGCCGAAGGCGGAATGGACACCGCCGCCAGACAAAGACTAAGCTTTGCGGGCGGCGGCGAAATTACGCGATCGCGGAAGTGCTATGCGGGGCGCTTTGCCGGCAGGCTGAGGACGGCCAACAGAACTGCCACCAGCACCAACCCCGCCGCTATGCCGAAAGTGAAGCGCATGCCCTGCGCGACGGCCTCGGCCGCCGCGCCGGCGACATCGCTCGACCCCACTGCGAAGGCGAACACCGCGCCCATCACCGCCGTGCCGGTGACGAGGCCGAGATTGCGCGACAGGCTGAGCATGCCCGACACCACGCCGCGCTCGCTGCTGTCGACATCGGCCATGACGGCGGTGTTGTTGGCGGCCTGGAAGAGTTGGTAGCCCGGCGTCAGCAGGATGATCGCCGCCGCGTAGCCGGCGACGCCGAAGAGGCCCGGCAGAAGGCCAAGCGCGGCGCAGCCGGCGACCATCAGCACCAGGCCGGCGACGACCATCGCCGCAGCGCCGAGGCGGTCGACGGCGCGACCGGCAATGACGCCGCAGAACGCCGAGACCACGGGCCCGATCGACAGCACCGCCCCGGTCGCCGCTTCGCCCAGGCCCAGCGCGCGCGACAGGAAGAACGGACCGACGACCAGCGTGGCCATCATCACCGTCGAGACCAGCACGTTCATGGCGAGGCTCGGCGCCAGCACCGGGTCGCGCAACAGCGCGAGCTTGACCAGGGGCGACGCCACCTTGGCCTCCACGACGACGAACAGCGCCGCGCCGGCCACGGCCATGCCGAGCAACGCCACGTTGAGGCCGCCGAAGTGGCCGCGCCCCATGGTCATGGCCAGCGCATAGGCGGCGAGCGTGGCGGCGAGCAGCAGCGTGCCCAGCGTATCGAAGCGCGCGCCTGCGCTCGCCTCGCGCTTGGCGCCGCCCGGCGTGCGGACGATGCTCGCCGCTTGGCGGACGATGCTCGCCGCTGGGCGGACGATGCTCGCCGCTTGGTCACCCGGCAGGAAGCGCCAGGCTGCAAGCACCGCGACGACGCCGAGCGCGGCGCTGACGAGGAAGATCGAGCGCCAGCCGAGAACGGCGATCAGCAGGCCGCCGAGCGAGGGTCCGAGCGCCGTGCCGATCGCCGACATGGTGCCGAGCAGGCCCATGGCGCTGCCGGTACGCTCTTTCGGCACCGTCTCGCCGACGAAGGCTATCGTCAGCGCCATCATCACCGCCGCGCCCAGGCCTTGCACGGCGCGCGCCGCGATCAGCAGCGCCAGCGTCGGGGCCAAGGCCGCGGCCAGCGAGGCGGCGCTGAACAGCGCGAGGCCAGCGATCAGCAAGAGCCGCCGGCCAACGAGATCGCCGAGACGCCCGACGCTGACGATCAGCGTCGTGATGGCCAGCAGATAGGCAAGCACCACCCATTGCACTGCCGGAAAGGACGCGGCGAAGGCCACGCTCAGCGTCGGCAGCGCGACATTGGCGACGCTGGTGCTGAGCGAGGAGATGAGCATGGCCAGAGACAGGCTGGCCAGCGCGCCCGCCGTCGAATGGCGTGCGGGCGCGGCGCGGGTTTCAGCGATGTCGGCCATGATTTCTTCTCCGTCGACTGATTTTCCGGGGAAGATAAGCGTGTGATTGAGATGGCGGAAGGCGCAGCATTTGCACATTACTCGTGCATGAAACGCCATATCTCTTCGACGTATCCGTGCTATGGTCACGCCATGCCGCGACCCGATCTCAACCTGCTCGTCACGCTGGACGTGCTGCTTGCCGAAGGCAGCGTCGCCAAGGCCGCGCGGCGCCTGAAGCTCAGCCCCTCGGCGATGAGCCGGGCGCTGGCGAGGCTGCGCGAGACGACCGGCGATCCGCTTCTGGTGCGCGCCGGGCGCGGCCTGGTGCCGACACCGCGCGCCGTCGAGCTCGGCGCTGAGGTCGGCCGGCTGGTGAAGGAGGCGCAAGCGCTGCTGCGGCCCGCCGAGCGGCTCGAGCTCGCACGGCTCACGCGCAGCTTCACCCTGCGCAACAGCGACGGTTTCGTCGAGAATTTCGGCCCGGCGCTGCTTGCCCGCGTAGCTGAGCAAGCACCGGGCGTACAATTGCGCTTCGTGCCCAAGCCCGACAAGGACAGCGGCCCGATGCGCGAGGGCGCGGTCGATTTCGAGACCGGCGTGGTCGGCGGCTCGACCGGGCCGGAGGTACGAACGCAGGCGCTGTTTCGCGACCGCTTCGTCGGCGTCGTGCGGGCCGGCCATCCCTTGAGCGAAGGCCGCATCACCGCCGCCCGCTTCGCCGCCGGCCGCCACATCTTGATCTCGCGCCGCGGTCTCGACCGCGGCCCGGTGGATGACGCGCTGGAGCTCGTCGGGCTGACGCGGAAGGTCGCGACCGTGGTCGGTGGCTTTGCCGAGGCGCTGGCGCTGGCGCGCGGCTCCGACCTCATCGCCACCGTGCCGGAGCGTTATACCGGCACGCTGCGCGAAGGCCTGCTTACCTTCCCGCTGCCGGTGAAGCTCGCCGCGCTGACGATCTCGCTCCTGTGGCACCCGAGGCTCGATGCCGATCCGGCGCATCGCTGGCTGCGCGGGCTGGTGAGAGAGGTGTGTGGGGCTTCCTCGTCCCCTTGAACCGGGGAGGAACCCAAGGCCCATGCCGCCACTCAGCGCGGAACCAACCGCGCGTTGCAGGCGGTATCCCTAGAATATTAGGTATCACTAACATATACCATCGCACACAAACCGCGTCCGTCATGGAACAAGCGGCATGGTCAGCGCGTTGCCGGGCGCCTGTGAAACAGCCGGAGGGCTCGCTTGAGCGAATTCAGGAAATTCACCTGCCCCCGGTGCCTGGGTGCCGGCAAGGTGTTCGAGTGTGAAAAGCAGGTGGCGTCGAACGGCGCTTGCTGTCCCCCTGGGGCGTTGCGCGACAATTGCCCGGGTCAACGGGTTTCCTGCAAGGCCTGCAACGGAACCGGCCTGCGCGGCTACAGCGCGCCCTCCATTTTGCAGGACTGAGCCGCCGTCCGGCCTTGCCGATCACGGTATTTGCGGCTGGCAATCTTGCTACACATTCCGGATTTCTAATATAAAGGCCTCCACGCGAGAAACGAAACGGCGGAGCGCTCCGGGAGGCGCGCATGAAAATCTATCGCGTCGAGGAAATAGACGGCGAAACCGTAGTCGCGGTCCATTCGGTCGAAGCAAAGACGCCTTTCGAGGCGGCCGAGAAGGCACTTGGCCTGAAGGTGACCTTGCGCGCCGGCGCCGCCAGGTGGGTCCGGGTGATCGACCTCACCGAGCGGCCGCGGCCGGCAAGGCTGCGGCCAGCGACGTTCGAATTCAAGGCGATCGGGCAAAGGAAATAGGAGACCGCTTTTGCTCTGTGGCAATTGCGGACGAAAGTCTGCTCTAGGTGCTGGCGCCACCCATCAGCGCGGCGACCAGTGTCGCCAGGAAGACAAGCAACCCCAATGCGACCCGATCCAGCCATGATCGCCGTCTGGCAAGAACCTCGAACAACAGATTGGCCATCGCAACTTCCCCCTTTAATGCATTCTATCACGTCTTTGATGAGAACATCATGAAACTGCTCACAGAAGCGTCCGGCGCCGCTTAAAGAGGCAATCGACTGTTGCCGGGGCGCCAATGCTGCATGCCGAAATACGCCCAAAAAAAGTCGGGGGAAGAGAGATGTCGGCCGGCGAAAAAGCAGCCTATTCAAGCAGATACGCATATATGTCCGGCGGAGCGTTCGAGACATCGGAAAGGCCGGAATTCCGCCATTTCGCGATCTTTCGCCACGACTTCGGCCTGGTTGAAAAGCGCGCGGCGGGCACGAAAAGGCGGCCAATTGGGCGCCTCCGGGCAACCCGCAGGCGGCGTTGACAGGAAACCACGCCAATGGCACTCCGCAACCACTGGTCACGCCATGACCGTTGCTGTTGGGGACGGACGGGGTTTCAGCAGCTTGGCGGCGGCGCCGGACGGGCGGGCACCTGCGCAGTGTACCGCCCGCTCCTGGCCGGTCCGGCTTTCAGCTTTACAGCTTGCTTAAAGCCGATCGAGTGGACGGCAGCCGCAGATCAACCCGCGTGCTGCAGCCAATGGCGGTCGAACACGTCGAGGATGGCACGGTATTCGGACGGGGGGATCTGGTTGACGCCGCCGTCGCTGTCGGCGCTGAGGAATTGGCCGAGCTGGCGGTCGATTGCTTCCGGGTGCTCCATGACGATGCCGAGACTTGCCAGGTCGGCGGCGATCGAGATGCCGAGCGGCAGGGGCCCGCCCCATTGTTCGGCGGCGGGCGCATCGCGCAGGCGCACCAACAGGATCCTGGTGAGCGAGGGCTGCGCTTCCGGGGCGAAGATGGCGGTGCCGACCATATAGCCGCCGAGCACACTCACCGGCTGCGTATGCGGGAACAGGCAAAGGAAGGACTGCGCCTCGCCGCCCACCTCCTTCAGATGCAGATAGAGACTGCGCTTTGCTGGCGTGACCGGTCCGGAGAACTGCAACTGCCCGCTCGGCAATGTCTCGCGATATATGGCGGTGAAGGCATGCGCACCCGGCCCCGCCTCGATCGCCAGGCGGCCCCTGATGAGCTGGCCGCGATAATAGGGCGACCAGGCGCGAGAGTACCAGGCATAGGTCCCGGCGAGCGCCAGTCCGATGCCTTTGTCGTCATGCCCGGGCGAGGCAGCGGACTGCGCGTGGGCGCGGCGTTCGAGCTCCGCCACGCCGATGCCGTGGCGGGCCGCGATGGCGGCTGCGAAGCTCTGCAGATCGCTCTCGGCGATCCAGGCGCCGGGCTGCTCCAGGCGCAGCACTTTCGCCCAATCGTCGTAGACGCTGTGCTCGCGAGGCTGCGCGCGCCCCTGCAGCCATTTGTCGGCGCGCCCGACATCGAAAGCCGTCTTTGGATTGACCGCGCGGAACGCCGCCGCCAGATCCTTGCGGCTGGCGGTTCCCAGCACGACCGAGGTCAGTCGTAACTTCTGCGCGATGTTCAGTGCCATCCGGCTTGACCTGTTTCATCCCGATGGAATCGGGATTGGCTTCTTGTTCGAGCGAAGATCATGCTTTCACGCTCCCCGCAGCTCACTGTGCGCTGCAATCTGAGCAAGCGAGCATGTCGCAGGCTCCTCACCCCGTACCTTTATTTCTATTGGCTAATATTCCAGGAATTCCAGAGAATTCCATCCCGTTCCGCATGTAGCCCCTTTTTGCGCCATCGAGGCGCAACGAGAGCTGGCCGCCACCGAAAGAGCGCGGGCTGTGGCTGGCCGGCAACATCTGGCGCCGTCCCCGACAGAACTTTACGACGCGGGTTAACCCGCGTGCTGCAGCCAATGGCGGTCGAACACGTCGAGGATGGCGCGGAACTCCGTCGGTGAGGCCTGGTGGACGCCGCCGTCGCTGCCTCCAAAGAGGAATCGCGAGAGCTGCCGGTCAACCTGCTCCGGCTGTTCGATGGAGACCCCCAGCGTTGCCAGATCCGCTGTTATCGACTGGTCGGGCAGCAGGTACCCGCTCCATGCGGCTGCGGCTGCGGCGGGCGCCGGATCGCGCAGGCGCACGATGAGGATCCTGGTCAGCGAGGGCTGCGCCTCCGGGCCGATGACGGCGGTGCCGCACATGTAGCCGCCAAGCACGCTGCCCGGTTGCGACCGCGGGAACAGGCTGAGGAAGAACTGGGCATCGCCGCCGACTTCCCGGACATGGATATAAAGGCCGCGCTTTGCCGGCGAGACGGGACCGCCAAGCACAAGCTTGCCGGTCGGCAGCGCCTCGCTGTAGCGGGCGGTGAGACCATGTACGCCCGGCCCACCCTCGATCGACAGGCTGCCCTTGATCAGTTGGCCGCGATAGTAGGGCGACCAGGCGCGCGAATAGCAGGCATAGCTTCCGATGAGCGCGACGCTGTGAGCCCGGTCGTCATGCGAGGAGGCTGTCTCGAACTGCTGCGCGGCGTGGCGTTCGAGATCGACCTTGTCGAGGCCGTGACGGGCGCAGACGGCGGCGGTGAAGCTTGGCAGGTCGCTTTCGGCGATCCACTTGCCGGGCTGCTCCAGCCGCAACAGCTTTGCCCAGTCCTCATAGACGCTGAGTTCGCGCGGCTGAGCCCGGCCCTGCAGCCATTTGTCGGCGCGGCCGAGGTCGAATGCGGTCCTGGGATTGACGGCGCGGAACGCCGCCGCGAGATCCTTGCGGGTCACAGTGCCGAGCAAGGCCGATGTCAGCCGCAGTTTCTGCGCGATATGTTGTGCCATCGAACCGCCCCTCGGAACCCATGCCCTCCCGTGGAATCCGGTCTGCCCATGACCGGCTGCGGCTGCCCGCCGGCACGGCGTCGACTCGGGATGATACGTATCGCGGCCATGGTTCGCGCCGGACTTTCGTCGCCGCCATACGTCCGGCGTTCCAACCTTCCACGGGCCGATATCCCTGGAATTCCAGAGAATTCCACGCCCTTCCACATTGCTGGCCTTTGCCATCCGGCTGCCGACGCTAAGCTGGCCGCGGGCTAGGGGCAGACCATCATGAAAAACGCGCTGAATGTAGGCTTGAGTACGTCATCCCCTTCCTTCGTAGAGCAGTGACACGCTCGATTTTCGAGCAACGGCGAAACCCGGCTCGCAGAGCCGGGAACAACCGAACCGTAAAGCCACCTCATCAGGAAGGGAACGATCAGATGACCTCGACCACCTCTTCGACACTCACCTTTGTCTTGTTTACCGCTGGATGCATCGCGCTGGGGCTGATGTTCGTGTACGCGCCCGCGGGAGAATTTCCGTCGAAATACGCCAGAGCGGCGCCCGCGGCGCCCGCCGTGCAGCCCACGCGCATCGACGTCGACAACGACGCGCACGCGATACGCTTCTACATCGACGGCAAGCAGGTCGCCCTGCTCGACGCAGCTGGCTTCAAGCAATGAGGAGGCCACGGAACCAAGAAGGGAACCCGTTATGAAGATCATCCTATCGACGCTATCGGCACTTCTGCTGTCGCTTGCACTGACGCAAGCCGCAGGGGCCAAGACGAAAATTCCGGAAAGCGACAGCAAGGTGGCCAAGACCGAAAAGAGCAAGCCGCTGCTCGACCAGACTGCCACCGGCGGCGTCCTGCCTCTCGCGGTCACGATGACGCCGGCCGATGCCGGCCAGGCCTATCCGCAGCCGCTGGACTTGCACTTCTAGAGCAATTCCAGGAACCGTGTTCGGCGGTTTTGGTCCGGAACCGCGTCAGGCAAAGGTGGCCATTCCGGGGACCCATAGCGGTCCGCCATTCGGGATCGGCGAAGAAAAGGCAGCGCCCGGACGGCCGAACCAAAGAGCCACCCGGCCAGCCTGAGGGCCGGGGCTTGGCGCCGGCGGCGGGGGCCGGCGCCTGCCCGCGCGGATCGCAAGGCTGCGGCCCGCGCGGGCCAAGTTTTCGCGCCGAGTCTTTTCGGACCCAGCTCTTCAGGCCCAGCCATTTTCTTCGAACCCAAGTTCTTCGAGCCCAAGTCATTCTTGACGAAAGGTCGCCGAACCGGAAAGCTCCGCCACGGCGCTCGATGGCGCTGTACGACGAACTCCGAGGGAGGCCATGCCATGCCGGGTGCCGACGAAAAGCTTGCCGCGCTCGGCATCGTCCTGCCGCCGCCGCTGAAGCTCCCGCCGGGCATGGTGCTGCCCTTTCCCTGGGTGAATGTGCGCGGCGACCGCGCCTATATTTCGGGCCATGGACCGCAGGAGCCGGATGGCTCGCTTGCCGCTCCGTTCGGCGCGGTCGGCGAGAGCGTGTCGCTGGACGAGGCGCGGGCGTCGGCCCGCAAGGTCGGACTGTCGATGCTCGGCAGCCTGAAACGCGAGCTCGGCAGCCTCGACCGGATCACCGGCTGGTGCCGCGTGCACGGCATGGTCAATTCGGCATTGCGCTTCACCGAGACGCCGGCGGTGATGAACGGCTTTTCGGAGCTCATCCTCGAAATCTTCGGGCCGGAGATCGGCCGCCACGCCCGCACGGCCATCGGCGTCGCTGCGTTGCCGCTGAATTTCCCGGTCGAGATCGAGGCCGAGGTGACGATTAAGACGTGATTGGCTTGACCACGCCGGCGTCGGCGCGATAGGCGGACGCAGGCTATCCACCCGATGAAAGACCCACCCATGACGGACATAAGAGACAGCAACGGCACGCCGCTGAAGGATGGCGACTCCGTGACCCTGATCAAGGACCTCAAGGTCAAGGGCACGTCCGAAACGATCAAGCGCGGCACGCTGGTGAAGAACATCCGCCTCAACGGCAATCCCGGCGAGATCGAATGCAACACCAAGCAGGTGAAGGGCCTGGTGCTGAAGACGGAGTTTTTGAAGAAGGCGTGATGAGGGGCCGAGGCCCTGCCCCTCCCGGTCGAAATCGAGGCCGAGGCGTTGACCGAAGGGCGATTGGCGAAAGCCGGAGCGGCAGCGTCCCCTCTCCCCGTTCACAAGGAGAAGATGGCGGCAGCCAGCAGCCAGATGAGGGGCAGCGCGACGCTGGCAAGATTTCGAGCGTCAATCGTGAACGACAGCAACGGAGCCTCGCCACACAGGCATGGCGCTGCCCCTCATCCGCCCTTCGGGCACCTTCTCCCCGTGAACGGGGAGAAGGAAGAGCCCTCCCATTATGTTGCACTGCGTTAGATTTGTTGCATTGCGATATCAGCCCGTAGGGCCGAACCTCTGCCTCAGGCGGGATACGAACGAACAGTGCGAGGTTCGTATTCGTGTCAGCATCAGCGCGGGATTTCCGGCCCGACATCGAAGGGTTGCGGGCGCTGGCCGTGGCGGGTGTCGTCGCCTACCATTTCGGCCTGACCGCGCTGCCCGGCGGCTTTGCCGGGGTCGACATCTTCTTCGTCATCTCGGGCTATCTGATCACCCGCCATCTGGTCGCCGAGATCTCCGACACCGGCCGGCTCGACCTTTTGCGCTTCTATGCCCGGCGCGCGCGGCGGTTGCTGCCGGCCGCACTTTTCGTCATCGCCGCGACGCTTGCCGCCGGCGCGGTCCTCCTGTCGCCGGAGGAGCAGGCGCTCTATTCCAAGGGCGCCATGTTCGCCTCGGCCTATATGATCAATTTGTGGCTGATCCGCTGGTCGTTCGACTATTTCGCCAATGACGCGGCAAGCAACCCGTTCATCCATTACTGGTCGCTGTCGGTCGAGGAGCAATTCTATCTCGCCTGGCCAGCGCTGCTGATGCTGGCCGCCTGGCTGGAGCGGTTCACCCTTTCACGGAAACGGCGAACCGCTCCAGCTTTTCGTTCTGACGCAATTCCGGACGGAAGGCTACGGCGAAGCCGCCGAGCCCAACCGTTTCACACTTTTCCTGGAATTGCTCTTAAGCCCGGCAAGCGCGCCATCATGCTTGCGATCGGCATTGCCGGCCTCGCCTCCTTCATCCTCTGTGCCTGGCTGACGAGCGTCTCGCAGCCCTGGGCCTTCTATTTTTCGCCGCTGCGCGCGTGGGAATTTGCCGCCGGCGGCCTCGCATCGATGGCGCCGGCAAGGCTGTTGCAGGAGCGCCCGCAGCTGGGGCGGGCGTTGAGCCTGGCCGGCCTGGCGATGATCGGGGTCGCTTATCTCACCTTCAGCGAGGACGCTCCCTTCCCCGGCTTTCTGGCGCTTCTGCCGGTGGCCGGTACAGTCCTTCTGCTCAAGGCGGGAGCGGCCGGCGCCAGGGACGGCACTCCTCGTCCGCGCAATTCCGGAGGGAATTGCGTGAACGCCGCCCTGGCGCTGCCGCCGTTGCAGTGGATCGGCAGGCTCTCCTATTCGCTCTATCTCTGGCATTGGCCGGTGATCGTCTATGCCGGCATGCTGGCGCCGGAGCTGACGCCGGCCGAGCGGCTGCTGTGCCTTGCGCTGACGCTGGCGCTCTCAACTTTCAGCTATCACCTCATCGAGAACCCTATCCGTCGCAACGGCTGGCTGATGGCCAATGCGGCGCGGGCGCTGGTGCCGGCCCTCCTCCTGACCGGCACCGGCGTCGCAGCCGCCTATGGCAATGCCAGGCTCGCCGTGCGCGACCTCGATCCGCAACAGCGCATCATTGCGGCAAGTGCCGCCGAACCTTCCACGGCCCGCGCCAAAGCGGGCTGCGTGCTGGACTATGAGACGGTGACGCCGAAACCCTGCGTGTTCGGCGAGGGACGGCGCATCATCGCTCTGTTCGGCGACTCCCACGCCGACCACTGGTCGACGCCGCTGATCGAGGCGGGCCGGAAAAACGGCTACCGGGTGGTGACCTGGCTGAAGAACTCCTGCCGCGCCTCGCGAATCAGCGTCTGGTCGTCCGAGCTCAAGCGCGCCTACCTGGAATGCGACCGCTGGCGCGAGCAGGCGATCGCCGAGATCATCAAGGCGCGTCCGGCGCTGGTGGTCATCTCGGAGCTGGCGCTGACCAGCGGGCGCAAGATGGCGGGCCGCGGCGGCGACACGGACAGCCAGGACGCCGCCTGGCGGGCCGGCCTGCGCTCCACGCTCACCAGCCTCAGCAAAGCCGGCCTCAAGGTCGCCTTCATCCGCGACGTGCCGTTCAACAACGCGAATGTCGACACCTGCGTGGCGCGGGCGCTCTGGCGGGACCAAACGCCCTCAAGCTGCGACCAGACGCGGGCCTATGCCGCCAACGACCGGATGGCGGCGGTGGAACGCGAGATCGTGACCAGCATCCCCAACGCGAGCTATGTCGACCTCACCGACCGCTTCTGCAGCGCCACCACCTGCCACGTCTTCATCGACGGCAAGCTCGCCTTCCGCGACCAGCACCACATGGCCACGCCCTTCGCGGAATCGCTGGAGCCGGATGTGGAGAAAAGAGTGATTTCGAAGGTGGGGCGGTGAAGCGGCCAGCGGGGGCGCCGCGCAAAGAGTGCCGACGTCTTCTCTCTTCGGAGGCTCCTCGGAAGGCGTCGGCACTTCACGCGCAGCGACCCCTCTGCCCTGCCGGGCATTCCCCCACGAGGGGGGAGATCAGCAGTTCCTGCGACGGCGCCCCTTTACCCCACCACAACAACGAAATGCTTGGTCACCGGCTCGAGGATCTTCCAGGTGCCCTTGAAATCGGCCTCGACCACGAAGGCGTCGCCGGGGCCGGCCTCGACCGGCTCGCCGCCGTCGGGCGTGATGACGATGCGGCCGGCGATCATGTGGACGAATTCATAGTCGGTGTAGGTGGCGTGATAGGTGCCGGGCGAAGCCCGCCAGGTGCCGGACATCACCTTGCCGTCCTCGGTGGTGTGCTGTACGGCCGTCTGCATCGTCGGCCTGCCCTCGACGACGACCCAGCCCGGCAGGTCGCCGGCCTCGGCATGGTCGATGGCGCCGAATTTGAGGATGGTCTGCTTGGTCATCGAAGGCTCCTAAGTTCGCGGGTTTGGCTGGGAGATGAATAACGACTGGCGCCGGCGTGCACGCGCGACGCCGCGACAGCAGGTGGCGGTATGGCGACGGCGGCGTCTGTCTCCTCCTTGTGGGCCTTGCGGGGAGAAGCATTTTCCTGCGTTTGCGAGCAGGCTTGTCCTCGAGTGGGCCGGGCCTTTCCCTTCACTTTGCCCCAAGAGGGGGAAGATAGGGCGCCGCGCCCTCGCGATTCCGGGGAACACCGGCCGCCCGAAACCGTTTATTACTCGAAGGGGCGTCTATCTAAAGGAGGCAGCGATGAAAAAGCTTCTGCTTGCTTCGATGATCGCCATCGCCTCGGCGTTTGCGATCGCGCCGGCCAGCGCCGGCAGCGTGCAGCTCGGTATCGGCATCGGTCCGTCCTATGATCCCTACTACGACGACTATGGCGGGTACTACCCGCACCGCTACTACCGGCACGTCTACAATGACGATTACGACAATGACGGTTATGTGGTGCGCTATCATCACCGGCGTCATTGCCGCACCGAACTGGTGAGCCATTGGCGCCACCACCATCGCGTGGTGGAAGAAGTGCGGATCTGCGGTCACGGCTACAACCGCTACTAAGCGAGCCTGGATAAGTCGCGTGGGACGGCTTTTGGCCGCCTCGCGCGATCGTCCGCAATGCAGCCGGCAGCTGCGGACGCTCACGGACCCTTCAAATCCTGATGATCCTGCGAGGGCGGCGAGACCCTTCGGCGTGCCGCGCGTTATCATGGAGAACCTCAGGAGGTTGCCATGCGGAAATTCCTGTTTGCCTCGGTGCTCGCCCTAGCCTCGGCAGCGGCCATCGTCACGCCGGCGGATGCAGGCAATGTATTCCTCGGCGGCAGTTATTTCGACTACGGCCCGTTCGGCGACTTTTACGACAGTTACGGCTCCGTTCCGATCTACGGCTCCTATTGGGGCGGCCCTTATCTCAACTATGCCCCCGGTGAAGAAGACGACTACGACGGCGGCTACGTCGCCCCGCCGGTCCGCTATCATGTCGTGCGCCACGCCCGCCATTGCCGGATCGAAACGGTGGGGCACCACAGTCGTGACCACCGGTTCATGCGGGAGGTGCGTGTCTGCGAGTAGCCATATCTACCGCCGGGCAGGAGCGCGCAGCAGGGCGGGGTTGGCAAAGTGGACGGTGACACGTCGCCGTATGGCTAAGGTCTGCGCGCGTCGCTTCGCTCCTTCCTCCGCCCTGGAATGACGAAGCAACAGCGCATGCCCGCTCCTTCCACGCTTGCAAATCCCCGCCAAAATGCCATCTAAGTCGCCGGCTCCGAGGAGAACAAAGGTGACGCAGCGAAGCGGCAGCGCCGACCTGCCGCTGCATGGCGGGCGGGTCCCGAAATGGCTGGGCGATCGCATGACGAAGCTCGGCGCGGTGCTGTGCGAGGCCGTCATCCACCATTACGGCCGCGACGAGCTCTTGCGGCGCCTGGCGCATCCCTTCTGGTTCCAGTCCTTCGGCGCCGTGATGGGCATGGACTGGCATTCCTCCGGCATCACCACCTCCGTCATCGGCGCGCTGAAGCGCGGGCTGAATCCGATGGCGAGCGAGCTCGGCATCCATGTCTGCGGCGGGCGCGGCGCGCATTCGCGCAAGACGCCGGGCGAGCTGATCGCCATCGGCGAGCGCGTCGGCCTGGACGGCGAGGCGCTCGCCACCGCCAGCCGGCTCGTCGCCAAGGTGGACAGCGCGGCCGTGCAGGACGGCTACGACCTTTACCTGCACGGCTTCATCGTCACCGATGACGGGCGCTGGGTGGTGGTGCAGCAAGGCATGAACGGCGATGCCCGCCAGGCGCGCCGCTACCACTGGCTGTCGGAAGGGCTGACCAGCTTCGTCGACCAGCCGCATGCGGCGATCGAGGGCGAGCGCCAGGGCGAGATCGTCAACCTCACCGACCGTCGCGCCGAGAAGGCGCGCGGCGGCCAGATCGAGCTCTTGAAGACGATGAGCCCGGAAAAGATCCTGGCCGAGCTTGCCGTGCTGGAGCCACGGCCCGAGCCGGAACCCGCCGCGCAGCCACTGTTGCCCAACCTCGTCATGCCCGCACATCACGACGTGCGCGAAAGCGACATCGTCATGCGCCGCCTGCACGGCAACATCGCGTCGGCCATCGAGAGTGGTCCGAAGGATTTCCCCGAGCTGCTCCTGGTCCCCGGCGTCGGCCCGCGCACGGTACGGGCTTTAGCGATGGTCTCGGAAGTGGTGCACGGCGCACCCTACCGCTTCTCCGACCCGGCGCGCTTCTCACTCGCCCACGGCGGCAAGGACCGCCACCCCTTCCCCGTGCCGCTGAAGGTTTATGACGAGACGATCTCGGTGCTGAAATCGGCGGTGGGCAAGGCCAAGCTCGGGCGGGACGAGGAGTTGCAGGCGTTGCGGCGGCTGGACGGGGAGTCACGCCGGATGGAGCGGTATGTGACGGGGCCGAGCTTGAAGGAGATCGTGGCGGGGGAAATGGACCAGTCGCATCTGCTGGGCGGACGGAGTGTGTTTGGGTGGGAGAGGGCGCCGGAGGGTGGCGAAGGGCCAACGAAGGCGGACAAGACTGGAGCCTGAGAAGCGTTCGGTTGGCACCGCCCCTCATTGCCCTGCCGGGCATTTCTCCCCGTAAACGGGGCGAAAGAGGCTGCCGCCGGCGCCGCGCCTCTTCCTTCGCCCCGTTTACGGGGAGAAGGTGCCCGAAGGGCGGATGAGGGGCAGCGCCAAGCCTCCGCAAAGTTCACGCCAGCCACCTCGCATCGTGAATCACTTCACTGCCCTAAGCGCTTGTTTCGCCGCGGCGATCCCCTCACCCCGCCCGCCTGCCCATCATGCCGTAATGCACCGCCAGCAGGTCGAGCCCCACCTTCAACATCTTCACCACCACATCCCGCCCGTCGCCGGTGCGTTCGGCGATGGCCTTCACCGACTGACCTTCGAGGCAGGTCTTGCGCACCACTTCCGCCACTTCCCAATGGGCAAGGGCGGCGGCGGCGTGGGCATGCGCCCGGCCGGCTGACAGCACGCGGTCGGGGATGCCGCCAATCCGGCCGCTGTCGATGCGCTCGCTCCAGGATTGCGGCTGCAGGCCCTCGCGCTGGCTGCGCTCGAAATCGTCGCGGAAGCGCTGTCCGGCCTCGCGCTGCTGGCGGCTGAGCGAGGTGATGCCGTTGAGCGGATCGACATTGCGCAGGCGCACGACACCGCCGGTGGAGGTATAGCCGCCGTTCGACACCTCGTAGACGCGCTGCGCCTCCGCCGTGCCGGGGGTGAGCCGCTGGCGGCCGAAAGCGTCCTGCTTCAACGCAAAATCATGGCCGACCTCGCGGCGGATGCGCACCTGCTCTGCCTCGCCCTTGGGGAGTTTGGGGGGTTGGGGTTTTTTGGTTGGTTTGCGGGGCATGGGCTGGTCCTTGGGTGTGGGGTGGTAGCTAACAGGGAGGCTGCGTTCCTTCGCGCCCCCCTCTGGCCTGCCCGTCCTTCGCAGCAGCTGCGCTGCAGCTTCGGAGGGTGGACCGGACATCTCCCCCGCAAGGGGGGAGATTGGCAGCTCCAGCGATGGTGCCTTCATCGCCCCGCCTCTCACGTCCCCCTCCCGCGATGGCCGTGAAACCTTGCATGGTGATGCGCGCAATAGGAGCGCGTGCCTGTCGTACGCAGGCCGCAGCAGAGCATGTCGGGGCCGGGCCGAGCGCCCACGGGATCGTCCTCTGCATCCTCGCGCAGCGCGAGATCGATCGGCGCGCGGCAGCGGCCGAACAGGCAATTGAGGAAACGCATCGCCGCGACATGCGGCTGGCGGCCGGGCGCTACCGGGGGTGGCGGCGCGGGGAGCTTGTAGAGGTGCGCTTCTGATTTCTCGCGGGTGCCCGGCGCGAGCCAGGCCGGTGGCAAAGTGCGCGCGGTTTTGCGGGGCTTGGGTTTCTTCAGCCTGGGGGTGGGGATGCAGTCTGCTTGCGTGGCGATCCCACAAGCGGACACGTCGGCGGGACCGCGCCCCCCTTTGTCCTGCCCGTCCTTCGCTGCCGCTACGCCGCTGCTGCGGAGGGTGGATCGGACATCTTCCCCTCTTGCCGATGTAAGATTGGGGGTGAGATTGGCAGCTTCGGCGCCGGCGCCCTCTACCAGTTCGGCGTATCGGGAAAGAGCGGCCGGTTCCGATAGCGTGGCACCTCCAACGGCCGCCCTGCCCCGCCGGCTGCCTTGCGCCTGTAGCCGCGCGTTCTTCCTCGGCCGGCCGCCGGCGCGGCCGCCCTTGGGGTTGGCGAAGCCGATGGCGCGAAGGCCGGCGTTGCGGTGGACGATGCCGATGATGGCGTTGCGCGAGACCGTGCTGCCGCGCAGCGCGCTGAAGCGGCCGGCGATGCGCGAGGCCGAAAGCCCCTCCTTAAGCCAGGCGGCGATCTCGTCGATTTCCTTCTCGGTGTAGGCGGCTGCCATCTTCTCGTTCCGTTGATTGCTAGGGCTTGGGTTCGGCTTGCGAAGGGCTCGGGCCGAGCGCCAGGGTTCGGCCGCGAGGCCGTCGGTCGGGTTCGGAAAAGGGTTGGGATCAGGCGGGGCGCGCGGCCCATTCCAGTTCGCGAAGTCTGGCCAGTTCGCGAAGCCTGGCTTCAGCCGCCGCGCGCGTCAGGCCCGACACCGCCCGGCCCGTCATCCGGTCGAACAGGATGACGGTGCCGTCCTCGGTGCGGATGCAGCTTGTGCCCGAATTGGGGGCCGGAGCCGGGGGAGGAGCGGCTCCGGCCGTTCCGGTGAACCGGGGTGCGGGCGGTTCGACCGGATCCGGGGCAAGCGCCCCGGAATGCGCCCGGACCGGGGAGGAGGACAGTCCGGACGATTGGAATTCGACAGGTGACTCAAAATGGAAAGATGGGGGCAGCGCGTTCAGCGCCGGAATCACGGGCAATGCGGAAATGCTTGCGGGATGTTCATTCATGCGCTAAGCGTACGTTATGTACGAATGGCGCGCAAGCAAAATCGTACACTTTGGACGATAAATTTCAGGCATTTTGTACGATGATGGATTCTCGGCACAGATTGCAGCAGGCGCGCGCCCAGGCCGGCTATGCCTCGCCCAGCGATGCGGCCCGCGCCTTGCGCGACATCAACAAGAACACACTGATCAGTCACGAGAACGGCAACCGGCCGCTGTCGCGCAAGGCGGCGGAGAAATACGGCCGGCTGTTCGGGGTCGACCCCGGCTGGCTCTTGTTCAATGGTGGTTTGGGGGTCGACGGCGCCGAGGCCAGCGCGGTGCACCTTGCCCCCTCGCCCGTCACCATCGACGTGCCGATCGTGTCGTGGATCAGCGCCGGCGAGCTCGGCAGCCAGGACAGCGTCGTCAACCTCTCCGACTATCCGACGATCCCCACCGCCGACCTCGAGGAAGGCGAATGGATCGCGCTGCGCGTCGACGGGCCGTCGATGAACAAGATCTCGCCGCCGGATTCGATCATCTTCGTCAACCTGCGCGACAAGCGGCTGGTGACCAATGGCTGCTACGTGATCTCCGACGAAACCGGCCGCGCCACCTACAAGCGCTGGCGGCCGAACGACACCCCGCCTTTCCAGCCAGCGTCGTATCTGGATATTCCCCCGCCGGAGCTGGAAGGCGCGATCACCATCATCGGACGGGTGAAGCGGTCGATGATCGATATGTGAGGCTTAGAGCGTCGCAATAGTGTAACGGTCTTGGCGAAGAACAAAAAAAGAACCTTTCCGTCTTGTACTTGTTGTCGAAATCCTTTTAGATCACGGGTGCGTGAGGTTGGGGTCCCGTTAGCGGGAGGGGGTCATGAACAAATCAGTCAGGGAAAACCTGATTTTCATCATGGTGGCGCATGCCTGCTTTCTGGCGCAGCCGGCCATCGTGCATGCCGAGGACACGGACTATCATCCGCAAAATTTTACCCAGCCTCTGAGCGCCGCCAGAGGCACAATCACTCCGGCTGGTGGCGGCGCCATCTACCTGAAGCCGGAGGACCGCTGCAACCTGGTGGTGAAGGAGTTCGGCTGGGACCGTGACCAGTGCGGCTCGATCGACCAGTTGATCTTCGGCTTCACGCCGGAGATCGACAACCTCACCGTCGAAAAGCCGGTGTCGGACGGCTATGTCAGCCTGGCGGACTGGGACAGCGCAGATCGCAACGAAGAAATCAGTTCCCTCGAGGAGAGCTTCAAGGACTCGGTGAAGGCGCAGTCGGAACGGCTGGGCCAGGACATCCGCTTCGACGGCTGGCTGGTTTATCCGCAAATCGACAAGGCCAAGAACATCCTCTACTACGCCAACATCCTGAACTGGGCCGGCGATAGGACCATCAACATCTCGGTCTCGATCTTCGACCGGCAGGGCTATGTCCCGGTCAAGATCGTGCCGGTGAACGGCAACATCACAGGCGATGCCGTGCAGAAAATCGTCGAGGCATCGGCCGACGCCTACAAGTCGAAGGCCGGCAGTTCCTATTTCGAATTCTCCAGCGGCGACAAGGTGGCTGGATATGGCGCGCTGGGCGTCCTGGCGACAATGCTCGGCGTCAAATACGGCAAGGCCGCCGGCGCCGGCCTTATCGCGCTCGCGCTGCTGGTGCTGAAGAAAGGCGCCTTCCTGCTGTTGCTGCCACTGGTCTGGCTGAGAAGGCTGTTCGGCCGCAAGAAGGCGGACAGCTGATCTGGGGAGGCCCAATGCGTTCGACCTATGGCTCCCTTCGTCTTGTCCTACCCCAAAAACTCATTCGTGTAATACGCCCCCAAATCCGGCTTCTCCTTCAGCACCTTGCCATTGCCGTCGAGCAATATCCCGGAAGCAAGCAGATACCCGCCCATGGCCTCCATCTTGGCCTTGTCCATCGTGCCGATGGCGCCTTGCGCGCTTTTCAAAAAATGCCCGTCGTTCAGCGCCTTCAGCGAGGCGTGCACCAGCGCCGGGTTGGTCAGCGTGTCCTTGTTGGCGGCGATCAGCAGGTCGCCGGCTTCCTGTGCATGATCCACGGCGAACGCATAACCAGCCCTCGTCGCCTGGACGAAGGCCGCGGCCATCTTCGGATTGGTGGCGAGGAAGGCGTTGCTGGAAACTATCAGCGTGGTGTGCTCGTCCGGCACGCCGTAATCGGCATAGCGGAAGCTGCGCTGCTTGAGGCCCTTCAGCTCGGCCTCGACGCCTTCCCAGGTCGAGACCTCGAGCGTGAAATCGACCGCGCCGTTGGCCAGCGCCTCATAGGCCGAGGTGCCGAGCGTCACGGTCGAAAAATCGCCCTTGCCGCCGTCATGGCGGATGATGGTCGATATCAGCGCGTTCTCCCAGGCGCTGCCGAACCCGCCATAGGTCAGGCCGTCGAGATTCCTGGGGCTCTTGATCGCGGCGCGGTCGGCGTTGAAGACGACACGGCCGGTCTCGGACTGGACGACGGCGTAGACGGCCTTCAAGTCGGCACCGGCGCTCTTTTGCGTGAATAGGCCGAGCGAACCGGAAATGCCGAAATCGGCGACACGGTTGGCGACCAGCGTGCCCGATCCGGTGTCGCCATAGGGCAGGATTTCAACCTCCAAACCCGCGTCGCGGTAAAAGCCTTTGTCGCGGGCGACGAAAAGGCCGACATGGTTGGTGTTGGCGGTCCAGTCCAGCGCGACGGTGATTTTCTGCGCGGCGGCCCGGGCACTAGTGGTGGCCCCGGCACATGTGATGGCCCCGGCAAATGGCAGGCCGGCGGCCAGGAATAGCGCCTGGCGGCGGGTCAGGTCAGTCATTTCAATTCTCCATCGGATGATCGGGAACTCGGATCGGCGGCTGCCCAAGCAGCGTGTCGAGGATGCCGGCCTCGATCGCGGCCGCCTCGCGGGCGAGCGCCGCGCTTTCGGTGCGCGGGCGCGGCAGCGGCACCGCCACTTCGCGGACCACGCGCGCGGGGCGCGCCGAAAGCACATAGATGCGGTCGGACAGAAGCACCGCCTCGCGCACGTCATGGGTGATCAGCAGCGCCGTCCAGCGATGGCTCTGCCACATGCCTTCGAGCCAGCGCTGCATGGCCGCGCGGGTGAGCGCATCGAGCGCGCCGAACGGCTCGTCGAGCAGCAGCATCTCGCGCTGCTGCACCACGGTGCGCAGAAGTGCGGCGCGCTGGCGCATGCCGCCGGAAAGCTCGGCCGGCCAGGCGCGCTCGAAGCCGGCGAGGCCGAACTCGGCGAACAACGGCGCCACGCGCTCACGCGCCGCCCGGCGCTTCATGCCCTGCACTTCCAGGGCCAGCGTCGCGTTGTCGATGACGCGCCGCCACGGCATCAGCGCGTCGCGCTGCGGCATGAAGGCGAAGCGGGCGCCATCGAGCGGCGCGCCGTCGAAGCGCATCGAGCCCTCGCCCTTGAGCGCGCCGGTGAGCAGTTGGAACAGCGTCGATTTGCCGGCGCCGGAAGGCCCGAGGATCGAGACGAACTCGCCCGCGCCGACATCGAGCGAAACGCCTGCCAGAACCTCGAGCGCGCCGAAGCTTTTGCGGACATCGCGGAGCTCGAGCCGGGTCATGGCCGGCCCCCTGCGTCAGGATCGGACTTGCCTTCGCTCCCTGCCGTCTCGCTCCCTGCATTTTCCCAGGGCATGGCGAGCCGCTGGACGAGCACCGCCAGGCCGAACAGCGCCAGCGTCAGAACCGAGCTGACGGCGACCGCGGCAAGCACCAGGTCGGGCCGAAAATTGTTCTTGGCGCTGAGCATGTAGATGCCCAGCCCCTTCGCGGCACCGGCATATTCGGCGAAGATCGCGCCGACCACCGCATAGGTGATGGAGATGCGCAGACCGGCGAAGAAATAGGGCAGCGCCGAAGGCAGCCGCGCGGCCCAGAAAATGCGCCAGCGCCCCGCTCCCATGGCGGCGAGCATCTGGGCAATCTCTTTTTCGGTCGACGCATAGCCCTCGACCAGCGCCACCATCATCGGGAAGAAAGTGACCAAGGCGACAAGCAGGATTTTTGGCAAGAGCCCGAAGCCGAACCACAGCACCACCAGCGGCGCGATCGCCACCAGCGGCAAGGTCTGGCTGGCAATCAGCAGCGGGAACAGCGCGCGGCGCAAGCGCGGCAGGAAGTCGACCAGCGCGGAGAGGATGAAGGCGGCAAGCAACGAACAGGCGAAGCCGGCCAGCGTGGCTCGGATGGTGGGGAGCGTGTTTTCGGCCAGTGCCGCGCGGTTCTCCCATGCCTGCGCCAGCACGCGGGACGGCGCCGGCAGCACGGAGGGAGCGACGCCGCCGAGGCGGGCGTAGAGCTCCCAGGCGAGGAGCAGCAAGATGAAAGCCAGGGCGGCGGGCGCGGCTTTGGCGAAGGCCGACGCGACGGCTGATCTCCCCCCTTGTGGGGGAGATTGGCTGTCGCGCCCGCTTTCGCCAATGGCCGACGATTCCCATCCCTCTTCCGGGATGTGATCAGATGTAGGATTCTCTCCCCCACGCAATGGGTCGAACCAAACAGCCACGACACTCTCCTCGACAGCTTGAACTTGCGCTCAAACCGCGGTCGGGCTGTTCGCCGAGATGGTGATGTCGAGCGTCACGTGCCCCGCGCCGGGGCCGAAGCGGCAGAAGGCTTCGTTGAGCGTGGCGAACACCGCGCCGGCATCGCCGCGCAGCTTGGTGCAGAAATTCTTCGAGCGCTCGAAGACGCCGGACTGTTTCAGGAAATCGATGCAGCCGTAGATCTCGTCCATGTGGTCGCCGGTGCCCATCACGTAGAGCGAGAATTGCGCCACCACCGGCTGGTTGGTCGAAGGCGTCGCGTTCACTGCGCTGAGCGCGGCGAGCTTGCGTTCGTCAAGTGGGATCGCCGGGCCGCCGATCTCGTCGGAGCGGCAGATCGGATCGTCCGGCTCGCCGGGACAGCCGCGCGAGACCGCGGCCGACAGCACGCAGTGCTTGCCGCTTCCCGCCGCCGCCACGAACAGGTCGCGCATGGCCGCAAACAGGACTTCGGGCCGCCCGACCAGCAGCGTCGAGATGTCGTCGGTCTCGATCCTGAGCCTGTCACGGTAAGGATCGAGCGCGCCGAGCGCGCCGAGGATGACGCCGACGAAATCGTCGGTCATGGGATAAAGGGAAATCTGTGCGCCGGAAAACATAGCCCGCCTCGCTCCGCTGGTATTATCCAGATCAGCTTTAGGGTCCGGAGGCTTGCCGCCCCCATCTCAGCCCCGACCGTACGGAGCACCCCTGTGGATGGTCGGGTTAAAGCACTGTTTGTAGCGGCGGGAAAGAGGTTTTTTTGCCGCGCAATCAGGCCAGGAAGTGTCATCTCCCCCTAGGGGGAGATGGCTGCGTTACAAGATTTTCGCAGACTTCTTATAACTGCTTTCAACTCCTATCGTTCAAATTGTACGAATCTCGCTTGATTGTGTTTCGTACATAAAGTACGATACTTCCCTTCCTTTGAGGGGATTTGCTTGGACACCGCGAACCACGCCGCTTTTGCCGACCTCTCCCGCCCTTTGCTGTCGCCACTGCCGCTTGCCGAGCGCGAGCGCCTTGCCGGCGCCTGGCGCATGGCCAGCCAGGATATCGCCGACGACATCCGCTTCATCCGGCAATATCTGAAGGTAGTCGCCGAGAAGGAGGACAGGCTTTCGACCGGCACGCTGGTGCATGGCCGCGCCTATGTCGAAGCCTGCGCCGCCTGGCTGCCGGAGACGGTGGCGCGGTATTTGCGCAATCTCCGGCTGATCAGCGAATGCGAAAGCGCGATGCTCGCTGCCGGCGTGCGGTTTGCCAGGTCGAGCGATGCGTGGGAGTGAGGCGCCTGTCCCCGCTCTTCGCCGGAAGCCCGCTCTTCGCCGCAAAGAAAGACAGGACCGAACGCGGCAGGACAGCACCTCTCCGGTGCGGCCGTCATCCCGGGACGGCCGCCGCCGACAGGTCTCTGCAACCCTTGGGCCACCCCTCGAAAAATGCATCGTTTCACACAATCGCCAATTGGTGGACGCAGGCGAGCGGCCGGTGGTTAATTCCTCTCAGGCGAAGGAGGGTAAAGCCGTATACCAGGGAGGAACTCGTTTTGATGGACCAGCAAATCGACATCGGCATTAAGCTCGACGATCAGCCCTACGAAGTCACCTCATTCGCCAGGAGGCATGGCCTGACGATCCCAATCGCCGATGCGGTCCTTTTCGCCAAGGGTCCGTCGCCGTCGCGGGCTGCCTGCGATACAGCCGCGCTGGCCTTCCTTTGCGCGGTCGCGCGATACGCCGGAAAACAAGGGCGGCGGTAGCGGTCCGGGCCTCGCCTACCAGCTGAACTGCAGCCCTGCATTGCCGCCGACCTGGCTGCCGGCGAAGGCGATGCCGAGCGTGCCGGTCAGCCGGCCGCCATGGTTGAAGCCCTCGCTCAGCACCGCCGCACCTGTGATGCCGAAAGCGTTGGCGTCGCCGGCGTTGCCCCAGTTGATACGAAGGCCGAAATGCTCGCCCTGGACAAGATCGGGCGCGGCGAGCGCGGCCGAGATCGAGGCGTTTTCGAAAGCCCGGGTGATGCGGTTATCGATGTCGTCGACGTGGGCAGCCAAAGCCGTTTTGCCGACCTCGGTCATCTCGCCGCCATTGCCGTCATCGACCTGCCGCCTGGTCATGCCCGTGTCGGCGTTGATGCAGGTGTTGGTGCCCGGGCTGTAGTAGTAGTTGGTGCCGTACATGTCGCATGCCCGGACATATTCGACCGGCTGCGCAGCTGCCGCAGGCAAGGACAGGCCACACAAGGCTACCGCGACGGCCGCAAAAAGATATTTGAACATGATTGGCCCCCGGCCACGCTACCAGGTGAGCTGCAGGCCGGCATTGCCGCCGACCGTCTTACCGGAGAACGCTACGCCCGCGGCGCCGGTCAGCCGTCCGCTGCCGCCGGGAAGGAAGCTCTCGCCCAGCACCGCCGCGCCGGTGACGCCCATGGCGTTGGCTTGGCCGGCATTGCCCCAGTTGACGCGCACGCCGAAATGCTCGCCCTGCACTAGGTCCGGGCTGGTGAGCGACGAGGCCACAGAGGCACCTTCGAAGGCGCGCTGGACCCGACCATCGATGTCGTCGACCTTGCTCGCCAGCGCGGTCTTGCCTGCAACCACCTTGTCATCATCCGTCACAAGCCGGGTCTCGCCGGTGTTGGCGTTGATGCAGGTATTGGTGCCTGGGCTGTAATAGTATTGCGTGCCGAAGGCGTCACAAGCGCGCACATAGTCGACCGCCGCTGAAGCCTGTGTCGCAAAGCCGCCTGCCGCAGCCAGAAACGCAAATAAAATGAAACGGTCGATGCCCCGCATAACCCAATCCCCAAGCTTGACGTTAAGAAAGCCTTAACACGAAAGGCACATTGGACGAGTGCCGATGTCAACGGGGCAGTCAGACCGAAGACCGACTTTTACTGGGGCTATTTGACTAAAAGAGCGCGTGTTGCCGAGATGCCACAGTGGATGGCTCCATCTGTTCAACAACTTGCGATCGCGCGAAGCTTATCTATTAAAGCACAGCTAATTTTAGAGGAAGGTAATATTAACCCGCCCGACCTTCAACGGCGGAAGTTCCAGCGTCTTCACGCGCCCAAACTCCGGGCGCGGGCTCTCCACGTCCTCTTCGACCGTTGTCGGAATGAGCTAGCGGCGGCATGGCCGCCGGAAATCAGGCCTTGGCTTTCGGCTTGGCGGGAGCCTTGGCCTTTGCCGCTTTCGGCTTTTCGACCTTGGCGGCGACCGCCTTCTTCGGACTCTTCGCCTTCGGTTTCATCTCGGCGTCGACCTCGGCTGCCGCCTGGTCCCAATGCTCCATGTGAGCGCCTTCCGGCCTGCCTGCCTGTTCCCAGATCTCGTGCGCGCGCTGGCGAATGCGTTCGTGCCTGTCGTCCGTCACTTGTCGCCTCCATTTGGTTGGGACGGTTCCCCGGCGCGAACATTAGCCGAATTTTCGCGCCGCGTCTTGCGCATCGACACATGGAGGGCCGAACTTCGGCGGCGATTTTCCTCAGTGCCCGTCGGCGATGACGGCGACGCCGAGATAGGCTGCCTTCTTTGTAATCAATCCGGCCAAATCGGCGTCAGAGCGCTCCGTCCCTGTGCGCTTGCGCAGGATCGCTATCGCGTCCTTCATCGACAGCAGGCCGGTGCAATGTTCAGCCAGAAGCTGGTCGACGCTCTTGGCGAGGTCAGGTGGTTCGACGTGTAGATGGTGCATGGCAACGACTCCTTCCCGAACGTTGCCTCCCAAACCGCCGTCCAATCTAGACGATATGTCCAGGTGCGAGAAGAGCCCGACCCTTGCCCGATGCATCGGGGAAGGTCGGGCTCTTCGGCAACCAGGCGCTACTGGATCACCTGGACGACGCGGCGCGTGCCAGGGTCGATCAGCACCGTGTGGTCATTGACGATCGCATAGCGGTACTGCACATCCGGGACCTGCTGCAGCTCGACTGTATCGGGTATCGTGGAGCCGACACCGAGTTCGAGGCCGAGCACGTTGACCGAGGCGATCGGATGCCTGTGGACATATTCCTTGACCACGGTCTGCTGCTCAGGGGTGACGATCACCTCGTCCGCGGCCGCGATGCCGATGCCGGCCATCAGAGCCAGGCCGGCGACAGCTGGAATGAAGGTGGTTTTCATCGTTTATCTCCTGTTGCGTTGGCGAGCTCCGCCGTGCCTCCGCGGGGGCGGAAACACCGGCAGGTCGAACGTGGGAGCTCCGGGGGCAAACGCCCTCGGCAGGGGTGTTGTTCCGTCAGCGACGACTAATTGACCTGGTGGATTGACCTAGCGGAACCTTCGCATCGGCTCTGCATTGGAAGGCTTTGAAATCCTCAAGACTTTGAAATCCATAGGGCGCGCCGTCATGCAAGAAGGTCTCATCGGACAAGAAGGTCGCATCAAAAGCGACATCGAATTTAGAACCCCGGTGGCCGTTGCGGTCGGCGCCGGCTTCAAGCGCGAGATCGCCTCGCTCACCGCGATGCAGAACTTTCTCAAGGAATGGCCGGCAGTCTCGCGAGGCGAAAGCTACGCCATGACGGTGCGCGCCTGCGAGGCGGCGCGGTCGGGAGAGATCGATCTCGACCAGGCGCGGGAGGCGTTCCTGGTCTTCGCGAAGAAGGCCGGGATCGAGTGGACCGGCGCCGATCCGGTGGCGGTGCTGCGCGAAGCAAAGATCAGGCGCCGCCGGGCACGCGAAAGCCGCATACGGCACCGACACGCGCCTGGATAAACCCCTCGCCGGCGAAGGCTCCGGATGGAGCGTCGCAACGGCTTGCCTATCAGTTCAGGATTTGGCCGTGCAGATCCCGGAGCAACGGGGCGTCGCTGCGCGCCTGTCCGAAGACCGTCGCCTTGCCGGCTGACGGTCGACTGGTTCGACCGGTGATTTTCGGCAGGTGGCCGCTGTCAGTTCGGCGTCGATTCGCCCAGCGCCTCGGTAACGAAGGACGCGGCGATCAGATCGTCCGCCTCAATGCGTAGGGAGCCCTCGCCGCCCCCCATGATGGCCGCGACCTTCTGGAAGGTCTTCATCTCATGCTCGGTGATCCTGGCGTCCCGCATCCTGGCTTTCAGATCGGCGACACGTATCCCCAGCGAACGGGATGTTCCGATTTCTCGTCTCGACATGTCGGTTGGTCTCCTCCCCCACCCGTGCCTGTTTCGCCACCGCCCTGGTTCGCAATCCTGCGCACGCTTGTGTCCTCTATGAGGCAAGTGCGAACACAGAGGCGGCAACGCGTGCCCGGATCGAAGGTTCCGTTAGCAAGTGGTAACGAATTAATACTGGTTAACGGCCGGCCGCCGCGCCGGCGGCAGGCCGTTACTCAGCCGCGAATTGATCCCTTACTCGATCACCTGGACGATCTTGCGCGTGCCGGGATCGACGATGACCGTCTGGTTGTCGACGACAACGTAACGATATTTGACGTTGGGAACCTCATGCAGCTCGACGGTGTCGGGAAGGACGCTGCCGACGCTGAGCTTGACGCCGGGAATCTCGATCGAGGCCAACGGCTGCTTATGCACATATTCCTTGATGACCGTTTCCTGCTCGGGCTCAATCACGACATCCTGCGCAGCGGCGGCGCCGATGCCGGTCAGGAGCAGCAGGCCCGCGGCAGCGGTTATGAGGTGCATTTTCATCGATCTTCTCCTTGGATGGATAGGCTGCCTCTCACGCTGCGCCTGCGATTTCACAGCTGGTAGGCATTGTGCGTAACGCCCTTCCATAGGCCTTGTTCCGGCAAAAATTCGCGGCCCCGTTTTTCGGCAAACGTTCGCCGGTTCCTCGCCAAACAATTTCGGAACAATGCGTTTCGGGCAGGGTTACCCAAAACGAAGGGACCGACTTTTTTCGAGGAGAAATCCAATGAAACGCGTGCTTATCACAAGTATGATCGCGCTCGGTGTTGGTTGCGGCGCGGCGATGGCGCAAACCGAATCCGCGCAGCCGAGCGGTGGCGACAATTGCGCGACCGGCACGGCCGACTGCCAGAAGGGCGGCAAGGCGGGCGGGCAGGCCCAGGGCGAGATGAAGTCGCAGACCGAGCAGAACGCTCAGGGCAAGGCCGGCGCCAACACCGAAGAGCAGGCTCAAGGCAAGGCCCAGATGAAGACCGATGAGCAGGCCCAGGGTCAGGCGGGCGCCAGCACGGACCAGAACGCCCAGGACAACACGCAGCTGAAGAAGAAGAAGCAGGCCCAGGGCAAGGCCGGCGCCAACACCGAGCAGAACGCTCAGGGCAACACCAAGATGCAGACTGAGCAGAACGCCCAGGGCAAGACCGGAACCAGCACCCAGCAGAATGCCCAGGGCGGCACTACCAAGATGCAGACCCAGCAGAACGCCCAGGGCAAGACCGGAACCAGCACCGAGCAGAACGCCCAGGGCGGCACCACCAAGATGCAGACCGAGCAGAATGCACAGGGCAAGACCGGAACCAGCACTGAGCAGAATGCCCAGGGTAATACCAACGTGCAGACCGACCAGAACAAGACCGCCTCGATCAACAACGTGACGGTCGAACAGAGGACGCAGATCACGCAGATCATCCACGAGACCAACGTCACGCCGGTTCGCGACGTCAGCTTCAACATCTCGGTCGGCGTCGAGGTCCCGCGGCACAAGATCCGCCTGCACCGCCTGCCGGCCCGCATCGTCGAGATCGTTCCGGCTTATAAAGGCTACGATTATTTCGTGCTGGCCGACGGACGCATCGTCATCGTCGATCCGGACACCTACGAGATCGTGGCGATCCTGGAGGCCTGATCCAGACAGCATGAAGAGAAAAGGGCCTGCCGATCGGTGGGCCTCTTTTTTTTGCGAAAACGAAGGCGCGGGAAGACCGCGCTGGCTTACCGCGCCTGACAGGCGCCGCGCTCCATTAGGCGCTCCTTAAATGCAAGTTCTTCGGGAACGATATGGCGCAACTCGCGGTTCTCACACAGAAGTCCTGCGCCTGTGGTCCGTGCCGGACCAGACGAAAGGGCTACAGGGCCGCTGGCAAGTCGTTGAAGCTTGCGGTCCTAGCGGAAAAGGTGCATGGGTCATGGCGGGTAGAGGTATGGGCGAGATCGTCGACGACCGGACATGGCCGCGGCGCTCGGTTGGGCAAATGTATTTTCCGCAGTTTCTTGTGGGAATGGTGGCTACGCTTCTGGTGATCCTCGGCTGGACATTCACGTCCACCGGATCAGTCTGGGCCGCATTGGGCTGGACGGTCCTTGCCGCGGTTGTTCTGCAGGTAGGCTACTTCGCGGTGGTGCTGTGGCTCGTGCATGGCGAGACCCGCGTGACCGACGAAGCCAAGTCGAGCGACGGCGCCGCCTCGCCCGCCAAATTGCCAGGCCCGTTCGAGCGGGACGGCATCATCCTGGCGCTGCTGTCGCGCCTCTTTCCAAGACTACCCTAAGCGCAAGAAGACGAGGAACTGCGGGTCCGCGGGAGCCGGCAAGCCGAGCGGCGCAAAGGTCGCTCGGCCATGAGCGACGGATCCAAAGCGCGCCGCGCTGAAACGGATTCAGGCGACACGCCTTAGGTTTTTGTTTTGACGCATGTCGTTTGTCCCAGAACCGCTGCGCACTTCTGGGCGACATGCATTGGCGCGCCGCGCTGAAACGGATTCAGGCGACACGCTTTAGGTTTTTTGTTTTGACGCATGTCGTTTGTCCCAGAACCGCTGCGCACTTCTGGGCGACATGCATAGCGCGCCGCGCTGAAACGGATTCAGGCGACACGCTTTAGGTTTTTGTTTTGACGCATGTTGTTTGTCCCAGAACCGCTGCGCACTTCTGGGCGACATGCAGGCGCGTCGCGCTGAAACGGATTCAGGCGACGCGCTTTAGGTCTTTGCTTTGATGCATGTCGTTGTCCCAGAACCGCTGCGCACTTCTGGGCGACAATGCATTAGCGCGCCGGGGCGACCGTGGCCGAGCGCACCGGCTGCGCGGGCGAGAACACCATATAGGCAAAGATCAGCACGCCTGCGGCGACGATCAGCGATCCAATGCCCAGGATCGGCTCGACGGCGTCCATTCCATAGGCGTATTTCAAGTAAAGCGGCGGCAGCATCACCACGAGGCCGAGCGTGTAGAGGCCGTAGTGGATCATGGCCAGACGCCTTTCGGCCTTGGCCGGATTGAGCGCGTAGTAGCCGCCGAAGATGGCGCTGGTGACCCAGCCCAGAAGATTGAAATGCGCATGCGCCGGGAAGGCGCCATGATCGCCCGAAATGCCCATCTTGATGCCGATGGTGATGCCCAGCAGGAAAAAGATGATGGCCGTCTTGAAGAAGAGTTCCGATACCCGTGGCATTCTGTCTGTGCTCCCATATGCCTTTGTAAACCCGACTCTGCGAAGTCTACATCTTGCAAGCCATATTAGCCATCGCGCACGATGCGATCTTCAGGCGAAAGCCGCGAGCGCGGCTTGCAAAAAAAATGGCTCGCCTCTTTCGAAGCGAGCCAAAAAAGGGAGCCGGGCTTGAGGTCGGCCCCCATTCAGGTTGCCACCTGAATTTCAAACGGAGCTAACGTAGCAGAGGCTGTATTTTATTCCAGAGCAATAGTGGATTAATCCGGTAAGGTTTTCTAACCCCTACGGATACCGTTCTGAAATCTCAGCAACCTTCAGGACGTCTCAACCTATTGATCTAGCGAGAAATACTTGAAAACTGTCGGTCCAGCTCGTCCCACAGTTTGTCACAAAATCCGGATCGAAACGTGGGACGCGATGTGGGACTTCAGAACGAGGTTTCGATGGCGCTGACTACTCTCAAGGTCAAACATGCTGGCCCCGGCAGGCACGCCGACTTGCACGGGCTATATCTGCTTGTGCGCGAAAGCGGAACGCGATCGTGGGTGCTCCGGATGCAGCATGCCGGGCAGCGGCGGGATTTCGGGCTGGGACCCGCCCACGACGTACCACTGGCCGACGCGCGGATACTCGCGGCAGACCTGCGCAGGGCGGTCCGCGCCGGCATTGATCCGCCCTCCAGGCGGCGCGCGACCCGTAAATCGGCACCGACCTTCGAGAAGGTGACGCGCGATTGCTACGACGCGATGAAGGGCGGCTGGAAGGACCAGCGACACGCCTCATGGATGTCGAGCTTTGAGCGGCACGTGTTTCCGCATATTGGCGGCAAAGCCGTTACAGCGGTCGACAGCGCGGCGGTGCTGTCCGTGCTGGAGCCGATCTGGTTGACCATCCCGGATACAGCCAAGCGGGTGCTTCAGCGTATCGGCACCGTGATGGACTTCGCGCACATCAAAGGGCTGGTGCCGGACGAAGTTTCGCTTCGATCGGTGACGCGCGGTCTGCCGCGCCAGACCCGTCGCGCGACCCACCGCGCCGCGATGCCGCATGAGGATGCGCCCGCCTTCATGAAGACGCTGAGCGCTCTTCCCTCAACCCTCGGTCGGGACGCGCTCAGGCTCACGGTACTGACCGCTGACCGCTGTGCGTTCGAATGAGGCTCGCAAGGCGACCTGGGCCGAGTTCGATCTCGACAAGGCGGTCTGGTCGATACCCGCGGCCAGAATGAAGATGAAGGAAGCCCACGTCGTTCCGCTCGCCCCCGCTACGGTCAAGCTGCTGCGCGCGCTGCACCAGCGTCACCTCGCATTACACGGCGAGGTTAAGCCGGAGAGCCTGCCGTTCAGCTTCACAGGTGACAAGCCGATCAGCGATATGACCATGCTAAAGGTTCTGCGGGACATGAAGGTTGGGAATGCGACCGTTCACGGCTTTCGCAGCACGTTCACCGATTGGGTGGCCGAATGCACCAACGTGCCGAAGGAAGTCGCAGACAAGGCTTTGGCACATCGCATCGCCAACGCGGTTGAAGCAGCCCTATCGGCGCACCGATTTTTTTGACCGGCGTCGTGTGCTGATGAACGAGTGGGCCGAGTTTCTCCTGGGCTAAGTGCAGGGCGAACCGCTCGACCTCACTGCCGAGGAGAACGCCACCATTGGGGCGCTAAACGCCGAATATCAGAAGCTCGAGGCCGAATATGTCCGAACTGAACCGGCTGATGCCCGCTATCAGCCAGAAGGTCTTGATCCAGCAATTGCGCGAGATTGAGGCGCACGGCATCGTGAGCCGCACGGTGTTCCCGCAGGTGCCGCCAAGAGTGGATTATGAAGCGACGCCGCTGGGCCAAAGCCTGAGGCCAGTTCTACTTGACCTGTGCAAATGGGGCCGCCGCCACGCCGCCGAGCTCGACGAACTCGATAGCCTCGGCGATGGCGGGAAACTGTCGCTGCCCGATTAGTCTAGCCGCGCGGCGCGTCGTCTTCGCCCTCGACCATCAGCTTTCCGATCAATTCGCGAACCCAGCGCTGCCCGGCATGGCCGTGACAACGCTCGTGCCAGATCAAGCCGATATCGAACCGCTCGCTCAGCCAGGGCAGATCGATGATCGTCAGCCTTTCCGATTGGGCACGAAACAGCCGCCTGGGTACGAGCGCGACAAGATCGCTGCTGGAAACAATTTCGGGAATGAACAAGAACGAGCCCGCTGACATGACGACATTGCGCCGATAACCGAGAACCCCCAAGGCGTCGTCAACTGGTGTCTCGAAATTGCCGCCTCGCCGTGAGACGATGATATGTTCCAGCCTGACATAGTTCTCGATCGTCAGACCAGGCTTCAGATCCGGGTGGCTTTGCCTGCCGATGAGGACATATGTTTCCTCGTAAAGATGACATGCACGTAGATGCGGCATCGCGGGATCGGGTGTGGCGATCACCAAATCGATATCGCCGTTCGCCAACTGCTGTTCCATGAGGGCGGGGGACAGGTGCCAAACCGCCACGCGCACGCCTGGTGCTATCCGCCGGAGCGCTAAGACGAGCGGCATCACAACGGCTGCCTGGACATAATCCGAGCAAGCGATCGACACAGCGAGTTGCGCCGTTTCGGGATCGAAGTCCCTGTGGGATTGCAGTGTCGAGCGCACCCGATCCAACGCCTCGCGCAATTGCGGGGCAAGTTCTGTTGCCTTGGCGGTCGGGGTCATTCCGCGCTGGGCAGGAAGAAGCAACGGATCGTCGAACAAATCCCGCAGCCGCGCGAGTTGCGCACTGACTGCCGGCTGGCTGAGATGCAGCTTCGCCGCCGCCTTGGTGACGTTCCGTTCGGCGAGCAGCACTTCGAGCGTTGCCAGAAGGTTGAGGTCGATGCGGCTGGTATCCACCACATTTATTTCCGAATAAAATATAATCGATTTCAGATATGGCTGAAAAGCCTTCATCCTGCAAGCCTCAATGCGGGAGCTTCACCAATCCCTCCCGCGGGAGGCAAGGATGATCATCGTCAGTTTTCTTTATCCCAATACTGAGAGGGCACGCTTCGACGCCGCCTATTATGTCGAGAAACATGTGCCCTTGGCCCCGGGCCTGCTTGGCGACGCCGTCAGAGGGGTGATCGTCGAAACCGGCCTTGGCGGCGCACAGCCGGGTGCCCCCGCGCCCTACATCGCCGCGTTTCACGCGCTGTTCGAGTCGCCGGACAGCTTCCAAAAAGCATTCCACGCGCACGCGGCCGAAATTCAGGGCGACGTACCGAACTACACCGACATCGCGCCGGTCGTTCAGCTCGGGAATGTGAGCGTCGCGACGTTGATGGCCGACGCAAAGATCATCTCCAACTTCACCAACGCGCTGGCCCATACCGAGCTTGATGATCCGGTGAAGCCGCTGGCTTGGGTACATCCCAGCGAGGGCTGAAGCGCCCCCCCACACTCCACGATAGAGACCAGAGAAGCATGATGAAGAAGAATATCCTTATTGTATCTGCGCACCCCGAACCAACCTCGCTCACCCGGCAGCTGGTCGATGTTACTGTCGAGACGCTTGGCGCCGCCGGACACGAGATCGTGCAATCCGAACTTTACGGTATGAAGTGGAAAGCAGTGTTCGACGCCGACGACTTTCCCGTCCGCACCAATCCCGACCGGCTGTCGTTCATCATGGAATCGGGCCATGCCTATGCGACCGGCAACCAGACGCCGGATGTTGTCGCCGAACAGGCCAAACTCCTTGCCGCGGACGCGGTCATCCTGCAGTTCCCGCTGTGGTGGTACGGCGTGCCCGCGATCCTGAAGGGCTGGATCGAACGCGTCTATGCCTTTGGTTTCGCTTATGGCTACCAGAACGGCACCAACGAGTTTCGCTTCGGGGACGGCATCCTGAAGGGCAAGCGCGCGCTGGTAAATGTTCAGGCCGGTGGACCTGTGGCGGACTATGGCCCGCGCGGGATCAACGCGCCGATTGAGCAGCTGCTCTTTCCGCTGACCCACGGCGCGCTCTTCTATCCGGGCATGGATGTGCTGTCCACGCACGCTGTCTACAGCGCCGGCCATGTCTCCACCGCCGAAGAGGTCGAGGCGATCAAGGCGGGCTGGCGCGCGCGACTCGCCGGGCTGTTCACCGACGCGCCAATCCCGTTCCGTGCGCAGAACGGAGGCGATTTCCCCGATCGCCACACCATGGCGGATGACGTCGCGCCGGGCCAGACCGGCATCGTCGCGCATGTCGAAAGGGTGGTCGAGACGGTTGACGCGTGAGGCACGACGATCATGAAGCCTTCGCTGATCGCGCTGGCCGCGGGAGCATTTGCCATTGGCACGACTGAGTTCGTGATCATCGGCCTGGTTCCCGGGATCGCGCGCGATCTCGGGATAACGCTCCCGGCGGCTGGTCTGCTCGTTTCCGGCTATGCCCTCGCCGTGACGGCCGGTGCCCCCACGGTCACGGCGTTAGTCGGGCATCTGCCGCGCCGGCCGCTAGCGGTTGGATTGATGCTGCTGTTCGCGCTCGGCAATCTCTTGAGCGGCTTCGCGTCCGGCTATGGCGCGATGCTGGCGGGACGCATCATCGTCCCGCTGGGCCTTCCCAATCGGGAAAGCCCTCGCACTGGTATCTCAGTATTGTGGTTTCGACCGTGTAGGCCAGAACAGGAAGGCGGCGGTGAGAGCTGCGGTGATAGCGAAATGGCACTGGCTTCCGGCGACCAGCGGCTCGTCCACCGGCTGCGGTCAAAGGCTATGCGTCGCCAGCGCCACGCACCGCGCTTCGGAAACGGAGATCAGAAGGTTCGATTTCAACCTCGGCGACGTACCGAGCAGTATGCCGAGTAGTCTTCGGCTCTCAGAACATCGATCGACAATATCGGATTCGTGGACACCCTCTTCCTGGAACCGCATCCCAGCTTAAGCGGAGAACATCATGATTTCACCCTACACAATAAACGTCCCTGACGAACGGCTCGCCACGATCAGAGCCAAGGTCGAGGCTTATGACTGGAGCCAGCTGCCGGATGCGGGAGGCTGGTCGGCGGGGGTCGGGGTTGATGACCTCAAGCGACTCGCCGCTTATTGGCGGGACAGCTATGACTGGCGTGCGGTCGAACGGCGCCTCAACGCGCTGCCCAACTTCACGGCCGACGTGGAAGGCGAGCACCTCCACTTCGTTCATGTGAAAGGCGACGGCTCCAAGCCGCCCGTCCTGCTTCTCCACGGCTGGCCGGGCTCGTATCTCGAGTTCGAGCGGCTGTTGGAGCCGCTCGCAGCGGACGGGCACGATGTTGTCGTCCCCTCGCTTCCTGGCTTCGCGTTCTCCAACCCGATCACGCACTCGATCGGCCCGCGGCGGGCTGCTGCGCTCGTGCATGGGCTGATGATTCAACTGTTCGGCGACGCGCGGTATTTCATTCAAGGGGGCGATTGGGGCCACGGCATCGCGGCCTGGGCAGCGCATGATCGCCCGGACGCTCTGCTCGGCATCCATATTAACATGATGACCGTGCGTGCGGAGGACGCCGCTCCGACGACCGGCGAGGAGAAGTCCTTCGCCGCCAAGCGGGCCGCGATTGCCGATCAGGAGAGCGCCTACTTTCACGAGCAGGAAACCCGTCCGCAGACGCTCGGCATCGCGATGGCCGACAGCCCGGTCGGAGCGGCGGGCTGGATACTCGAAAAATTCGGCAAGTGGGCCGATCTTCCGACAACCGCCAATGGCGACCCCGACATCTGGAGCAAGTTTTCCGAGGAGGAACTCCTCACCAACATCATGCTCTACATCGCGCCGGCATCGTTCGTGACTGCAACCTGGATCTACTACGGCAGCCGGCTTGAGAAGTCGCTAATGCTTCCGGCCGGCACCCGCATCCAGGTGCCGACCGGCATTGCGGCCTTCCCCGATCCGGTGTTCTTGCCGCCGCCGCGCTCGTTCGCGGAGAAGACCTACAACATCGTGCATTGGACCGACATGCCGCGGGGCGGCCATTTCGCCGCGCTGGAAGAGCCGGAACTGATGCTGGCCGACCTGCGCGCCTTTATCGCGACGGTGTCGGGAGCGCGCTCCTGAAGGTGGAGATATCTCCGAACCAAATTCATCGTAACCGAGGCTTTACGACGGGCGAACAAGCGAGGTAGGCGTCGATCACGTCGCCGGCTCCTGCTGGTGCGAAGACGGCGTGACCCCAAAACCGGATGCTGGGGCGCCCCAACGGTGATCGCAGCTGCAATGACGAACGTTTCGATAGGAGTAGAAAAATTGCGTTTCATTGATGCCGTGACGGGCGATGCCGCTGCAATAGTGTCAGTCGTGAACGGGGCATACAGGGCCAATGGCGCAGTTGAGGGATGGACCAACGAGCGTGGGTTGCTTGATGGACCGCGCATCGGCGAGGAGGGCGTTCGTGCGCTCATCGCGCGGGGACGCATTCTTCTGCTGCGCCGGTTGACGGATGGCGCGATCTCCGGCTGCATCAACATCGCGATAGACGACGATGGCGCGTGGCATACGTCGATGCTCGCCGTGGCTCCGGACGAGCAGACCGCGGGCATCGGAAAGTTGATCAAGCAGGAGGTCGAGCGACAGGCCGCGGCGGCTGGGGCGCCACGGATGCGAATGGAGGTGATCCGGCAGCGTGAGGCATTGATCGCTTGGCATCGCCGGCGTGGATACGAGCTGACGGGCGAAACTCTAGCATTCCCCTATGACGACCCTTCGGTCGGTCATCCGCTGCGCCCCGACCTGGAACTTGTTGTTATGGAAAAGCAGTTGAACTCCACCGTTGGCTGAGTGTCAGCCACATTCATGCGCTTGCCGGCTTGTCGCAAACATCAGATCAAATCTCTATTCCCGAAGCTCGGGCGGTCGCAGAGCACCTACAATCCTTCCCGTTTCACCATCCTTTTCGGGAGGGCGGGCCGCGCGATGTCGTCTGCCACCTCAGGTCCGCCGTCCTTCCGCGGCGGTCGCTACAGCCGCTTGAAACTCTGCGGGTGTAGGAGTGCGATGAAACGCCTGAGCGCTAGCCGGCAAAGCGATCCAAGGCTGTTTGCGAGAAGTCCAGATGTGCACGTAGGGTTCGATCTCCCTACTCCGGACGAGCGTCCCCGCACGAAGTATCAGCATTCCGGGAACGGCCGAGTTACGATTGGCAAGGCGGGTCATGCAAGCCTCACACCCGATATGCTCTGAGGCGGCCCGTTCCGCGCCGTTCAAAGCGAAGGTCGTGGCCGCGCCTTGGAAGCAGATAGGTGACTCAGGTAGCATGGCGTGCAGCGCGAAGGCACTTCCACTCCACGTCTGACAATCTTCGCAGTGGCAGGCATAACTCGCCGGCAAATCCTCCAACGCTATTTGATACGTCACCGCTCCACAGCGGCATCCCCCTCGAAGCATCTCGTTCTCCATCAAAAGACGTCCTGAAACTGTGCTGCGGGCCGGTGACGAGCTTAGATCAGCGATCAAAAAGAGGCTGCATTGGCGTGACCCGAACCACCTGCACACGCGGATTAACTCTGTACCAGTCTTGGGTGCAGTTACGGCATATACGATGGCGCGATCGGTCCGGTTACAGAGGCTGGTGGAGTGGTTTAGCGTCTGCTTTCCACCCACAACCGGACGTTCCGCTAACCACCCGATCTCAGACATTCCGGCGGCGAAAGCGGACCCCAAAAGCTGCCCGTCGGCAAACGCCGAAAAGCGGTTGATAAAATATCGAACTTGGCACCCTTTCACGCAAAGAATCGCAACGTGATCCGAGGACATGCCGATCGGTGCCACTAAAGCCGCAAAAAAGTGTGGGACGAAAAGTGGGGACGACTTTAGCCAAATCGTCCGAAACGGCGGATTTCCGCCATTTTCCGCTGGACGATGGTGACCCCCACGGGGATGTAATAAGCGAGCGGCTTCACATGAATGGCGTCAAAGCGAGCCTCGGCGCCTTGCATGCGGGCAGCATTTGGGCAATGCTTGGAGCTGGGGAGTGGTTTCCGTAATTGCGGAAGCACGATTACATGTTCATTGATTACTACGAAGCTCTGGAAATAAGCCCGAACGCCAATTCTGAGACAATCGAGCGGATTTTCCGCTACTTTGCTATGCGTTACCATCCCGACAATCGGGAAACCGGCAATGAGGCGCGTTTCAGCGAGATCGTCGAAGCCAACAATACGCTCCGCGACCCGGTCAAACGGGCCCAATACGACATCCTTTACCGCGAGCATCTGGGCCTTCGCCACGAGCTTACGGAGGAAGCGCGCAACAGCGGCGGCCTTGAACGGGACTCCGTCATCCAGGCCAATTTGCTGTCGCTTCTCTATGTGAGGCGCCGGCGGGACGTCAACAATCCGGGCATCGGCGACGAAGAACTCGAGCGCCTGTCGGGCTGCCCTCGCGAGCACCTGGAATTTCACCTGTGGTACCTCAAGGCGAAGGGTTTCATCGGCAGGACCGAGAACGGGACGTTCGCCATCACGGTGGAAGGCATCGATCACGTCGGTGCCGAGCACGAGCGGGATCGCCCCGACGTCACCCGCCTGCTCGACCACGCCGAAATGACGCAGCCTGCCTCGCGCTGATCATCAAAAGCCCGCCTACTGGCCTGAACCAGCGGCGGGCTCGATGAAGGAACAGCTACATCCCTGAGGAATCGACTGTCGTTCTTCAGCTCCTCATATCTGGGCTCCGTTCCACCGGGGGCGGTGGAGACAGAACCATGCGCCATGGAGGGCAAGAACGGGGAGCGCGCCTGTGACATAGGCGCTGTGTGTCGCCGAATGCAAGGCGACTGAGGTCCGACACGCTGTCGAATTGGGCCCGCTTGGCCCGGCCAAAGCCTATCGCAAAAAAGAAACGCCGCCGAGCGAGGCCGGCGGCGTTTCGTTCACCCTCTGGTCGGTTCGACCGACCGGCTTTATGGAGTTGTCGACGTTGTGCTTGTCGGCGCCGTGGCGGCTGCCGCAGCATCGATCTTGGCTGCCAGCGTATCCTTGGCCCAGGCGGTGACGTCGGGGTCGACCGGCTTGTTGGCCATGTCGGCAAGGGCGGCGTCCAACGACGTATCGGTGGGGGGCGGGGTATTGGCTGCCGCGTTTGTGGCATCGGTGAGCGCCGCGTTGGCGGCATCCAGCGCCGCCTGTGCGTCATCAAGCTCCTGTTGGGTCGGAACCTCGTCGGGCGGGGTTATCGGGTCAGCCGCTTTGGCATTCAGCTCAGCAAGCGCAGCCGTGGCGTCATCCACGGCCTGCTGAGCCGCGTCCACCGCCGCCTGCGCATTCTGGGCCGCCGCGGCTTGCGTCACATAGGCCTGGACGCCAGCGAACTTCTTGCTCTTGGAGTTCATGTAGGCGTTGATGTTGCGCTTCAGCGAGTTCAGCCGGCCGAGCTTGGCGTGAAGGTTCTTCTCCTTCGGCGTGGCAGCCGTTGTCGTGTCATCGGTCGAGCTGTCGTCGGTGCCCTTGTTGTGGCCCTTGGCCGAGGCCGACTTGCCATGCGAGGCGCCGCTGTTGCCATTGCCGTTGCCCCCGGCATTGCCGCCGCCGTTGCCGCCGCTATGGCCGTTGCCGCCGCCGTGGCCGTTGCCGCCGCCATGGCCGTTGCCGGCAAGCGCGGGGGCCGCCGCGAGCGCCAGAATGGCAAGGGATGCCAGAAGTGTCTTTCGCAATGTCATTGTGCTTCTCCGCAGATGAATCGTCATCATCGCCCAACCGCTAGCCAGCCTCTTATGAGAATTTCCTAATGACGTCGGATAAACTTTAAGCAATTGCGGTCGCGAAATGAGAGCGGGCCCGCCGGTGCCGAGGTATTTCCACATAATATTGTGTTAACGTATTGAAATTCAATGGAAATACAAAGGGCCGGGCGGCCTTGGGCCGTTTGGAACAATGAGGGCCCTTGTCTCGCCAGACCATGGTCCCGGTAACGTTCTTGCTTGCGTGGAAACCAACAGCACGGCGCCTCCGCGCCATGCGACGGCAAGGTCCGCTCGAGCGGAATGCGCCTGGTGCGGCGTGACTAAAGCGCGTCGCGCTGAAACGGATTCAGGCGACGCGCTTTAAGTGTTTGTCTTATGCATGTCGTTGTCCCAGAACCGCTGCACACTTCTGGGCGACATGCATCAAATGGAAGAAGGCGCTTCCGTGCCGCCGGCTTCCTGATCCGTCGGCGGTGCGGTGTCCGGCTCCTGGTCTTCACCTGAACCGGTCGGGGAAAGCACCGTCAAATCCATCCGGGCGATCCGGGACGCGGCTTTTCCTTGCGCGTTCGGTTCGCTGGCACCCGTTTCGGAAACCGAAACCTTTGCAAGGTGGCCGATGCTTTCGCCGCTCTTGCCCGGGAACGTTTCCGACGATGCCTGGGGTTTGCTTGCATGATGCAAGACACCGGCGCCGGGCTGGCTTGCAACGGGAGAGGTCATGGCTGTGCTCCTGATAGGGATGACAGCAACTGCCTAGCATTGCTGGCTGGCGCCAACCTTGCGGAATTTAGACATCGCTAATGTCAGACGTTGATGCGGACCGGCGATCGCAATTCCGGACGGAAAGCTGCGGCGAGGTCGCCGAGCCCCACCGCTTTTCCTGGAATTGCTTCTAGCCGCCGATCAGCGGCACGGTCACCGAGGTCGTGTAGCTGATCGGGTAATCACTGAAATAGGGAAAGCTGATGACGAAGGCATAGCTGGCGTTGACATGCGCCATGCGGAAGCCGCCGCTTGGCGGATCGGTGGTAATGGTGACGTTCACATTGCGCAGGCCCAGCGCCTGCAGCTTCTGCGTCGCGATCGCCTGGATATCGGACTGCGTCAGCGTGTTGTTGAGCTGCAGCGAGCGCGCGGAGGCTTCAAGCGCATAGCGCACGCTGGACACGCTGTTCATCGACCAGCCGAAGGCGAAGATGCCGAACAGGAGCATGATGAGGAAAGGCGCAACGAGCGCGAACTCGATACCGGCGCCGCCCGAGATATTGCCGGCAAATGCTTGAGGTCGTTGTTTAGCGGACACGGACCACCTGCACGTGACCGAGGCCGGTGTTGTCCGGGTAGGGGCCGAAGGTGAAGGGCGGGATCCAGGTGCCAGATGCGTGGATCTGGACGAAGACCGAGGGCACTTTCGATCCACTGCAGATGGTGGTCGACGTGACCACGGTGGTTCCGCATTGGTAAGTGCGGCTCACCGCGACCGCGGCATCACCCGGTTTCTGCTCCCAACTGGCCAGCGCCACGGCCTGGATGGCGCTGTCGTCGGTGGCGCCGGCCATCACCAGGTTCGCTGCCGTCTTCACGCTTGCCCGCATCGCCAGCGAACTTGAGACGTAGGACCAGCCGTCCGTGACGCCGAGAAGAGCAGCACAGAGCACCGGCGTCACCAGCGCCAACTCCACCGCGGCGATGCCGGCGCGGTTTCTGCCAAAACGGATAATCGGTAGCCGCACTGCCACTACTCGACGACTGCAACCGACTGAGCGGCCGGGATGTCCTTCATCCCAAGGCTCGAACAGTCCTGGTTGATGGTCGAATTGCCCGACCACTGGATGGTATCGGCAACGACCTGCGTGCAGCCGTTCTTGCCCGAGAAGTTGCCGAGATAGTTGACCTGTTGCCTGGGAAAATAGATGGCGCCGGTCAAAAGCGAAGTGGCGGTACCGTTGAAGGTGCTCTGCGCCGCAGTCCCGGTCCGGTCGCCGTAGAACAGCACGCCGGAATAAGTGCCAGAGGTCGGCGCGCTCAGGTTCACGGTGGCGTTGCCATTTATGCTGACGGTGTTGCTGCCGGCCATGAAGATGGTCACGCCGGTGCAAGGGGTGGCGCAGGTGATGACCGCACCCGCGTTGATCTTCAAATTTCCCTGGACGACATAGGTCCCGGAAGAGAGCGCGACATTGCCGTTGAGGTTCATGCCGCTGCAGTAGGTGCCGGCCTGGATCGTTTGCGTCGTCTTGTTGCCGTTGATATTCTTGCAGCCGCCGGTGGCCGCGGGTGTCGGCAGGCTCCCAAATGGATCGGAAGCCGGCAGCGCCTGGGTGATCGGGGCTTTGCAGACCGCCGGGTCCATCGTCACCGGATTGTTCAGCACGACGCCGCCCACGGTGATCAGGCAGTCGGCCTGAAGCCCTGCCGATCCCTGCACCTTGATGGCGTCAGCGGCGCTCGAATTGGACATGACCGAGCAGCCGGTCAGCTTGACGCTGGTGCTGCCGGAGAAAAGCGCCGCCTGCGCGGCCGAGTAATTGAGCGCCAGCACGCAGGCCTTAGAGGCATCGGTGATCAGCGCCACCGCCCTCGCCCGCTCCGGCACCTTGGTCTGCGTGAAGATGGAGGTGAACATCCGGTCGAGGTTCTGGTTGAGGATGACCTCGACCGCCTTCTTGGCCATGTTCGGCCCCGAGGTGGGCGGGGTGTTGACGACAATGGTGCCGCCGCCCAGTCCGTTCGAGCTGGCCGATGTCGTGGCGGCGGCGGTGATCGTGGCTGTGTTGGATCCCTGAACCTTTTCCAGCGCGCCGGCATAGGCGGCCGCGTCCGCGATCGCCTGCAGCTTCAGGCTCGAATAGTACCAATAGGAGGTCTCGACGCCGAGCCCCGCGCCGCCGATGACGACCGGCAGGGTAAGCGCGAAGATGGTGGCGACATTGCCGCCCACGCCTTCGCAAAAGCGTCGCAAGACGCGTCGAAAAAAAAGAGGTTTGAAGAACCGACCCGAAAAGGCCATGGCTGAGCGCACCCAAGGTATCCCAGCCGTGATGTCATCATTGCCATATGAACGAATGCCTAATTATTTCGCTCGACTTGCGCTGGTAGGACTGCAGCGGCTGCTGCCCCCATCTTGCGCCGCGCACGCTAGGACTTAAGGCCCAACAAACTTCGGACTTAAGACGTAAGCCACGGGAAAGTCTAATATTTTAGCTTCTTCTGCATTTTATCTTTTTTGGAAATCGCTCGTAGAGACGGCGCGCCTATCACTCTGTGCCATACGACGAGGGCGGGCTCCATGTTTGGACGGTTTTGGGCATCGAGGCGCGGCAATTTCGCGATCGCGACCGCTGTCGCCATGGTGCCGCTGATGCTTGGCCTGGCAGCTTCCGTCGACCTGATAGGCACCAGCGACGACGCCGCGCAGTTGCAGAACTCGCTGGACGCGGCCGGCCTTGCGATCGGTACGAAATACCAGGCCGCCATGTCGGCGAGCGACGTGCAGCAACTCGGCCAGACCTTCTTCGCGGCCAATATGAGCGCGGCCGACGCGCAAGAGTTGTCGGGCAGCATCGCCGCCTTCCAGGCTGCCGCCAGCGGCGGTCCGAGCGCCTACTTCATTTCGCTGTCGTCGAGCATCAGCCGGCCGGCCTTCGTCAGCGGCATGCCGGCCTGGCAGGCTACGCGCTCCGCCTCGGTCAAGGTCAAACCCGGCGCGCAAGCCTGCGTGCTCGCGCTCAACCAGCACGCCGACGGTGCGGTCAACCTGCAGGGCTCCACCAATGTGGCGATGAGCGGCTGCGTGATCGCGGCCAATTCGGACGCCGCCGACGCCGTCAACCGCGGCGGCTCGGCGATCGTCAGCGCCGGCTGCGTCTCGACGGTCGGCGGCACGCAAGGATTGACGCCGCCCAACGCCACCCTTTCCTGCGGCGCGCCGCACGAGAACCAGTATGCCTCGTTCGATCCGCTGGCCGACGTCGTTCCTCCCGCCTACACGCTCTGCCTGCCGGTGCCCAACGGCAAGACGGTGACGCTGTCGCCGGGCACCTATTGCGATAAGACCTTGTCGGGAAAGATCACCCTCAATCCGGGCACCTACATCCTGCGCAACGTCACCATAAAGCCGGGCGGCAACGGCAGCCTGAGCGGCCAGGGCGTGACGATCTTCCTGATGGAGAACTCGCAGGTCTACATCAACGCCAACGAGCAGGTGAAGCTCTCGCCGCCGACCAGCGGCCCTTATGCCGGCATCACCATTTACCAGGCGCACGGCAACACCCAGGCGCTGACGCTGAACGGCGGATCCGGCTCGGTGGTGAGCGGTTTCATCTACGCCCCGGACGCCACCGTCACCTTTGCCGGAAATTCGGACATGAACGCCCAGGGCAGTTGCCTGCGGCTGGTCGGCGACACCATCGCCATGACGGGGACCTCCGCCGTGAAGGCGGACTGCACGGCCGAACTCGGGAACCGCGAGATGTATGCGGGACGGCTGATCACCCTGGCGAAGTGAGACGAGAAGACGGCGGCGGCCCGCAAGGGCCGCGATGAGTTGCGGGGAAATCGGCAGCCTGTGTCGCGGCCCTAAAGCGTGTCGCGCTGAAACGGATTCAGGCGACACGCTTTAAGTTTCTGTTTTTATGCATGTCGTTATCCCAGAACCGCTGCACACTTCTGGGCGACATGCATTAGAATTCCGCGATGATGTCGGCGCCGGGTTGCTCGTCGAAGAGAACCGCGCAGCCGCGCTCGAGCGCAACCTGCGTCAAGGCGTTGGCCGCATCCTCATCCGACGAGACGAAATCGCCGGTCAGCACGCGCAGTTCCTCGACGGCCTTCGACATCGGCACGACACGCCCGGCCGAACGGTCGCTCGCGCAGGCGTCGATGACGCACAGAAGATCGATGAGTTCGAAATTGCCCATGGCGGCCTCCGCCAGCGCCATCCCTTCGCTCAATCAACGGCGTGAGGCGCGGACTGGTTCCCGCGGCTTACTTCATCCAGGCGGCCTGGCGGGAGCAAGCTTGAGATCGAAGCGGGCCGGCAGGCATGGCGCGAGGCAAGCCTTGCGCACCGATCCGGTCGCGATCGTGTCGATCGGCAGAAGGATCACCATCCGGGCTCGGCGCTCGGGCCAGAGCGGCCTGCCGAAGACGAAGAAGACGCCGCCGACCAGGCTCGCCAGAAGCAGCGCGGCAAACAGATTCGCGATCGTCTTGCCGGGTTGCACGGCCTACAACTCCAGGAAAGGCGTGCCCGCCATATCGCAGGGATGGCGAGCACGCCGTGGTCAACCGCCGATGAAGGGACTTTGTCCGGCGGCTTGCTAGGCAATGAATTTGACGGGGCGGTTGTTTCTTCAAAATCGGCGCCTCGGGCCTCTGCGTTTACGCGTTGAGACTTCAGTCCGAACGCGGCCCCGGACCGTCGCCCGAAGCCCGAACGCAACGCTTCCCGCTGCCGTTGCCCGGACTCGGGATCGCCGTCCTCAATCATAATATTAGCAATTACTCATAGCTAGGCGTATGGATGGGTGCGGTCGCCGACGATCGCAACGTCAGGCGCCGCTTCACTCATGGGAGGAAACCATGGCCGAAGTTGCAATGAACGTGACAAAACTCGAAGCCAAATCGCACAACAATCCCGACGAGGTCCGCGCGCCCGCCAAGACGCGCGTCGAGATCGTCCGGCTGCCGGGCTATACGCTCGGGCGGATGAACATGCAGCCGGGCTGGAAATGGTCCGAATGCGTGAAGCCGGTGGTCAAGACCGAGAGCTGCCAGGTCTCGCATGTCGGCTATGTCGTGTCCGGCTCGATCACCGTGCGCATGAACGACGGCACGCAGAAGACCTTCGAGGCCGGCACGTCCTACACCATCCCGCCCGGCCATGACGCCTGGGTAGAAGGCAACCAGCCGTTCCAGTGCATCGAGGTGCTGAGCGCCGAGCAATACGCCAAGCCGGCATAGGACGGATCGGGCGAAGGCCGGCACGGCCGGAGCCGTGGCACTTCTTTCCGGCAGCCGTGCCAAGCTTACCCCGGCTTCGTCCTTAAGGATGCGTACCGGCATACAAGCAGGAGCGTATATTTGTCATCAGCCGGCGCCGTGTTTCTCTTCCGAGCCCCCGCCGGTTAGGCCCGGCCCATGCTGGCCTACCCCGCCACGGTGCCGGGCCGCCCCCATGGACTCCGCAGCTTCTCCGGAGTTGCGGGATGATTTGTGAATTGCACCGTCGATCACCACGGTTGACGGCAGGGCATTTGACGCAACTGACCGATGGATGCAGTTTTGCCACACCGGGCGATATTTTAGCGACTACTAAGATGAATTGATTCGGCCCATCGCGCTGCAGGGATCATAAATGGGTATCACCCAGTTTTGGCGGGGGCTATGGGTGAGGCCCGACCTGCAGGCGCCGTTTCGCTGTTTCTCTGCCGCATGGCCTGCAAGTCGGGTCCTTTTTTGTCCGGCCAAAGGCCGACCGTATCGGTCCTTGGCGCAGTCGAATTCCGAAGAACTCGCCGGGCGAGACCCCAACTCCTCTAGCCCGGCGAGCCTACAACCTGATCAAGCTACGCGATCAGGACCGGGATCAACCGGCAGAACCTGCGGAGCAAGACCGATGCCAGCGCGCATGTCCTAGAGTGGGACAGAAAGGCGGACGGCAGAATCAGGGGAAAACCTCCAGTCACGGTTTAGATGCTGGGTTGCTAATATTACGATGTGCCTAGCCGACTCGCACCAGTCGGTTAGGCCCGGCGGTCGGTGACCCTAACCACCCCAACGGACTGTCGGGCCGCTATAGGGGCGCCTTGAGCGCCGGGCACTGCCAAGTTTTGCCAGCAAAGGACGACCAGCCGAAGCCGGGGCAGTTGCGGTATGGGTGGGCCGGCTCGCACACAAGGGGTAGGCGCAAGCGGACCATCCAAAAGCCGTACCGGAAATTCCATACCTCTTTCGGCTCAGCCCTCATCCAAATGGCCGTGAACATCTTATGTTAGAGATACCCTCTATTTCGAACATCGGGAGAACAGAAGGGAACCGTCGCCGGGGGCATTGCGGGGCGACGTCGGGCCGCAGTTCGGCGTCTGCAAGCTCGGGTTGTGCCAAGCTGTGCAAGGCTGCATGTTTTGGTGTGGCGGCTTGACACTAAACGCTTTTTGTTCTCTTTATGTTCAGTTAATTCCCCTTGCAACAGACGCAGCTAATGCTGCAATGCCACACAAATGGCCATCGAGCGATGCGCACCACGAACGACGCTGCGGCCGCTACCATCCTGCATGCCGATCTCGACGCCTTCTACGCTTCGGTCGAGCAGCTGCTCGACCCGTCCCTGCGCGGCAAGCCGATCGCCGTCGGCGGCGGAGTGGTACTGGCCGCGTCCTATGAGGCCAAGGTCTTCGGCGTGCGCGGCGGCATGCCCGGCCGCAAGGCGCGCGAGCTCTGCCCGCAGCTCATCTTCGTCGGCGGCCATTTTTCCGAGTACCAGCGCCTCGGCGACGCCGCGATCAAGGTGCTCGACGATTTCACGCCGGTTGTCGAGCGCATCTCGATCGATGAGGCCTTCGCCGATGTTGCCGGCTGCACGCATCTGTTCGGGCCGCCGCAAGAGATCGCGCGAAAAATCCGCCATCGGGTAAAGGCTGAGCTCGGCCTGCCGATCTCGATCGGCGTGGCGCGGACAAAGCATCTCGCCAAGATCGCCTCGCAAGTGGCCAAGCCCGACGGGCTGGTGGTGGTCGAGCCAGGCACCGAGCTTTCATTCCTGCACGACCTGCCTGTCACGCTGATGTGGGGCGTCGGCCCGGCGACCAAGGCGCGGCTGGCCGAGATCGGCGTCGAGACGATCGGGCAGCTGGCGCGCACCCATGGCGGTGCGCTGGAGCGGCTGATCGGCCATGCCGCCGGCCAGAAGCTCGCCGCGCTCGCCTGGAACCGCGACCCGCGCAAGCTCGAGACACATCGACGTGCGATTTCCGCCGGCGCGCAATCGGCGCTGGGCAGGAAGCCAGCGGTGCCACACGTCTTCGTGCCGACGCTCTTGCATCTGGCCGACCGCGTCGCCAGCCGGCTACGCGCCAAGGACCGGCCGGGGCGCACGGTGACGGTGCGCGTTCGCTTCGCCGATCTGCGCGCGGTCACCCGCTCGATGACACTGGAGCAGCCGATCCAGGCGACCGCAATGCTCGCCGAAATCGCCGAGGAGCTGGTGCGCGGCGTGCTGGCCGCCCATCCGGGCGAGCGTGACATCTCGCTGCTCGCCATCTCCGTCTCTCATCTGGAGGAGCACACCGAGCTGCAGCTCGAACTGCCGCTCGGCCTCGCCGATGAAAAGCTCAAGCCCGGCAGCCGCAAGGGGCTGGCCCGCTTCGGCGCCGACCGCGCCATCGACAAGATCCGCCAGCGTTTCGGCAAGGAGGCCGTCGGCTACGGCGCCGTGGCGCTGGAGCGCACGCGCTCGGTGCCGGACGGGTTCAGGGAGTTGGCGGAAAAGGAGCTGTAAGGGAGGCGTTTCGGCATCGCGTTGGCCCGATGTCTTGGTGGCGCAGGCGTATGCGGCATGGTCGGAGTTAGGACGCTTAGGTTTGGGTCACCAACGCTTCTACTCTACGGCGCCCCCCTCTGTCCTACCGGACATCTCCCCCACTTGGGGGAGATTGGACGTCGCCTCGGCTTTCGCCAATCTCCAACGTTTCAAGAATGGCGCCTTCGCCGAAGCTGCCAATCCCTCAGAGCGCGTCGCTTTCCGTCACCGCCCAGTCCAGCCGCATCGTCGCGCTCATCGTTTCCCCGTCATCAAGCGGCGTCAGCCCCTCGCCGTGATGCGCGTCGACCGGGTGCGAGACCGGCTCGAAGCAGAAGAAGCCGGCATCGGGCGACGGCGAATAGAGAATGTAGACGTCGAGCTCGCGTGAGGCGGTGAGCGTGATTGCGATCCCCTCTTCCATCTGCACGATCCTGGCGTGGCCGTCCCATCCGTCGAAGGCGTTGTTCACCCAGTCCGGCGGCAGCGGAATGGGGCGGTCGAAATCCCAGGCCGGGCGCTCGCCCACCGGGACGACGCCGACAGGCAAATGACGCTCGTCCTCCAGCCAGACACGCCTGGCCTTCGCCTCCAGCAGGGTTGTGTCACCGCGCGGGAACCAGGGATGGAAGCCGAGGCCGTAAGGCAGGCGCATGCCGGCACGGTTCTCCACCGTCAGCCACGCGTCGAGCGCGCCGTCGCGCAGCGCATAGGTGACCGATGCCGCATAGCGGTAAGGACCGATCGCGCCGTCTTCGAGCACCAGCTCCGCCTCGGTATCCGTGCGGCTGGCGAGCCGCCACAGTTTCTGGAAACCATCGCCATGGATCGGGAAGGTCTCGCCCGACACGTTCGGCTCGACGGCATGGAAACGGCCTTCGAAGAAAAAGCCGCCGCCGGAAATGCGGTTCGACCACGGCACCAGCAGCTGGCAGCCAGAGGTGCCGGTGCCGTCGCCTGGCTTGAACAGCGCAACCGGGGCGCTGCCGATCACCAGGGCGTCATAACGGGCGATCGCCGCGCCGTTCTCCGGCGTCAAAACCAGCCTCGACTGGCCGTCGTTCAGCTCGATGGCGCCGGCCATGCTCACCAGCCACCATCGACCGCTATATTCTGGCCGCTGATCATGTCGGAAGCGGGCGAGACGAGGAACAGCACTAGCTCGGCGACATTTTCCGGCTCGATGCGCTTCTTCAGGCTTTGGTTCTCGAGGATCCAGTCATTGTACTGCTTGAGTCGGTCGCCGAAGACACGCTCCTCGGCCTCCGAGACCACCGCGCCCGGCGACACGGCGTTGACGCGGATGCCATGCGGGCCGAGCTCGCGCGCCAGCGATTTTGTGAGGCCGAGCATGGCGCCCTTCGACGCGACGTAGGGCACGTAGCCGTCCCAGCGGCCGTTGAGCGTGATCGAGCAGAAGTTGACAATCTTGCCATAGGCCTTCGCCTTCATGCCCGGCGCGCAGGCGCGAGCAAGCGCGAAGGCGGCCGAGGAATTGACGCGGATCTGGTCCTCATACTCGGTCAGCGAAAACTCCTCGAAGGGCCGGTTGATGATCAGCGCCGCGTTGTTGATCAAAATGTCGATGCCGCCTTCCCTTTCCGCCACCGCGGCTACGGCGGCTTCGGCCTCGGCAAGGCGGTTGAGATCGCAGTCAATGAAAGCGATATCGCCCTTGGCCTGCTGGCCAAGCGCCGCCACGGTCTGCGCAGCGTCCGCGATGTCCGGGCGGTCGAGCACCAGGACGCGCGCGCCGGCCCGCGCCAGCCTCACCGCCTGTGCCCGGCCGAGCGAGCCGAGCCCGCCCGTCAGCAGCACGACACGATCGCCAAGCACCTTCATCGCCGCCACCTCTACAAAACGCCATGGACTTCGTCGATCGAGGTGTCCCCGATGCGCTTGTCCAGCACCACCTCGCCGCGCGCCATCGCCACGATGCGGTCGCAGCATTCGAAGACATGATGCATGTTGTGGCTGATGAAGACGCCTGTCACGCCCTGTTCCTTCAGGCCGCGCACGAAGCCGATCACCTTGTTCGTCTCCTTGACCGAAAGGTGGTTGGTCGGCTCGTCGAGGATCATCACCTTCGACTTGAAATGCATGGCGCGCGCAATCGCGACACCCTGGCGCTGGCCGCCGGAGAGCTCGCCGACCAGGGCGTCGGGCGAGCGCAGATGCAGGTCGACATTGGCGATCGCGCGCACGCTCTCCTCGGCCATCTTCTTCTGGTCGAGGATGCCGACGCCGAGGACCGAGAAGCGCGTCGGCTCGCGGCCGATGAACAGGTTCCTGGCGATCGACATGGTGGGAACCATGGAGTTGTACTGGTAGATGGTCTCGATACCGAGATCCATGGCGTCGCGCGGCGTGGCGATGCTCACCGCCCTGCCCTCGACCTTGATCTCGCCCTGGTCGGCGCGGTGGACGCCGGACAGGATGTTGATGAGGGTCGACTTGCCGGCGCCGTTGTCGCCGACGAGCCCAAGCGCCTCGCCGCGCTTGAAGTCGAGCGTGACCCCTTTGAGGGCATGAACGCCGGAATACCATTTGTGGAGGTCGCGCACGGAGATGATGGCGTCGCCCATCGCTTCAGCCCTCCATCTTGATCGCCTTGGCGCGCTTGCGCATCCAGGCATTGGCGACGACGGCGAAGATGGTGAGGAAGCCGATGGCGAACTTGAACCAATTGGCGTCGACATGGCTAAGCACAAGGCCGTTGTCGATGACGCGGATGAGCGTCGTGCCGATGATACCGCCCATCACGGTGCCGATGCCGCCCAGCAGCGATGCGCCGCCGATGACGGCCGACGCCACCGCCTGCAGCTCCATCCCCTCGCCGATCGAGGGGAGCGGCGAGCCGAGCCGCAACACCTGCAGCATGCCGGCGAAACCGGAGAGTACCGAGCACAGCATGAAGCAGACGATCTTGACCCTGGCCGTCGGAATGCCCATCGCGGCTGCCGCGGGCAGGAAGCCGCCGGTCGCCTTGATCCAATTGCCGAAATTGGTGCGCGACAGCATCAGCGAGGTGAGCAGCGCAACCGCCGCGAACCACAGGAACGACATGCGGAACATGTTGCCAGGGCCGACAAAGGAGGTGAACAGCCAGTTGGGCAGGTCGGCGGGCAGCAGCGGCGGGAAGCCGCCGGAGACGACGACGGTGAGCGAGCGCGCCATGAACAGCATGCCGAGCGTGGTGATGAAGCTCGGGATGGCAAAGCGGATGGTGATGTAGCCGTTGATGAAGCCGATGGCCGCCGAGACCAGCAGCCCGGCGAGCAGCGCCAGCGGGAACGGCCAACCATGCACCATCAGCACCGCCATGGTCATCGGCATCAGCGCGAAGACCGAGCCGACCGAGAGGTCGAACTCGCCGCTGATCATCAGGATGGTGACGCCGATGGCGACGAGGCCGGCCTCCGGCAGGATGCCGAGGATGCCGCGCAGGTTGTCCTGGTTGAGGAACACGCCATGCGAGCGGACCTGGAACAGGATGACGAGCAGCACCAGAAGGATCAACCCAGCAAGTTCCGGCTTTTCGAGATAGGTCTTGAACAGGCGCTTCAACGAAGGGCTCCGGCGGTTCGAGATTTCCAAGATGACCGGCAACGCCGATCAAAGGCTTGATGTTCTTGTTCTACGCAATTCCCGACGGAAAACCGCTACGCACTTCTTGGAATTGCTCCGACGCTCGGAGACCGTTTCGAAACTCGCTCCTGCGAGTCATATGAAGGCGTTTTCGAGAACCGGAGCGGAGCGTACATTTGAGTACGTGAGCACCGGAAGCGCAGAAAACGCCTTCAGATGGCCGCAGGAGTAGAGTTTCCAAACGGTCTCAGCGCATGCCTTGCGCGGACAGCGCCATTATAGCGTCGGCCTGGTTCTGCCGCACGATGCCCTGCCCCGTGTCGATGTCGGAAGGAGCGAGGCCGATCTTCTTGTTGAGATAGGCCTCCATCACCGGCATGAAGCCCTGCATGTAGGGCTGCTGGTCGACCAGCGCCTGGACATAGCCCTTCTGCATCTGCTGCAGCACTTCAGGCACGAGGTCGAAGCCGCCGAGCAGCACCTTGCCGGGCGCGACGCCGCGATCGGCCAGCACGCGCGCCACGCCGGCGCACCAGAAGCCGGTGTCGAAATAGGCCGTGGTGTCGGGATGCGCGTTCAGATAGGCGCCGACGCGGTCGGAGGTTATGGCGAGGTCGGTGCCGCTGTCGATGCGCTCCCACGACACGTCACGATCGGTGTGCGCGGCCTTGTATTCCTCGAGGAACTGCATGACGCCGGCGCCACGGGTTTCCGACCAGTTCTGGCCGGGAGCCGAAATGCCGACCAGCACCTTGATCGGGCCGTCCTTCGGGAAGCTCTCGGAAATCGCCCTGGCGAGCGAATAACCGGCGGGCTTGAAACCCTGGCCGACGAAGGCCTGGCGCGCATTGCCCTTGGCGCCCTCGGTGTCGTCGACATTGACCGCGATCACGAGAACGCCGGCGTCGCGCGCCTCCTTGATGACGTCGTCGAAGGCATGGTCGTCGACGATCGAGGTCAAAAGCGCATCGGGCTTGGCGGCAAGGGCGGCGCGCATGTTGGCGACCTGCTGCTCGATCGAGCCCTCGGTCTGGGTGAAGACCATGTTGCAGGTCGCCTCGACCTTGGCGCAGCCGTCGTCGAAGCCTTTCTTCACCGCCTGCCAAAACGTATTCGAGGCCGACGAATGGTGGGTGAAGACGATGTTGAGGCCGTCGGCTCTGGCGACGGATTGCCCGCCGACAAGGGCTGCCCCGAGCAGAAGCATTGCAGTCAGTTTTCTCATGTCTGTTCCTCCCTTTGGATCTTTCTAGATGTCCGCCTTGTCGCTGACGCGGCGGTGGACGGTGTAGGCCTTGCCAAGATCGGGACTGAGCGCCAGCCCCAGCCCTGGTCCGGGCGGCACGGTGATCATGCCGTCCTTCACCTCCGGCAGCGCCGTCACCAGGTCGCGGTACCAGGTGCGGTAGAAGGCGCGCACGCTCTCCTGGACGAGCGCGTTGGGGGCATTGAGCGACAGATGCGTCGAGGCGGCGAGCACGACCGGACCGGTGCAGTCATGCGGCGCGACCGGCAGCCGCCAGGCCTCCGCCATCGAGGCGATCTTGCGCGCCTCGGACAGGCCGCCGCACCAGGAGATGTCGAGCATGACGATGCCGGCAGCACCTGTTTCCAGAAGGTCGCGAAAAGCCCAGCGGCTGCCCAGCGTCTCCGAGGCCGAGATCGGCGCGGGGCTCGCCGCGGCGTAGCGCTTCAGGTCGCCGAGGCTGTCCATGCGGATGGGATCCTCGTGCCAGTAGGTGGCGTAGGGCGTCAGTGCCCCGGCGATCCGCATGGCCGGCAGGAGCTGCCACATCGAGTGGAATTCGACCATGATGTCCATCCGGTCGCCGACGGCTTTGCGAATCTTCTCAAAGGGTTCGAGCGCCGCCTTCAGGTCCGCCGCCGAGATGTCGTTGCCGCGCGTCTTTTCGGCCGCATGGTCGAACGGCCAGATCTTCATGGCGGTGATGCCGTCCTCGAGCAGCTCCTCGGCCAACTCGCCGGCGCGGGTAAGGAAGCTGTTGAGATCGTCATAGTCCCGCTTCGCGCCGATGCCGTAATTGGCCGTCGTCTGGCCCTTGGCGTCCTTGATGTATTCGGTGCCGGCGCAGGTGTTGTAGGTGCGGATGGAACGGCGGCTGAAGCCGCCGAGCAGTTGCGCGATCGGCTGGCCGGTGGCCTTGCCGAAAATATCCCACAACGCGATGTCGAAGGCCGAATTGCCGCGCACCTCGGCGCCGCTGGAGCGGAAGCCGAGATAGCCGACCAGATCGGCGGCCAGGAGATCGATCGCAAGCGGATCGCGGCCGATCACCCTGGGCGCGACATATTCGTGCAGGTACTCCTCGACCGTGCGCGACAAATAGAAGGTCTCGCCGAGCCCGGTGATGCCTTCGTCCGTATGGACCTCGACCCAGAGCAGGTTTGGCCGCTCGTCGACGCGGACGGTCTCGATGGCGGTGATCTTCATGTCAGGCGATCCCCGCATCGAGCAGCGCCTTGACGCTCTTGTCGAAATGCTCGGCCATGTGCTCGGCCGCCAGTCGCGGATCGCCCCTGAGGATGGCATCGGCGATGTCCTCATGGCCCTTGATCATCTTGAGCTGTGCCTGATCGGAGGAGCGGGTGCGCCAACCGATCACCCAGGTGCGCCGCGTCACGCCGCTGAAGGCGGTGACGATCAGCGAAAACACCGGATTGTGCGAGGCCGCCGCGATCGCCTCGTGGAAGGCGATGTCGTGCTCCATGACCAGTTCGGGGTTCTTGAAATTCTCGCGCATCAGCCGGGCCGACTGGGCGATCGCCACGGCTTCCGTGTCGGTGCGGCGCAGGGCCGCCAGCGCGACGGTGCGCATCTCGATGGTGCGCCTGACGTCATAGACCTGCTGGACGCTGATCTGCTGGGTGGTGATGCCGTGCTCGATGACCATCGACATGGCGCCGGTGTCGAGCTTGGCAACGGTAGCGCGGCGCCCGGCGCTCAGGTCGATGAGGCGCATCGCCGACAGCGAGCGGAAGGCCTCGCGCACGACGGTGCGCGAAACGTTGAGCCGGCGCGTCATGGCAGCCTCGCTGGGCAGCGGATCGCCCGGCGCCAAGCCCTCCGAGCGGATGTGCTGGGTGATCGCCTGGATCGCCGTGCTGACCAGGCCAGGACTCGGCTCGTCCGGTGGGTCCGTCTGCTCTTGCATCCCGCTTCCTCGAAAACCTGTATGATAGGTTGTTATTGAATTGCTCATAATTCAGGCAAAAGATATATGTCAAGCCGATTTCTGAATGTGTGCCCGGAGGAGCCCTCATGCGCGAAACGGAAGCCGGCCTGATCTTCGACGCGCGCGACGTTGTCGGCGAAAGCGTGGTGTGGGACGAGCGCCGCGGAAGGCTGGTCTGGGTCGACATCATCGGCCGCAGGGTCCATCGGCTGGATCCGTCGAGCAGAGCGCATGAAAGCTGGGCGACGAACGACCTTGTCACCTCGGTCGGCCTGCGCAAGGACGGCGGCGCGATTGTCGGCCTGCGCAAGGACATCGCATTGTGGGATTTCGACGGGCCGTTCCGGACGATCGCGGCCATCGAGCCTGACCGGCCGGGCACGCGGCTCAACGAGGGCGTGGTGGCGCCGGACGGTTCGTTCTGGGTCGGCACGATGGCCAACAATATCGGGCCGGACGACGCGCCGGCGGCGATCACGAGCGACGAAGGCCAGCTCTACCGGGTCGGCCCGGACGGCGATGTGAGGGGTCTCAGCGAAGACCGGTTCGGCATCACCAACACGATGGTGTGGCTGCCTGACGGGCGCTTCGTCACCGCCGACACGACGAAGAACGCGCTCTATAGCTATGACTGGGACACGAAGGCGGGGCAGCTCGGCGAAGCGCATCCCTTCTTCACCGGTTTCGAGCGCGGCCTGCCGGACGGCTCATGCCTCGACGCCGAGGGTTATGTCTGGAACTGCCGGGTGGTGGGCGGAAGCTGCCTCGCCCGCATCGCGCCCGACGGCAGGCTGGACCGGATCGTCGAGCTGCCCTGCAGCTGGCCGACGAGCTGCGCCTTCGGCGGCCCAGACCTCGACACGCTGTTCGTCACCTCCGCCCGCTTCACGATGAGCGCGGAGCATCTCGGCGCAAACCCGCACGAGGGCGGCCTGTTCGCGCTGCGCCCGGGAGTGCGGGGCGTGCCGGGCAATCGGTTTGGGTAATGCTGCCGAGTGGGGCGCCGCTCTGCCCTGCCGTACATTTCGCCCACGTGGGGAGATTGGCAGCTTCGCCGGCTTCGCCAATCCTTGGCGCAATCCAATCCGGTTCATCCCCTGCCCTCGGCATGCTAACAGGGTCGCTTTCAACCTCAACACCCAGGATGGACAGGACATGGCAGTGGAAAAAGTAGCTCTGGTGACGGCGGGCGGAAGCGGTATGGGCGCGGCGGCGGCTGAGCGCCTGGCGGCGGACGGATTCAAGGTCGGCGTGCTGTCCTCCTCCGGCAAGGGCGAGGCCCTGGGCAAGGAACTCGGCGGCTTCGGCGTCACCGGCTCCAACCAGTCGAATGACGATCTCAAGCGCCTCACCGACGGCGCGATGGAACGCTGGGGCCGTATCGACGTGCTGGTCAACAGCGCCGGCCACGGGCCGCGCGCGCAGATCATCGAGATCAGCGACGAGGAATGGCACAAGGGCATCGACACCTATTTCCTCAATGCCGTGCGCCCGACCCGGCTGGTGACGCCGGTGATGCAAAGCCAAAAATCGGGCGTCATCATCAACATCTCGACCGCATGGGCGTTCGAGCCGAGCGCGATGTTCCCGACCTCGGCCGTGGCGCGTGCCGGGCTTGCCGCTTACACCAAGATCTTCGCCGACACCTATGCCGGCGACAACATCCGCATGAACAATGTGCTGCCCGGCTGGATCGACAGCCTGCCGACGACGAACGAGCGCCGCGACAGCGTGCCGATGAAGCGCTATGGCACGTCGGAGGAGATCGCCGCGACGATCTCGTTCCTCGCCTCGGACGGAGCGGCCTACATCACCGGCCAGAACATCCGCGTCGATGGCGGCATCACAAGAGCGCTGTGAAACGGGGGCGCTGTGAGGCGGAGAGGGCGTCGCCTCAAGTCATCCGCGGCTGCGGGAATTAAGCACCCACAGGAACGCCATTGAAGCCACCAGGACAATCGAATTGCCGACCACGATGTTCCAAAATCGCGTCGGATCGTCCGCCAGGGCAACCCAATGCAACTTGCCCCGGACTTCGCCTGTCTTGATGCCGCAGGCAATGTTGTAGATCGCCACGGCGGCGAGCGCCGCCATCAGGACAAAGAGGTCGTTGTTCTTGTTGCGATCCATGGCGCAAATTTTAACCGCCCTTGGTGAAATTTTGCTTACCTCGGGTAAGGCGGCGGCCGCGGCACCGGCCGCCGCGCACGTTTTCGCGAACTTACTGGTTGATCTCCGGCTCGACGAGCTTGGCCAGGTTGCGCAGCGATTCCTGCCAGCCGAGATAGCAGGCCTCGGCGGGGATGGCGTCCGGGATGCCGGCCTGGGTGATGTTGATCTCGGTGCCGACCGAGACTTTCTTCAGGATCACGGTCACTTCGATCTGGCCCGGCAGGTTGGGATCGTCGAAGCGGTCGGTGTAGCGCAGGCGCTCGCCCGGAACGAGCTCGACGAATTCGCCGCCGAAGACGTGGCTGTCGCCGGTGGTGAAGTTGCGGAAGGACATTTTGTAGGCGCCGCCGACCTTGCCCTCGAACTCGTGGACCGTGCAGGTAAAGCCGTTCGGCGGCAGCCACTTGGCCAGCGCATCGGCCTCGACGAACGCGCGGTAGACCTTCTCCGGCTTGGTCGCCAGGACGCGGTGCAGGTGGATGGTGCTCGGCATATCTCGATATCCTTTCCGGTTTCGTTTGATCGATGGCCCAAGGACGGGGGCGTCCCGGCCGATCCGACAGAGGCTGTCAAATTTTTTGCCTGACAGCCACCCTATCGCTGTGCAGCGGAGGCAACCGACATGAGCGCTTCGATCAGGCTGGGGCATCGTCCGCGACGCGGGCTGGCTGGGCGGCGCCATCGCCGGCCACAGCGGCCTATGGCCCCCGCGTTCGGCCAGCAGCGCCGCTTTGTTTGCGGCGGAAAAACTAAGTGATCTCCGCCGCCTTCAAATCGCGCAACGCGTCGGGTTTGTTCCGCCTCGAACGAGATCATGGAGAGGCCGATGAAACTGTTCGTTATTGCCCTTGCCGGCGGCGTGCTTTTGCCCTTGCCCGCAACCCAGGCTGCGCCGATGCTTGCTGCTCCGCCAAGGCACGGCCTTGTGCACCAGGCGGATGTCAGATGCGCTTACCTGACCGAGGACGGCTACTGCGTGCGGCCGCATAAAGGGCACAAATATTGGAAGCACCGGCATTACCACCGGCGCATCTACGAAACCTACGAGCCGCAGCCGCCGGACGAGTATGACTGGCGCTACCAGCGCCAGCGGCCGATCATCCGGGTCATACCCAGCGATCCCGGGGACGATGACAACTGGGACGACTGGAACAACTGACAAGGCATCCCCGATCGACTCCACCAGTCGCCGGGCCGGCTAAACTCCACTCCGGTTTCCGGGTCCTGCGGACTCAAGGAGGCGTGGTAGCCAGCCACGTCCATCCGACAGATGCGACACGGCAACCGGTTGTTCTTCGCCGTAGATGCCGGACCATCTTGCCGCCACCTGTTCGGTGAGCGGTTCGACGCCGGTTTTGGACCGTCGGCAGGTGCAGGTGCTCCGTTGCGCCAACTGCATCCATCCATGGCTATCTGCATAATCTTTTGGCAGAAAACCTTGCAAAATTAAGTAAAATTGAGAAGAGCTCACGCCATGATTGTATTAGATACCGCTTATTCTATCGGCATAAAATATCGATAAAAATACTTCTGATTTTCTCTGTACTATTTGCTTGTTTTCAGGAACGATAGTCCACGTTGCAAGCTGGCTCGGAGCGGTCGCTTGAATTTGCAACGAGCCATCCGGGCGGGGCAGCGCGGAAGGATTGTCCGATGAGCTTCGTCGTCAACGCGGTAGGCGTTCCTCTTTACTATAGCGGCGCTTCCAATCATTGGTTTTCGGCAACGTCCGGACCGACATTCAACGGCAGCAGCGGCAACGACTCAATCTGGGCCTCCAGCGGCGTCAACGTCACCATGTATGGCGGCGCTGGCGACGACATCTATTACCTCTATTCGGCGGGCAACAAGGTGGTCGAGAACCCTGGCCAGGGCATCGACACGATCAACACATGGATGAGCTACACGCTGCCGGACAATGTCGAGAACCTCGTCGTCACCAACGCCCATAATTATGCCTTCGGCAACGCGCTGAACAACATCATCACCGCCACGGCGGGCGGCCAGACGCTGGACGGCGGGGCGGGCAATGACGTCCTGATCGATGGCGGCGGCGGCGCCGACACTTTTATCATCGCGAAGGGCAACGGGAGCGACTCGATCGTCAATTTCGCCTCGAACGATACCGTGCGCCTCGATGGCTACGGGTTCACGTCGTTCGCCGCCATCCACGACAACATGATCCAGGCGGGACCCAATGTGGTGCTGAACCTCGGATCGGGCGAGATCCTCGAATTCAAGAACACGACGATCGATAAGCTGCAGCCCAACCAGTTCGAGCTGCCGATCGACAAGTCCGGCATGACGCTGTCCTTCAGCGACGAGTTCAACACGCTGAACCTTCACAACAGCCAGGGCGGCACCTGGGACACCAACTTCTGGTGGGGCGCGCCGAACGGCAGCACGCTCACCCGCAATGGCGAGCTGCAGTGGTACATCGACGCCAATTACGGCCCGACCAGCTCGGTGCATCCGTTCAGCGTCGATAATGGCGTGCTCACCATCACCGCGGCGCAAGCGCCGGCCGACATCAAGCCGCTGATCAACAATTACGAATACACCTCCGGCATCCTGACCACACACGACTCGTTCTCGCAGACCTATGGCTATTTCGAAATGAAGGCCGACTTGCCGGAACACGCCGGCGCCTGGCCGGCCTTCTGGCTGCTGCCGGAAGACGGCTCCTGGCCGCCGGAGCTCGACGTGATGGAAATGTACGGCCAGAAACCGAATTCGCTGCTGATGACCGCGCACACGAACCAGACGGGCCAGCACACCACGGTCGGATCCACGGTGAACGTCATGGACACCGCCGGCTTCCACACCTATGGCCTGTTGTGGACGCCGGACAAGCTGGTCTGGACCTATGACGGCGTGCAGGTCGCATCGGCGGCGACGCCGTCCGACATGAACAAGCCGATGTATATGCTGGTCGATCTCGCGGTCGGCGGCCAGGCCGGCGCGCCGCCGGACCATCTGGCGACGCCGGCGCAGATGAAGATCGACTATATCCATGCCTATACGCTGGACGAGTTGCAGCAGAGCCATTTGAGCGTCACGGGCGAGCACGTGGCCTAGAGCCGGATGATTTCAGGTCGAATCGACCTGAAATCTGAATCCGTCTCTAAGTTAAGGAGATAGAGCATGATGTCGCCCGAAAACCGCGTCACACTTTTCGGCATCATGCACTAGGCGGCCGGGCGAATGTCACAGGAGAGCGTTCCGGATGCGATCGGGCAGGCCGGCCTGCGGGCGGTGTTCCATCGCGCCGCCGCCGATGTCGGCCTGTTCTCGCTGCTCATCAACCTTCTGCTTCTGGTGATCCCGCTTTACCTGCTTCAGGTCTATGACCGCGTCCTGCCCTCCTCCAGCGTCGAGACGCTTGTCTATCTATCGGTCATCGCGGTCGCTGCCCTTGGCTTCCTTGGCTTCCTCGACGGCATCCGCGCGGTCTACACGCAGCGCATCGCCGCGACGGTCAACGACAGGCTGGGCGCAAGAATGTTCGCCGCCTCGCTCGGCGCCAGGAACGCGCCGTCGCCGCTCACCGACCTCGCCGCGGTCTGCGCCTTCATCCGCTCGCGCGGCGTATCGGTGCTGTTCGACCTGCCCTTCGCGCCGGTCTTTCTCGGCCTGCTCTATCTCATCCATCCGGTGCTGTTCTGGGTGACGCTCGGCGGCGCGGCGCTGCTCGTCGTGCTGGTCGTGGCCAACCAGATCGCCATCGGCCGGAACGATGCGCTCTCGGCGGAGCGTTCGGCCTTGGCCAGCCAGGCCGAGCAGGCCTTTGCCCGCAACGCCGAGACGTTGCGCGCCATGGGCATGGTGGAAAACGCCGCGCGCGTGTGGGGGCGGCATGTGGCTCAGGCGCTTGTGCTGCACGACCGTTCGGCCGGCGCCAACGCGCTCTTCAGCGGCGTTTCCCGGGCGCTACGCATGATGCTGCAGCTGGCGATCCTCGGCGCCGGCGCGTGGCTGGTGCTCAAGGGCGAGATGACGGCCGGCATGATCTTCGCCTCCTCGCTGGTGTCGTCGCGCGCGCTGCAGCCGCTCGACCAGCTGATCGGCTCCTGGCGGCAGATCCTCGAGGCCAGGCGCGCGTGGTCGCGGCTGGGAGGAGCGCTCGCGGCGCAGCCGGCACAGGCGCGCAAGCTCGCCTTGCCCGACCCGACCGGCGCGATTTCAGCGCAGGATCTTTTCTTCATCGCGCCCAACGCCGGTTTCGGCGCCGAGCCCATCCTCAAGCGGCTGAGTTTTGCGATTCAGCCTGGCGAGGCGGTGGCGATCGTCGGCCCGAGCGGCGCCGGCAAATCGACGCTGGCGCGGCTGCTTGTCGGGGCCGCGCAGCCGAGCGGCGGTTCGGTCAGGATCGACGGCGCCGAGCTCAGGACCTGGGACGAAAACCAGCTCGGCCGGCATATCGGCTACCTGGCGCAAGAGGTGGAGCTTTTTCCGGGCTCGGTCGGCGAAAACATCGCCCGCTTCGACGCAGGCGCGGACGATGCGGCGATCGTGGAAGCGTCAAGGCGCGCCGAGGCTCATGAGCTGATCCTTTCGCTGCGCGACGGCTACCAGACGACGATCGCCGGGACGCTGTCGGGCGGCGAGCGGCAGCGGATCGGGCTGGCGCGCGCCTTCTACGGCAATCCGCGCATCCTGGTGCTGGACGAGCCGAGCACGCATCTCGACGGCGCAGGCGAAGCGGCGCTCGAAGCGGTGCTGGCGGCCGCGCGCGCCGCCAGCGTCACCACGATCGTGATCACGCATCGGCCCGCGATTGCGGCTGCCTGCGACCGCGTGATGGTTCTGCGCGGCGGTGTCATCGAGGCGTTCGGCCCGAGCGCCGAGGTGTTGCGGCAGGCAATTGTCGATAAGGGCAAAGGCGCGCAGCGCAACACGGTGGTGACGGGATCGTTCGCGCCGACCATCCGCGCCTCGCCGACCATCCGGCACGGGTCGTAGACGATGACGCAGAGCCTCACTTTCGAAGGCAGCCCGCGCACCGACTTCCGGCGCACGGCCTTCGCCGGCTACGCGGCAATCGCGCTCATGGTCAGCGGCTTCGGCTACTGGGCGGCTAAAGCGCCGCTGGCCGGCGCGGTGATCACGCAAGGCACGATCGCGGCGACCGGCGGCAACATCCTGATCCAGCACCGCGAGGGCGGCATCATCAGGCGGCTGCTGGCGCATGAAGGCGATCGCGTGCGCGAGGGCCAGGAGCTCATCCTGCTCGACCGGACCGCCCCGGAGGCCGATCTCAACCGGCTGACAAGGCAGTGGATCGCGCTCAAGGCAAGTGCGGCGCGACTGGAGGCCGAGCGCGACGGGCTGGACAGGCTGGCGCCGATCAGCGAGGCCGCACCCGCGCCGTTCCAGCGGGACTTCGAAAACCTCGTCCGCGAACAGCAGAAGGAATTCGACGCCAGGCTCGCGCGGTTCCGCTCGGAGCAATCGATCCTGGCGCAGCGCGTCGCCATGCATCGCGAGTCGGTCAAGGGGTTGGACGCGCAGAAGCTCGCCATCGAGCAGCAGGCCGAGGTGGTGAAGAAGGAGCTCGGCATCAAGACCGACCTGCTCGGCAAGGGCCTCACCAACCGCACCGAATATTCGCAGCTGCTGCGCTCGGAGGCCGACCTCATCGGCCAGGCCGGCGCGCTGGAGGCCGACCTCGCCTCCGCCAGCACGCAGATCGTGGAGGCTGAGGCGCAGACCGAACGCGCCACCACCCAGCGCGTCGAGGAAGCGCTGACCAAGCTCGACGACGTGCGCATCAACCTCGCCGACATCGAGGAGCAGATGCGCGCCGCGCAAGCCGTGCTGAAGCGCACGACGATCACCGCGCCGGCGGCGGGCATCGTGGTGTCCTCGACCTACAACTCGCAAGGCAGCGTGGTCGCGCCCGGCGAAAAGATCATGGAGATCCTGCCCACGGCGTCGGGCCTAGTGGTCGACGCCAAGCTGCGGCCGAAGGACATCGACCAGGTGCATGTCGGCCAGTCGGCGAAGCTGAGGCTGGCCGCGCTCAACATGCGCCTCACCCCGGAAGTCCCCGCCACGGTGAGCGAGATCTCCGCCGACCGGCTGATCGACGAAGCCACCCACGAACCCTATTTCCGCGCCAGGCTGAAGATCGCCGACGCCCTACCCCCCGGCGTGAAAACCGAACAGCTCTATCCCGGCACCCCGGTCGACGCCTTCATCAGCACCGACGACCGGACTTTCTTCGAGTATCTGGTACGCCCGATGATGGATTCGTTCGCACGGGCATTCAGGGAAAGGTAGGCAGGCTTCGCAGTTCACACGCAAATGCGTTCAGCTTGCTGCGATAAGCTGGATTTCGACACGGATATCGGGCAGCGCGAAGGTCGCTCCGACCGTGGCGCGCGCCGGTGGCTCGGCGCCATCGAGCCAGCTGACCCACGCCCTGTTCATCGCATCGAAATCCTCGACGTCCTTCAACCATATCTGCGCGAAGAGCAGCCGCGATCTCTCCGCACCGACGCTGGCCAGAAGGGTATCGGCCTTTCTCAGTATCTGCTTCGTCTGGCCGGCCGTGTCGTCCTGCTTGTCATCGGCGGTCAGACCCGAAAGATATATCGTTCCGTTGTGAACGACGATCCGGCTGAGCCGATCGTTCTTCTCGTGTCTTTCGATCGTCCCCATGAAGCATGCGTCCTTGATGCACTGAACGAGACGCAGGCCGCCTGATCGCGACGCCCGCGTTCGATGGATAGGGGGATTATGCGTGCGCGGCACTGGACCGTTTGGTATCCACCTGGAAGAAGCGCTGCGGACGGAACGTCTCCATCTCGTCATGGAACTTGCCGCGCACGACCTCGTCGGCGACCACCTTGCCCAATTGCGGGCCGATGGTGACGCCGCTGTGCGTCACCGCCATGTAGTGACCGGCGATGTCCGGCATCACGCCGGCGCAGGTGTAGCCATCTTCCGGGAAGGGCCGCACCGTGGTGCGAATGGCTTCCACCCCGACGGAGCGAAGCGAAGGCAGGACCTTGCTCGCCGCCTCAAGCAACGTCGCCGCCTCATCGCCGGCGGGGCTGAGCGGCTGCGGCTTCTTGAAGGTCAAATCCACCGAAACCTTGTGGATCATGATGCGGCCGGCGCCGTCGGGACGTATATCCAGATCGTCGGCATGCAACTGGCTGCGTAGCGTCAACGCCGCCGGCGGGGTGAGGGCTAGCACGCCGATCGTCGAGGACAGCGGAATGCCCTGGGCATCGCCGAGCCTCTGGCTGGACCAGCCGCCGGTGCAGTTCACCACGGCATCGGCAGCGGTGCGCTCGCCGTCCGCCGTGCGTACCGCACGGACGCGACCGCCTTCGGCTTCGATCTCGGTCACGCGTGCATTGACCCTCACCTCAGCGCCCCAGCGCTCCTTTGCCGCCCGCAAAAGCCAGGCCGAATAAAGGACCGGATCGACCCAGCCCTCCTCCGGATAATATGAGACCGGACAATCGCCGATGGCCGCGATGTCGATATCGGGCTCCATCTCTGCGACCAGCTTCGTGTCGATCCACTCGACGCCGTAGCCCCACTCCTTCATCTGCCGGAAGTTTTCGAAATAGTCGTCCATAGACTCCGGCACCGTGCGCCAATCGAAACTGCCGGTCTGCGTGAACCAGGGCGCGACGCCGAAGCCGCGTTTCAGCTCGAGATGGGCGCGCATGCCCGCAACGTTGAGATCGAAATAGGGCCGCGGCCGCTTGGTCGTCGCATTCGTCCAAGCAAAGCTCACCGCCGACGTGCCTCCCGCTATCCTGCCGGCCTCCAGCACAACGACGCTTGCTCCCGCCTTGGCGCATTCATAAGCGGCGGAGCTGCCGACGATGCCGGAACCGATGACCACGACGCGCATATCGATAACCTCCGATAAATCTCTTACTCGTGCCGCCAATATATTCATCATTATTGGCGCCATATCTGTTATTTTTTCAGGTATATCGATGATTCTGACGCTTCTTGTGCCATTTATTACATCGATATTATTCGAATGCACGGCGGGATAATCTCTGCATATTGATGCAGATATCCAGCACGGTATTCGAGATTGCCTGAAAACATTGCAACGGTCGGGCAATTGGGGTCAATTGAACTGGCCGCTGCCGTTGATGGCCAAAAGTTATGAACCGGTGATTGCCACGATCCGACGATGCATTCGTCCGAGCATGATGCGGCATGGGCAACTTCTCGCGCGAAGTTATGAAGGTCGTGGGCAACCGCCTGTGATGGCGGTGCTACGCTTGGCGCGGCAAGGCGCAAACGGAGGTCGTGGAATGGAAGAGACTGCACGGTGAAAGCCGAGACCGAATTCCTCCTGATCGACAAGAATGCGATCCGGCAGGCCTTGACCCTGACTGAGGCGCTTGGAGCGACCGAGGCGGCGCTGCTCAAGACTTCCAACGGCATGGCCCGCCAGCAGATCAGGCGCACGCTCGACCTTCCGGGGGCGACAGGCAGTTGCCTGTCGCTGATGTATGCCGCGCTTGACGACCGGCCGCTGTTCGGGGCGAAGGTGCTGTCGGTGTTTCCCGAAAATTTCGCGCACGGGCTCGCGTCCCACCGCGGCGGTGTCTTCCTGTTCGACAAGGATCACGGGCGGCCCGTGGCCCTGATCGACGGAGGAGAGCTCACGGCCTGGCGGACCGCGGCGGCCAGCGCGGTTGCCAGCAGGGCGCTTTCGCGCCAGGACAGCTCGATGCTGACGATTTTCGGCTATGGCGAGCAGGCCCGCCGGCACGTCGAGGCCATTGCCGAAGTGCGGCCGATCCGGATGGTCCATATCTGGGGTCGAGACTTCGCCAAGGCCCAGCGCTTGGCAGAGAGCCTGTCGAACGGCGGCTTCGAGGCGCATGCGCATCGCGACGCCGGCGAAGCAGTTCGCGGGGCCGATATCATCTGCACAACGACATCATCCGAGGAGCCGGTTCTGTTTGGCGCGTGGCTGCCGCCTGGCGTCCACGTCAATGCGGTCGGCGCGAGCGTGGCGTCGTGCCGCGAGATCGACCTCGAATGCGTGCGTAGATCCAAGGTCTGGGTCGATTACCTGCCCATGGCCCTCGTGGCCGCCGGCGAGCTGGTCGAGGCGATGGAGGGCGGCCAGATCGGCCGTGACCATATTCGCGGCGAGATCGGCGAAGTGCTGGCGGGCGCGAAGCTCGGCCGCGCCGGCGACACCGACATCACCCTTTACCGATCCCTTGGCGTTCCCGCCCAGGACATCGAACTCGCCAATCTTGTCTATGCCCGCGTCCGCGACGCCGGGTTGGGCACTTCGATCGATTTCAGGTTGTGACGCCATGCTGAGCTGCCAGCGCGATCTCTTTTCCATACCCCGCGAGACGGCCTATCTCGACGCAGCCTACATGTCCCCGATTCCGACCGCCGCGGTCGCGGCCGGAGAGGCCGGCGTCAGGGTGAAAGCAGAGCCCTGGAAGATGACGATCGCATCCTATTACGACGAGGTGGAGCAGGCGCGGCAGCTCGCCGCCTCGATGGTGGGCGCCGATACCGACGACATCGCCATCGTCGCCGCCACCAGCTACGGCATGGCGATCGCAGCCGCCAACGTGGCGGTCCCGGCGGGTTCGGCGATCCTTCTCATGGAGAACGAACACACCTCGCATCGATATATCTGGTACGATCTGGCGCAACGCGCGGGCGCCTTTGTCGACATCGTTGTGCAACCGGCCGACGGGAACTGGACCGGCGCGATCGTAGCGGCGATCCGGGCCTCGAGCCGCCCCATCGCTGTCGTTGCGGGTACCCTTGTCCATTGGTTCGAAGGCATGGCGATCGATCTCGAGGCAGTGGCAGTCGCCGCACGGTCGGCGGGCGCTGCGCTTGTCGTCGACGGCACGCAGTGGGTGGGCGCGGTGCCCTTCGACGTCCGCCGCGTCCGGCCGGATTTCCTGGTCTTTGCCACCTACAAATTCCTGCTCGGTCCCTATCGCCTCGCCTTCCTTTACGCCGATCCGCGCTGGCACGAAGCGGGACGCACGCTCGAGCACCATTCCTGGAACCGCCTGGGTGGCGACAGATCCGACTTCTACAAGGTGACGGTGGCGGAGTTTCTTCCCGGCGCGCGTCGGTTCGACATGGGCGAACGCTCGGACTTCGCGGTCCTGCCGGTGGCAATCACCGCCATGAAGCTCATCCACGAATGGACCGTCGGCCAAGTTTTCGAGCGCCTTCGCCACCTCAACGAGCTTGTCTGGGCCGAGGCGGAAAATCGCGGTCTGCCGGTCGCGCGTCCGCGCTACCCGACGCCGCATATCTCGATCCTCGATATCGGCGATCGGCTATTGCCGAATGCGGCGCAGGAACTGAAGCGCGCCAATGTGCATGTCACGCTGCGCGGCACGAAGATGCGCGTATCGCCGCATGTCTACAATGACGAAGCCGATATCGAACGCCTGTTCCGGAGCCTGCCGCTCCACTAAAGCGCGTCGCGCTGAAACGGATTCAAGCGACGCGCTTTTAAGTCTTTGTTTTGATGCATGTCGTTGTCCCAGAACCGCTGCACACTTCTGGGCGACATGCATTAGCGCCCTTACTGGCCCTGCCTTGTTCCCAGGGCCATTATCCCGGCATCCACACCGTTCATGAAGCTCCGCGTGGTCTGGATGAGATGCTCGGTGAAAGCGTCCGCCGCCGTCGATGCGATGACGCCCCAAGGCCTGTAGACGCTGAGATTTAGATCGAGATGCGGCCGGAAATCCCTGATCTCGATCGGCAAGTCGCGCGCCAGCCACGCGGAAAGCCGGTCGACGACCGTCACGCCCGCGCCGGATGCGACCAGGGCGATGCAGGCGCTGGAGAGGCTCGCCTCCACCTTTAGCAGGCGCCTGACGCCGCGCTCTTCGCAAAGCGCGTCGAGCTGCCGCCGCATCGGATCGGCGGAGCCCATCGAGATGAAGTCGAGACCGTCGAGGTCGTCCGCCTGGACGACGTCGAGCTGAGCCAGCCGGTGGCCCGCCGGCATGACGCATACGGGCGGCGTCGCGGTCAGCGCGCGTCGGACGATCGAAGGGTTCTCGTCCGACGCCGTGACGCCGATGCCGATGTCGAGCTGATTGCGGCTTGCCCTCTGCACCACCGTCGCGGAGCTGCGGATGTCCAGCGAGATGGAGACGGACGGATGCTGTCTTGAGAAGCTGGTTATGACGGACGGCAGCAGCGTGGACCCGAAGGCCGGGAGCGCGCAGATGTTCAGCCTGCCGCTGCGCAGCTCGCGGATTTCCCTGGCAGCGCGCGAAATGCCGCGCGCGGATTCGAAAACCCGCTGCACCTCGGCATAGAGCATGTGCGCTTCCGGCGTCGGGATCAGTCGCTGCCGGCTTTTCCTGAACAGCTGAAAATCCGCCTTCTCGGTGAGCTGCTGGAGCATCTTGCTGACGGCAGGCTGCGTGATGTCCAGCGCGTCGGCCGCCTTCGTCGTCGTCCCATGCAGCATCACCGACGCGAAAATCTCGATCTCGCGGGGCGTGAACTCCGCGTCCCTGGGGGTCGTGTCCTTTTCGCTGAACTTCATGGCCGCTGACCCCTGCCCCGCCGACAAATCGATGCGCCGTCAAGCAAGCTCGCGGCAACCCCGATGTTAACGGGCCGAGGCGAGCGTTCCAATAGCCAAGTGAATGAAGTTTATTCCTACAGGTTATGAACTTCAGCCAGCCGCGGGACCCCGGTCAGCTGCCGGTCAACGTCTCGGCAAGGTCGAGCAAGGCTGCATCCCGGCCGGGAAGAGCGGCGAGTTGCACAGATACCGGAAGGCCGTCGGGAACATCCAGGGGGATGGCCAAAGCCGGCATGCGGAGCATGTTCGCCCAGCGCCGAAACCGGCCGCCCGCCATTCCCCACGACACCATTTCCCCATTCACCTGCGTGAGTTCGTCCGCCAGCCGGGGCGCCGAGCCGGGAGCCGTTGGGACGGCCAGGGCATCCAGGCCCGCCATCTTTGTCATAAACCGCCGACGCGCGTCCTCGCGGACCTCGACGGCTCTATCGTAGGCGCCGGTGCCGATGCCGATGCCGTCCTGCAGGAAAGCGCGAACCGCGTCGCCGACCATATCCGGGTTCCGCTCGATCGGATCCCGGTAGGTCCTTGCAAATTCGTACTGCAGGATCGTCAGGCCCGCGGCGACGAATTCTTCGCGGCCGGCGAAGGGTATCTCCACCCTGCGCACCATCGGCCGATCGAGCAGCGCGGCCAACGCCGTTTCGACGGTGCCGTCGACAGAAGCGCCGGTCAGTTCGGGGCAGACGCCGATCGTCATGCCGGTTCCCGATGCGCTTTCCTTGCCCTCCTGCGCGCTGAGCCGCTTTCCGGCCAGCGCCTCGGTCACCAGGCGGATGTCCCTCGACGAGCGCGCGAGAACGCCGACGCAGTCCAGCGAAGGCGCGATGCTCATCACCCCCTGCGTGTCGATCAGACCGTTGGTCGGCTTATAGCCAAACAACCCCGTCGCGGCCGCCGGAGACCGGTTCGACCCGCCGCTGTCGGTGCCGATCGCCGCCGCGCAGAAGCCCGCGGCAACCGCCGCCGCCGATCCGCTGCTGGTGCCGCCAGTCCCGCGGCTTCTATCGAGCGGGTTGACGACCTTACCGAACCAGGGATTGTCATGGCCGCCGGCGCAGAGTTCATGCAGGTTGGTCTTGCCGATTATGATCGCGCCTGCCGCCTGGAGGTTGGCCACGCAGGCTGCGGTACCCTGTGCGACCTGGTTGCGGAACAACATGGATCCCGCCGTCGTCGGCCAGTGCTTCACATCGACAACATCCTTGATCGCGACGGGCACGCCATGCAGAGGACCGCGCCTGCTGCCTGATTGAATTTCACGTTCGGCCTGGAGCGCGGCATCGAGGGCGTCGGCTTCGTTCACGAAGATCATCGCCCTGATCTGTCCGTTCAGCGCATGGATCCTCTCGAGGCAGCCTTCCACGATCTTCACCGGCGACAGGCCGGAAGCGATCTTTTCACCCAGTTCCGCGATTGACCCGCAAGCACCGCTTTTCATTTGGCAAACTCAAGTCGCACGAGACCTCGCTACCGGCATTGTCCCCGCCATGGGAAGGGAGCCGATCGACGATGGCACAATCGAGATTTGGCGGACAGTGCCGAGCCTATTTCCTTTGGAGCGAGGCTAGCGAGGAAAATTCATGATTGGATCAACCGGAGGGCCCGATGACAGTTTTGAACACAGTCGAGGCTCCGGCCAGACTGTGCCATTCAAAGCCCCGTCACTGTCATAACTATTGGTGATGAACCGCGCCGCAGAGAGCATTAGATCGCCTTGATTTGACCTGTTAGCGTTTTTGAGAACCACCCTGCGAAAGACAATTCAGCAGGAAACAAAAAGGGGAACCATCATGAAAAAACTGGCAGTCATCCTATCATTGATCGCGGCGGCCTTTGGCGTCGCCGGCTCCTCCCCGGCGGCCGCCGAGGACGTCATCCGCTTCGGTGTCGCGGCCGAGCCATACGCGCCCTTCTCGGTCAAGGATGCCAGCGGCAAATGGCAAGGCTGGGAAATCGACCTGATGAATGCCGTCTGCACGCAGATGAAGGCAAAATGCGAGATCGTCGATATCGCCTGGGACGGCATCATTCCCGCGCTGCTGGACAAGAAATTCGACGTGATCTGGAGTTCGATGTCGATCACGGACAAGCGCAAGGAGGTCATCGACTTCACGGACAAGTACTATTATTCGCCCAACGTGCTCGTCGGCGCCAAGGCGGACACGCGCAAGTTCGACGTGACCAAACCCGACACGTTCAAGGGGGTGGCCGTGGCGGCGCAGAATGCGAGCCTCCAGGCGTCCTACATGCAGGACAAATTCACCGGCATTGCCGACGTGAAGATCTATCCGACGCTCGACGATGAAATCGCCGACATGCAAGCCGGGCGCGTCGACCTGATGGCGGCGGCGGGCATCCAGATCCAGGATTTCCTGAAAAAGCCGGAAGGCCAGGCCTACGAAGTCAAGGTGACCCTGCCGCATGAGAAGATGTTCGGCTACGGAGACGGCGGCGGTGTGCGCAAGGAAGACGCGGCCCTCAGGGACCGCCTCAACGCTGCGCTCAAGGCCGTGAAGGCCAGCGGCGAGTATGACACGATAACCAAGCGATATTTCGATTTCGACATCTACGGCGATTAAGCGGCCGCCTTTCGGCACCATGCTTTAGTGCCGGCCATCGGCCGGCACCATCTTCATTGGAACCTGCCGTATGGATTCGATGGTGTCTTGGCTGGCCTTGCTCAGCTTCGGAGACAAGGGCTGGGGCGACGAGTTGCTTCGCGGCGCCTTGCTGAGCCTCGAAATTTCGATCAGCGCCTATATCGTTGGCCTGATGCTTGGCCTTGCTGGTGCGTTGGCCAAGCTTTCGAAGCGCCGGGCAGCCGTCTTTGCCGCTGTCGCCTACACAACGATCATCCGCTCCGTCCCGGACATCCTCGTCATTTTTCTCGTCTACTATACCGCGACCGACGCGTTGCGTTCGCTCGTGACCATCGCCGGTCTCACTTCCGAATTTCAGATCAACGGATTTGTCGCCGCGACGCTGTCGCTCGGGATCGTTCAAGGCGGCTACAGCACGGAAGTCCTTCGCGGCGCGATCACCGCCATCCCGCGGGGCCAGACCGAGGCGGCGCATGCGCTTGGCTTGACCCGCCGCCAGACCTTCTTCCTGGTGGTCCTGCCGCAGATGGTCCCGCTGGCACTGCCGGGGCTCGGCAATTTGTGGCTGGTCGTGCTGAAGGAGAGCTCGCTGGTCAGCCTCATCGGTTTCACGGAGCTCGTCCTCGCCGGCAAGATGGCCGCCGGCGCCACGCGTGATTATTTCCTGTTCTATTGCGCGATCGCCTTCGTGTTCCTGGTGATGTCGAGCTTGTCGGCAATGCTCTTCCACACCTTGGAAACCGCCACCGCAAGTGCCGGGAGGCGCAGATAGCGTGACAGAGTTCGGGCACTATCTCGCCAGCCAGCTCCTGGCCGGCATCCAGACCACGGTCATCCTGTTTGTCGGCTGCGCGCTGGTCGGCAATCTGCTTGCCATTCCTCTTGCCCTTGCCCGGCTGTCGACCAGGCCATGGCTGCGCTATCCGGCGGTCGCCTTCATCCTGGCTTTCCGGGGGACGCCGCTGCTCGTCCAGCTCTACCTTTTCTATTTTGGCGTCGGCCAGCTGCTCGCCGGCGTCCCTTCGATAAGGTACAGCCCGCTGTGGCCCATTCTGCGAGGCGCCTATTGCTATGCGTTCCTCACCCTGTCGCTCAACACCGCGGCCTATTGCGGCGAAATATGGCGGGGCGCGATAAAGTCGATTCCGGACGGCCAGCGCGAGGCCGGCCAGTCGCTCGGCCTGTCGAAAGCACGGATCATGATTTCCGTGCTTCTGCCTCAGGCCTTCCGGTTGGCGCTGCCGGCGATCGGCGGGCAGAATATCCTGCTTCTGAAGGGAACCGCTCTGGCCTCGACGATCACTGTTTTCGAGCTTATGGGCGCGGCGAACCTCGTTCGGGCGCAGACCTTTCGGGTCTACGAGCCCCTGTTCGCGGCCGCGCTGGGGTATTTCCTGCTGGCGGCATTGGTGACGACCGGCTTCGGCTTCTTCGAGCGACGGTTGGCCCGGCGGTATTGACCGGCGCTGGTATGACGCCCTCCCCTGGCTGAAGCGAATTTGGCCACCGCCTGTAGGCATCGCGGCGTCAATCACCCAATCTCGCCCGCTGGGAACATAAGCGCCTCGAAGAAGGCGCCTACCTTCGGGTGCGCATGAACAATCGCTGGACCTTGTATGATCCACGCCTGGCCTGGATGCTGGTTGCACCGGTGCTTCTGCTGCTGATCTTCTTCCTGGTGCTGCCACGAGCGGCCGCTTCACTCCAGAGGCGTCCTCGCCAGGGCAATCTCCAATGTCCTTTTTGGGCCGGAAGCAGACGGTCTGGTTCTGGGACGAACTAGCCAGAAAGGTGCCATTTCCGCTGGCGCCCCATCTTGACCTCAACGACTTTGCTTGCCGTTGCCTGAAACCAGACACTCGACTGCGGCGCCGCGTTGGCCGCCTAGCGCTAGCACCTGCCTCGTGACGCTTCCGGCCGCAATACGCTCCTACCAATCGGTCATCATGCGTGTGGCCGAAGGCGAGCGACGAGCGTGGCGAGTTCCGCCTGACGGTGAGTGTTGGTCTTGGCGAATACCGCTCTGATCTGGGTGCGCGCGGTTTCGCGGCTGATGCCGAGTGCAATTGCCGCCGCATTGATGCCATCGCCCGACGCAAGGCGCGCGGCCAGCCTGGCCTCGGCTGCCGTCAAGCCAAATGCAGCGCGCAAGCGCAGTGCATCCGGACGCTCCAGAGACCTTAGGTCGGTCAGCAGGAGGACGGCGCAGCCGGCCATGAACAGATCGCTGCCTAGTGCGCTCAGCGGCATCACCTCCGCCAAAAGCCAGGGCCTTTCGCCGCGGCTGATGACCACCGGTGCGGCCGCAGGCGCTCCGTCCCGCCGGCTAGGCAGACCGCCGGCGAGCAGCCGCCGGAGCCGGTCGTTGCTGCTGGGGTCATCGGTCGCCGGGCGACCTCTCACAAGGTAGAACTCCTCACCAATCAGCTTCTGTGCCGAAACGTTCAGATCCTTCGCGCGGCCCTGTTCGTCGAGCAGAATGGCCGCGCAGCTTGCTCGTTCAAGCGACGAGAGTTCCGACACCTGCTGGAACGCTGCAAACCGCTTGGCGAGCCTTACGATCCTGCCGAGGTGCGGGCCAACTTCCGCGAAACAGTTGGTTTCCTCGGGAAAGAACCTACCACGGCGAGCGCCACGATAGAGAGGCATGCTCCAGCGATGTTCATCGACCATAAAGGGAGTTGAGGCATACCAATCCCGTGCCCCGGGACGGGCAATCTCTTGGTAATAGGGCAGCGTCCTGCGTTCCTCCTTCGTGGAGATCTGGTCTTCGATGAGCGTCGTATAGCCTGCCCGGCGGAATGCGGGCGCTCTTGTGACGTGCGGATCCGGAGCATCGCTTTCGTTGCGCAGCCACAATTCGTGGAATTCGGCATGTTCGGTGGAGATGGGCATCTTGGGCGGCACCTCTTCATCGTCTGAGAAGAAGGTGCAGCTTTCGGCGCCTAGCGACTCTGCAAGCAATTGTAGCGCGCGAGGCCACTCGCCTGGCGCCAGGACCGCATCGTAACAGGCCTCGATGGCCCGCTCAGTTCGTTCCACAAGCATCGACCAACTCCGTGGTCGTGAAGGCACGCTTCAATAGCACGTTGCGCCTTGGGGAGACAGCGCTGGATGCTGGCGCACACTACCAGCGAAAGCGCAGCCTCGGTTCACCCTTACGGGTGATGCGAGACAAAGTCGCCGGCAGCATCCTCTCGTTCGATCAACCGGATGGACGCGCCAATATGATGCCCTTCGATCCACCCTTCGCTGGGCAAGAAGAATCGGGACGGGCACGAGGCGGGCTATTTGCCCTCGCGGTGAGCCTGACAACGTCGCTGTCGGCCACGGCGGCGCAAGTTTCCTCGGTGGATCTCGAACTGGTTCTTTGCGTCGATGTATCGTCTTCAATGAGCGAGACGGAACAACGGCTGCAGCGGGAAGGATATGTCAACGCACTGCACGATCCCGCGGTGTTGCAGTCCATCGAATCCGGTCGAAGTGGCAGAATTGCCATAGCCTATGTCGAGTGGGCAGGCCCTAATCACCAGAGCGTGCTGATACCATGGACTGTTCTCGATGGACCCGAAGATGCGGCCGCCTTCGGCGAGGTGCTGCGGGCTCAGCCGATCGTCAGAGGACGCGGCACGTCAATCTCAGGGGCGATCCTGGCGGCGGGCAACCTACTGGCCGAAGGGCCGGGAAGCGATCGCCGCGTAATCGATGTTTCTGGCGACGGACCCAACAATGCCGGTCTGCCGCTTCAACCCGTGCGCGACGCACTCATTGCTGCCGGCGTGACCATCAACGGACTGGCGATCTCGCTGCAAGCGGCCGACACGCTCGACAGCTTTGGTCCGCGCTTCGTCGAGCTGTATTATGAGAGCTGCGTCATCGGCGGTTCCGACGCTTTCATCGTCAGGGTCGACAGCACAGCCGAGTTTGCAACGGCAATTCGGAAGAAGCTCGTGAATGAAATAGCCGGTCTGTCAGCCGGTGTGCAGCCTGCGGCTTATCAGATCCGCTCACGAGCTGACGTCGATTGCGTCACGATCGGAGGCGCCCTTGGACGGTAGGGCTGCGCCGGTCGGCCGAGAGCGGACCGGCGTCTTCGGGTTGGGTATCTTCAAGAGCGGACACTTCATTCGTGACCTGACTCAGCGCACCCGACAAAGGGTTGCAGCTCTGTGCAGGAATGGCTTTACGCATCGGTCGCTTGTGCACTCGGCAACCGGCGATGCGATCGAACGGCTACAACGCATTCAGTTCATTTCTTGGAGAGAAACGTCTTGCAGGCAGGCGTGAGCTCACTGATGTGCTGCTTAAGACAGCTAAACCCCTTCGCATTGTCGACCATCTTGCACACTCGCTGGGCATCCGCCCTGCATGGTGTTTTGTAGGCATCTTTCGCTAAAGCGGCATCGACGAGGAAAAGCGATATGGAAGCCAGAAGCGCCAGTCCAAGCGATTTCTGTTCGCGCATGATTTTGTTCCCCTCTGAAAATGAGCAAAGTAACGCAGCCCTTATATACGCAAGTCCTGATATAAACGGAAGGCCAAGGACTTTTCGTTTCTTACGCCATAGGGGGTAGAAATACCCCGCCGTCACCTTGGCCCCAATACACTGCCTCTCGCCGATACGGAGAAACGCCTTCGCGACGATGCGCTCCGTGCCGCATTGGCAAAGGACGATACTTCAAACTGAGAGACTGCGAGATTTCCACGGCAATTTCGACGCCCGCTCCAATGCTGGTTCCCCCGGTCGCCTGCGACAGTCCTGCCATCGACGACGCGAATAATCGCGCCGCAAAGATGGAGACGACAATGACGAGTTTGGAACACACCGCCTGTGAAACCGGCCGTGCGCGCCTAGGCCTGACCGGTTTTGCCGGCCGCGCGCTGCGGCTTGCCTATCGTGCGATGAAGATGCGCAGCGAGCGCGCCGCCTTGCAGGCCATGCCCGACTATCTGCTCAAGGATCTGGGCATCGCCCGTTCGGAAATCGACCACTACACCGCGATGGACTACGCCCCGTCCGACACCGACCGGATGGACATCGGCAACGTCAGGTGACCGCCCGACGGCGAACGTGGCCACGCTGCCGATGGGCCCCAGGGCGCTTCCCACGCCTGGGGTTTTTGCGTTCCGGCGCATTCGGATCAAGCAAACATCCGACCCATGGAACCAGGCGATCAGCACGCGTTTCAAACGATACGTCCAACGCAATTTCCACGGTGAGTGTATGAAAAATTCCACGCTCGCATCCACTCTCGTTCAAACGCTCCATCGGCAAACAGAAGCCGTCACGGCAACCAAGCCGCAAACAATCTTTGGAGATGACGATGCAACCCAACACCAAACCTGCACGGCTTCCGCTCAATGGCGTCGACACGCCGAACCTGTTGGCGACGATCAATTTCGTCGCGGCGCAGCCGGAGCTGGCCAAGTTCCAGTTCCGCGCCCACAACGAGTGGATCGAGGGCACGCACAGCAAGACCGTCATGAAGGGCTTTTTCGGCGCCGGCCAGGAGCAGAAGCACGAGAAGCCCCACTATGCCGACGCCGACCATCCGGCGATCCTTTGCGGCGCCGACAATGCGCCGACCCCGGTCGAGTGGCTGCTGCACGGGCTGGCCGGCTGCCTGATGGCGGGCGTCGCCAACATTGCCGCCGCACGCGGCATCAAGCTCACCAGGGTTAAGTGCTCGGTGGACGGCGACATCGACCTGCGCGGCATCCTCGGCATTTCCGACGAGGTCCGCAACGGCTTCCAGAACATCCAGGTGTCGTTCGAGATCGAAGGCGACGCGCCGGCCGAGAAGCTCCAGCAGCTGGTCGAGCAGTCGCGCTCCCGTTCGGCCGTCTTCGACGTGCTGACCAAGGGTGTCCCGGTCACCGTCGGGATCAAGACCATCCAGTAGGCTGAAGCCGGCAGGCGGTCCGGATCCGATCCGAACCGCCTCTCCTCCTATCGACGGAAATGAGCCATGAGACGCGCGGTCATCATCGGCGCGGGCCAGGCCGGCCTTGCGCTCAGCCATTGCCTCGGCCAGGCCGGCATCGACCATGTCGTGCTGGAACGCGGCCGCATCGGCGAGCGCTGGCGTTCGCAGAGCTGGCGCTCGCTGCGGCTCTTGACGCCCAACTGGCTGAATGCCCTGCCCGGCTCGCCCTACAAGGGCGGCGATCCGGACGGTTTCATGACCAAAGGGGCTTTCGTGGAAGGGCTGGAGCGCTATGCCTGGCAATGGAATGCGCCTGTCGAGACCGGCGTCGAGGTCATCTCCTGCAAGCGGACCGGCGACGGCTTTGCCTTGCACACCAGCGCCGGCGAGAAGTCGGCGCGCGCGGTCGTCGTCGCGACCGGACATTGCGACCGGCCGGTCATCCCCTTCGCGGTTGGCGCCAGAGGCGGACTGCTCAGCATCCACGCTTCGCAGTATCGCTCACCCGGAGAGCTGCCGGGCGGCGGCGTGCTGGTGGTCGGCGCCTCGTCTTCCGGCGTGCAGATCGCCGACGAGCTCGCCCGCGCCGGGCGGCGCGTGGTGCTTTCGGTCGGCAAGCATACGCGCCTGCCAAGAACATGGCGCGGCAAGGACATCTTCTTCTGGCTTTGCGAAATGGGCCTGATGGCGCAGCGCCAGGAAGACCTCGCCGATCCGGAAAGCGCCCGGCGCCAGCCTTCGCTGCAGCTCGCCGGCCGGCCCGACAAGGCCGATGTCGACCTCGCCACGCTGCAGGCGCTCGGCGTGGAACTGGCCGGGCGGGTGCGTGGCGTTGCCGATCGCGAGATCGTCTTCGCCGACGATCCTGGCGCGCACATCGCGGCGGCCGAAGCGAAGCAGGCTCGACTGCTTGACCAGATCGACCGTTTCGCGGGGACGGCGACACCATACCGGCGCGAGCCGGTGGCGATGCCGTCGGCCTGCGTGGAGCGGCTTTCGCTGACGGACGGATCGATCCGCAGCATCATCTGGGCGACCGGCTACGCGCGCTCGTTCGGCTGGCTGGAGCCGCTGGCGCTCGGCGCCGATGGCGAGCTTGCGCATCGGGGCGGCATCACCAGCGTGCCCGGCCTCTACGCGCTCGGCTTCCGCTTCCTGCGCAAGCGCGATTCCAACTTTATTGGCGGCGTCGGCGCGGACGCGAAGGCGATCGCCACCGAAATCTCCTGTCATCTCGACTCCAAGGGCCGCAAGGCGGCCTGAAGTCGACTGCAACGGCCGCAAGGCGGCCTAAGGACAATAAAACATGGCAATCAACCCTATCTCCCTCATGGCCAGCCCCAGGCGCGGCCATTACGACGCCATCATCGTCGGCGCGCGCTGCGCGGGTGCGGCGACCGCGATGCTACTCGCCCGCGCGGGTCTCAAGGTGCTTGCGATCGACCGGAAGCCCTATGGCTCGGACACGCTGTCGACGCATGCGCTGATGCGGCCCGCCGTGCTGCAATTGTGGCGCTGGGGCCTGCTCGAGCCGCTGCTCAAGGCCGGCACGCCGCTGGTCGAGACGACGACCTTCCACTATGGCGACCAGGCGATCACCGTCCCGCTCGCCGACGGTTCGGACCTTCCCGGCCTGATCGCGCCGCGGCGCACCGTGCTCGATCGCATCCTGGTCGACGCGGCGCGCAAGGCCGGCGCGGAGATCCTGCACGAGGTGGCGGTCGGCGACCTCTTTGCCGACACGCGCGGCCGCGTCCGCGGCATCGAGATCCGCGCCGCCGGCCGTGCGTCGGTGCGGGTCAGCGCCGATATCGTGGTCGGCGCCGACGGCATCGGCTCGCTGGTGGCAAAGTGCGTCGACGCCCAGCTGTTGCGGCAAGGCGCCGTGTCGGCCGCCCATGTCTATGGCTACGCGCCGGTCGAGCCCGGCGCCGGCTACCACTGGTATTTTCGCGATGGGATCGCCGGCTCCTTCATCCCGACCAATGACGGCCTCGCCTGCATTGTCGCCTCGGTGCCGACGGGCGTGTTCGACCAGCGGTTCCGCCTCGGCCACGCCCGCGCCCGCATGGATGTGCTCGACGCGCTTTCGCCAGCGCTGGCCGCCCAGGCGGCCCAGGCGCCGAAGGATACGCGCCTGCAGGCGTTCCGGGGCGTGCCGGGCTATGTCCGCCAGGCGCACGGCCCGGGCTGGGCGCTGGTGGGCGATGCCGGCTTCTTCCGTGATCCCATCACCGCGCACGGCATTTCCGATGCGTTGCGCGACGCCGAAAGCCTTGCGCGCGCCATCCTCGACGGCTCGGAGGCGGCGTTCAGAACCTGGCAGCAGCAGCGCGACATGATCGCCAACCGGATTTTAGACACGACCGATGCCATCGCCGGCTTCGACTGGACGCTCGACGATATCGGCGAGAGGCATCGCCTTCTCAGCGCCGTGCTGAAGGCTGAGGTGCAGGCGCTGGCGGGGCAGCCCACGCCGCCCCGCCGCGCGCCATCCTCGGCATCGAAGCCGACGACCTATCGGGCACCGGCGAACCAGGACAAGCCGTTGGCCGGCTCGAACCTTTCTCGCAACCGAACAGGAGCAGGATCATGACTTTGCAGCTGATAAAGGATGGGCAGTCGATGAAGGATGGGCATTTGATGCAGGACGGCTGGGTCGGCGTCATCAAGGGCCGCCCGCAACCCGGCGCCTTCGCCGAGCGTTCGCGGCGCACGCAGCCGCAGGATATCGACGCGTTCGCCGAGATGACCGGCGACCGCAACCCGCTGCATTACGACAAGGCGCTCGCCGAGGCTTCGGTGTTCGGCAAGCTTATCGTGCAGGGCGGCGTCACCTCGGGCATCCTGAATGCTGTGGTGGCGGAAGACCTCCCCGGGCCCGGTTCGGTGTTCCTCGAAGTCTCATGGAAATTCGTCAAGGCGGTCGGCGTCGGCGAATTGGTCACCGGCCGCGTCGAGGTCAAGGAGGTGCGCGCGGACAAGCCGATCACCAAGCTGGAGACATCGGTGCGCAACGCAGCCGGCGAACTTTGCCTCACCGGCACCGCGACGGTGTTCACCGTGCCGCTGGCCAGGGGCTGAGGCTGAGAACGCCTGGCTACGCGCCCGCCGTCTCGGCGATGAAGGCGCGGACGTGGTCTATGAACTCTTCGAAGGCGGGCTCGCCTTCGAGCAGGATATGGTTCTGGCTCTCGAGCTCGATAAAGCGCGCGCCGGGAATGCCCGCGGCCATGGTGCGGCCCGACTCCACCGGCGCCACGTTATCGTCGCGCGCGTGCAGCACCAGCGTCGGCACACGCACTTTCTCCAGCAATTCGCTGACATCGATCACCGAAAAGGCGCTCTGAAGACGCCAGGCGTCGTCGGGCGAGACGGTGCGCAGCATCAACTCGTCCATCCAGGCGAAATGTTCGTGCGTGGCGCCGGGGATGAACATGGAGCAGAAGGCCTGCCGGAACATCGGGTTCGGCTTGCCCCAGCTCTCGCGCATCAGCGTCGCCGCGGCCTCGCGTGTCGCGATCTCGCCCGCGTCGCCGCGCGCCCGCCAGCCTTTGACGTAACCGCCGTAAAGGATCATGCCCGACACTTTCTCGGGATGGCGGATGGCATAGGCGATCGAAACCGCGCAGCTCTGCGACAGGCCGAGCAAGGTGAAGCGGTCGAGCCCTGTCGCCTCGATCACGCATTCGAGGTCCGACAGCATGGTCTCGAATGAGATATCGACGACGTGCCGCTGCGAAAGGCCGTTGCAGCGCTCGTCATAGCGCACCAGCCGGTTCTGGCGCGACAGCTCCCGCATCCAGTGCCGCCAGATCGGGCTGTCCCAGTCGAAGGTGAGATGCGACATCCAATGCGCGGCGCGCAGGATCGCAGGGCCGTTGCCGGTGCTGGCATAGGCGAGCCTGGTGCCGTCGACACCCCGGCAGAATTGCACGGCGCGGCCGGGATCCTGCGGCGACGCGGCGGGTTTCGACGGCGCCTGCGGCAGCGTGGGCGCAGCAGGCTGCGGCGCGCGGCGGGTGGGCTGGGCGGCGACCGAGCGGACCTTGCCCTCCAGCGCCTCGATCTCGGCGGCGAGCCTCAGGTCCTCGGGCGCGAGGCGGCGCAGGCGCTGCGCAAGCGGCAGCGCCTGCCGAGGCTGGTCCGCTAGGCGCTCGACCAGCTCGCGCAAGATGCCGAGTTCGGCGATCTCCACCTCGCTGGCGATCGCTTGCCGCCAGGACTCATATTCGAAGCATCGTTCGAGCGAGAGATCGGCCAGAAAGCCGCCGCGGATCGAGGCCAGGGCGGCTTCAAGCTCCTCGGTCGAGCGGGACGAAAGGTCGGCCTTCACCAGTGGCGCCAGCCGCGCACAATCCGTCTCGACGTTGAGCGCGACCGCGTTGCGATCTGCGACGAGGGCGGGTTCGCCGCTCAGGACCTGTCGGATCTTGGAGAGGCTCCAGCGCAACGCGCCACGCGGATCGTCGGGAATGTCCCAGAATATTTCGCACAGCCGCTCGCGCTGGTGCTGCCTGCCGGTGACGGCAAGGTAGGCGAGCAGCGCCCGCGTCTTGCGCGATGGCGGCAGGTCAAGCGGTCGGCCGTCGCGCGTCACCTGGAAATCGCCAAGCACGCGCAGCTCCAGCACCTCGTTCATGCGTCCACGCGCTTGTCGATTGCCGCTATCCCCCTTCGGCCTTGGCCGGCGCCGCCAAAGGCAGCCGCCCGCCAATAGCAAAATCGGCTAATTTAGGAAAGCTTGGTCCGACGCTCGGGGGCACGGGGAACCAAATCGGCCAGGCGACGCGGACAGCCTTATGTCGATCGAGGCTCTTCGGCTTCACGCCTTTGCAGGAACCGCCCGCGACTTGACCACCGTCGCCAGCACCACCCCGGCGATGATGAAGGCCGCGCCGATCAGATCATAGTCATGCAGGCTCTCGCCGAGCAGCAGATAGGCGAGCACGGCGACAAACAGCGTCTGCAGATAGAGCAGCATGCTTGCCCGGCTGGCGCCCAGCGTCTCCACGCTTTGGTTGTAGAGATAGTACATCAGCGCGCCGCCGGGTCCGGCCAGATAGGCGAGCGCGAGCAAGCCGTGGGCATTCATGGCCGAGCGTTCGTCGTTGGCGATCTCCCACAGGTGGAAAGGCAGCGCGACCAGCGCGCCCGCGCCCAGCAGGAGCACGACCAGCGGCAAAAGCTCGAGGCCGAATTTGGAGCGGCGCAGCAGCACCGTGTAGAGCGCCCAGCAGAAGGCGCTGCCGACGATCCACAATTCCCCGACATTGAAGCGCAGCTGCACCAGCGCCTCGATATTGCCATGCGCGACGATGACCAGCATGCCGGCGAGCGCGGCCAGCGCGCCGAGCGCCTTCCAGAGCCCGAGCGGCTCGCCAAGCACGAGACGAGCCAGCACCATGGTCATGATCGGCGACATCGCCATGATGATGCCCGCCGTGGTCGCGTCGGTGTCGTTCAAGCCGTGATAGATCATGCCCTGGCAGAGTGTCAGGCCGATCGCGCCCACGGCGACGATCTCCAGCGGCCGCGAGCGCAGCAGCGCAATCATCGCGCCGTGATGGCGGTGCACGATCGGCAAAAGGATGGCGCAGGCGAGCGCCAACCGCCAGAAGCACAGGCCCCAGGGTGGCATTTCCGGCGCCACCCACTTGGCCGCGATATAGACGCCGGCCGAAAGCAGCCAGCACAGCACGGCGGTGGGATAGCCGCCCAGGGATGATACCGCCGGGATGGCCGGCGGCTCCGGCTGATGGACTATCGGTATCGCCTGCATCGCATGCCCCCCATCCCATGAACGCCAGTGGCCGGCAGTCTACCGCATATCGGGGGTGTTACATATATCTGCGGCCGGATGCCGATCCTTGAGAGATCAATGCGACGTGTCGGACATGTGCAGGAGGTCCCAGGTCGAGCCGACGCGACCGTGGAACTGCGACGCGAAGCGTTCGGCTTCTGTGTCTTCGAGGCCATCGTCGACAAGGGCCTCGATGCTTCGCCGCAGCAAGGCGAGCTGCATCTGGCGCGCATGGCTTTTGTCGGGTTCGCGCATGATGGCCGTGACGTGATAGGCGACGACGGGCTGGCCAAGACAGGACAGAAGCGGGCTCGACTCGGCTGTCGCTGCTGTGACTGCTTCTTCGATGTTCATTCGGCGCTCCTCATCAAAAGATGCTGGGCGCCTCCCCGGCAGATGGCGACGGTATCCGCCGCTTCTTTTCTCATTTCGGCAGTCGCGAAATCATTGCTCGCGGCCAAAATCAGTATCCTCCAGAACCGTATTAAAGGCGATCGGATAGTTAATCGATGGTTAACGGGAACGGTCGCATCTTAGGCGTCCGGCACGCTGAACAACACCCGGTCAGTGACCGGGGATGTTCCGCTCAACCGACGGCGCCAGGATTTGCGATCCGGGCACCGAAACCGGCGCGCCGTGCAAAACCCAGTCGGCCGCGATCTGTCCGATCACCGGAGCGAGCTGGATGCCGTAGCCGCCGGCGCCGGCGGCGGTGATCAAGGTGGGTTCCGAGGCATCGATCGGCCCGACGAAGGGCCGGTGGTCGGCCGTGACGGGATAGAGTCCCGCCCAGCCGCGGCCGAGCCGCGCGCCGAGCAGATCGGGCACCCGTTCCAAAAGCAGCTCGGCCAGATCGACCTTCGACCGCTCCTCGCACTGGTCGTTGTAATTGTCCGGGTCTTCCGGCGCGATCGCATCCACCTTGTGGATCTCGGCGATCAGCTCGCCAGGCTTCTCGTGGCGGAAATTGAGGCCGCTGCCCTCGCCGTTCACGAGATCCATGACCATCGGCATCGTGTAGCCGAGCGGCTCGTCCAGATGGATGACGATTGCCTCATGGCGCTCGGGCCAGATGTGCAGGCGCTGGCCGAAGAGCGCGGCGACCTGGGGCGCCCATGCGCCGCCCGCATTGACCACAACGTCGCAATCGATCAGTCGTCGCTTGGGATCAATCGGACCGCCGTTGGTCTCCAGCGTGTAGCCGCCGGGTCGCCGTTCTACGCCGAGCAGTTTGCGGTACTGGCGGATCTCGCCGCCCTTCGCACGGACGATGCCGGCCAGGAAATTGCACATCTCGTGCGGATCGAGGAAGCCGTCGTCGGGCCCGAACAATCCGCCTTCGAGCCCGTCAGGGCTGATGTGGGGAACGAGCTGCGTGAGCTCGTTCGCGCGGATCAGGCGCGACCTCAGGCCCGCCTCGCCCTGGATCTCGACCGACTTCGCAAACAGCTCCATCTGCGCCGACGTGCGCGCCAGCCGGAGATAGCCGATGTGGTTGAAGTGAAGCCCCTCGCCCTCCCATTGGCGGAACCGGCGCAGCGAATGGACGCGCAGCATTATCTCGAACGGGTCGGTCAGTTGCGATCCGACGACGCCGACCGACCGGCCGCTCGATCCGGAGGCAATCGACTGGGCCTCCAGCACGGTCACGCGCGCGCCCTGCTCGACAAGGTTGAGCGCCGTGCAGACGCCCAATGTGCCCGCGCCGATCACCACGACATGAGGAGCTGTCATCTATGTCCGCCTGTTTTCAGGATTGCGCGGCAATCTCGCCAAGGGTCTCGTCGATCGCATGAAGGATGGCGCCGGCGTCCGCCTCTGTCATCGGCGTCGACAGCGCGAACAGGCCGTAGCTGGCCGACAGGACGCCGCGGCCGAGCAGGCCCTTGTGGAAGGCGTCGAGTTTTTTGCGCTCGGCCTGGCCGGGATAGACGGACCGGTAATCCGTGACCGGGTGGGAGGTGAAATGAACCTTGAACAGCGAGCCCAGCCCGACGCATTGGCCGGCAAGACCATGGCTCTCCAACGAGGCGGCGACGCCATCGCGCAAGGATGCGCCGAGGCTATCGAGATGGGCGAAGCTTTCCTTCGTCAGCGCCCGCATCGCGGCCAGTCCGGCGCGCATGGTCACCGGGTTGGCGGTGAATGTGCCGCCATGCGGAAGCGCGGGCTTGCCCGCGGTCGGATCGAACACCGCCATGATATCGGCGCGCCCGCCGACGGCGCCGACCGGGAAGCCGCCGCCGATGATTTTTCCGAGCGCCGTCAGGTCGGGCTCGATGCCCCACAACCCTTGCGCGCCCGACCATTCCAGGCGGAATGAGATGACCTCGTCGAAGATGACCAACGCGCCCGCGGCGTGGGCGATCTCGACCATGGCGCGGAGATAGTCCTGGCGCGCCGGGATCAATCCGGCACGGTTGGGCATCGGGTCGATCAGCACGCCGGCGATGCTTTCGCCGTGAGCGGCGAAGACCGCGCGCAACACCTCGGTGTCGTTGAAGGGCACGGCGATCACATCGTCCAGCACCCCGCGCGGCGTGCCCTTGGCATAGGGCGTCGAGTTCGGCAGGTCACCCCAATTGGCGGGGGAGGAGTCCAGGCTCACTTCGGCGAAATCGTAGGATCCGTGGTAGGCGCCCTCGATCTTGACGATCTTCGGCCGTCCGGTGAAGGCGCGCGCAGCCTTGATCGCCATCATCACGCCTTCGGTGCCGGAGTTGGCGAAGCGGATCTGGTCGACCGAAGGCAGCCGATCGACGAGCAGCTCGGCAAGCTCGATCTCGCTCAGCGTCGGAGCGCCGAAAGCCGTGCCAAGGGGCATCTGCTCGGTCACCGCGAGCGCGACATCGGGATGCGTATAGCCATGGATCATCGAGGTGAAATTGTTGATGCAGTCGTAATAGACATTGCCGTCGACATCCCAGACCCTGCACCCCTCGCCGCGCGCGGCGTAGATCGGAAACGGATCGACGAAGACGGTGGTGCGCGTGTTGCCGCCCGGCATCACCTTCCTGGCGCGCTCGAAGAGGGTTTTCGATCCGGGCATGGCGTCGGGGTAATGCGGCATGGTTCTCGCAGGCGAAATTCGAGCGTTGAAACAGCGACGGCACCGCCGCTTGTCCAGATGCTACGGTCCGTTTGCGCACCGGCGCAATCGGCCAGGCGGGGCATGCGACACGACCACGGCCCTCCTGCCCCGTCGCCGCGCGCTATGACAGCCCGGCGATACGAAGACCACTGATGTAAAGCGCGCGCTTCTCTGGCTTGACGATCGGGTGATGCTCCTCAATCCAGGCGACCGACAGGTTCGGCTGCAGCCGCCGAGCCTCCCCCAGCGCCATGGTGGCCGTGGCGGTGTCGCCGGCGAGCGCCGCGGTCGCAGCGTAGGTGCGCCAAGCCGTTCCGAACGCTGGCCGCAGCTGTATCGCCCTGCGCTCCAGACCGGCCGCCACATCGAACCGCCCCGCCGTGAAATGGCAGATGCCCATGGTGGAAAAGATCGCCGCCTGGGTGAAGTCGCGCGGGCTGAGGCGCGCGGCGATCGCCAGATGGTGAAGGCCGTCCTCGGCCATGTCGCCATAACCATAGGTCGAGCCCAGAATGCAATGCGCCAGTGACAGGCTCGGATTGCGGTCGATCGCTTCCAGCAATTCGTCCACGGCCGGGCGGAAATTGCGCGACACCATATGGACGTAGCCGGCCGACAAATGCGCCCATGGATCGTCCTGGTCGCGCACGACGGCGGCTTGCGCCCGCGCCAGCGCGGAAGCCAGCAGTTCGCGAGGTTTCGGCGTCAGGCCAAGTGCGGCGCGGGCGCCGGTGGTCCAGGCAAGCAGGCTGTTGGCGCGCGCATAGTCGGGATCGATGTCGAGCGCCCTGACCAGCAGGCCCTCGGCAATGTCGAGGTCTTTCTGCGATCCCCACGTCCAGACATGCGGCATCGCCTTCATGACGAAGCCCCAGGCATCGAGGCTCTCGGCCGGTCGGCTGTGCAGGCGCAATCGCTCTGCTTCATAAAGCTGGGGCTCGATCGACGCCATGACCTTGTGGGTGATTTGGTCCTGCAGTGCCAGGAAGTCACCGACCTCGATGTCGAAGCGTTCCGCCCATACCTGCGTGCCGACGCTGGCATCGCTCAAGCTCGCGGTGATGCGCAAGGCGTGGCCGGACTGGCGGACGCTGCCCTGGAGCACGTAGCGCACCTTCAATTCGCGGTGTAGGCGGTCGAGCTCGATATGCCGCGGGTCATAGGCGAAGGAAGCGCTGCGGTCGCGCACATGCAGGCCGCGCAACCGCGACAGGCCGGTGATGATGTCCTCCGACAGGCCGTCGGCAAAATAAGCCTTGTCGGGATCGTCGCCTATCGCGCGAAAGCGGGTCACCGCGATCGACGGCCCTGCCTCGAGCTCGGCGCCGTTACGCGCCTCGCTTGCCTGCGGCCGCACATCGCCGACCAACCGATAGCCGACACGCGACACCGAGACGATGGAATGCGAACCCTCGGACGACGACGTTCCTTCGGGTCCCTCCCCCAGCACCTTGCGCAGGCTGGCGATCTGCACCGAGAGATTGCCTTCTTCGACCGCCAGCCCCCTCCAGGCGGCATCGATAAGCTCGTCCTTGCCGACGACGGTTCCGGCGGAGCGTAACAGGCGTTCCAGAAGCAGCATGGCGCGGTAGCCGATCGGAACAGGCACGCCGCGCCGGTAAAGCACGCCGGCTCCCGCATCGAGCAGGAAGGGGCCGAACATGTAGCGCTGCTCCTCCATCATCGAACGCTAATGCAATAAGGAACATTTTGGAAGTTTTCGAAAGTTTTATAGGCGCTCTTCGCTACTTTTAACGGCGCAGATTCCACTGTGATCGCACCCGACCAACAGGAGCGATCCGATGACCGCCGCCACAAAAATCGACGTTGCCGCGAATTCCTCCGCCCGTCTGTTTCAGGACATGTGGGGCATCTACCGCAAGGTCGTGGACTACAATTACCTCAATCATCGCGAAGCTTACGCGGCACTTCGCGAGGTTCTGCGTCATCAGCGGCCAGGCTTCACCTTCCTAGACATTGCCTGCGGGGATGCTTCCTTCAGTGCCGCCGCCCTGGCAGGCCTGCCGGCCGGCCGCTACATCGGTATCGACCTGTCGCGGCCGGCTCTCGACGATGCCGCCGCCAACATTGCCGCTTTGCCTTGCCCTAGCGAACTTCGGCACGGCAACTTCGTCGAATGGCTGAGCGCCTGCGAGGCGCCGGTCGACGTCGCCTGGATCGGCCTGTCGCTGCACCATCTGCCGTTCGAGCGGAAGCTGGAAGCCATGCAGCACCTGAGGCGCCTGGTCGGTCCGTCAGGCACGCTTCTGGTCTACGAGAACACCTGCAGGACATCGGAGAGCCGGGCCGGCTGGATGAAACGCTGGGACCGGCAGCGAAAACACTTCGCGGCGTTCAGCGGCCTCGAATGGCTGCTGCTCACCACCCATGTGCACAGCATGGACTATCCTGAAACGGCGTCTGATTGGCAGGAGCTTGGCCATCAGGCCGGTTTTGCCCGGATGCTGGAGCACTATCGCTCAACCTTTGACTTGTTCCGCCTGTTCAGCTTCTCGGCTTAGACCAAGGCAATCCCTCCTCCCGGCGCCGCCTCACTCCGGCATCATCGCCGCCGCCCCATTCGAGGCGCGGTTTGGGTGCCTCAGATTGGTCGGCGTGATGCCGGTGTGCTGGCGGAAGACGCGGCTGAAATGGCCGGCATTCTCGAAGCCGCATCGGTAGGCGATGTCGCCGATTGCCAGGTCGCTGCCTTCCAGCAGGGACTTCGCGTAGTGCACCCTGAGCGCCAGATAGGCGGCCATGGGGCTGGTGCCCAGTTCGGCGCCGAACAGGCGCTCCAGCTGGCGGCGCGAGCAATTCAGCCGGCTGGCGATCTCGGTGACCGAGACCTTCTCCTGGAGATTGCTTTCCATCAGGAGCAGCGCCCGCTTGACGGCGCGGCTCGCGGCCGCGGGAAAGAGGTCGCCGACCGGCTGCACATCCCTGACGTTGCGGATGCGGTCGAGCACGAGGATTTTCGCCGCCTTCTCCGCCGCCTTCTGGCCGATGAATTGCGAGACGAAATAGCCGGCTAGGTCGGCCGCGCCCGTGCCGCCGGCGCAGGTGGCGCGGCCGCGGTCGACGGTATAGAGGCTGTCGGCATGGGCGCTCACATCGGGGAACTCGGCACGAAAATCCTTGATATGGAACCAGCTGACGGCGGCGCTGTAGCCGTCGAGCAGGCCGTAGCGCGCCAGCACGAAGCTGCCGGTGCAGAGCGCGGTGAGCGGCACGCCTTTTTCGGCCGCGCGCAGCAGGAACGCCTCCTTTTCGGAGCTCAAGGCACGGTTGGTGTCGAGCAGGCCGCCGACCACCACGACATTGTCGAAATCCTCCGGATTGCCCATCGCCTTCGTCGGCAGCAGTTCGACGCCGCAGCTTGCGCGGATCGGCAGGCCGCGCTCGCCGACGATCTCCCAGTCGAACTCGATCCTGCGGCTGCGGTCGCCCTCGTCGCCGGCCAGCCGCAGCGTGTCGATGAACAGCGACAGCGGCGACAAGGTGAAATCGCGCACCAGGAGGAATGCGAACTTCTTGGCCATTCCGGAATCGTTACCTGAGCTGTTGTGAGTGCAATGTCGTCAATGGAGTTATTGGCACAAATGCCGTCAGTTCGCCGACGCGGCATCAACGATCTGGCCGGCGAATGGCTTCCTTGAAGCCCGATACGCCGTCGGAGACTTGCCGTTGACGCGCTTGAACGCGTTGCTGAAAGCGCTTTCGGACATATAGCCGAGCGAGCGGGCGACCACCGCCACAGGCGTCCTCTCCTCCCGCAGGGCGCGTTCGGCAAGGCGCATGCGCCATTCGGTCAGATAGGTCAGCGGCGCGACGCCCGCGACCGTCTTGAAGTGGAAGGCGAATGAGGTGCGCGACATCGCGCAGGCTTTCGCCAACTCTTCCAGATGCCAGGCCCGCGCCGGGTCGCCGTGCATCAGACGCAGCGCCGGCGCGATCCGCGGCTCGGCCAGGGCACGCAACCAGCCAGCGGGCATCACGCTCGATGTGTCGAGATGCGAGCGCAGGATCTGGATGAAGAGCAGTTGCGTCAACTGGGCCGAGGCAAGCTGCGCGCCCGGCTGACCGGCGTCCCTTTCTTCAATGAGCCGATCGAGAAGCCAGCGGAAGACTGCTGCCTGCGGCGATGCCGCGCGCGTGTGGATCCATGGCGGCAAGATATCCGCCAGCAGGCCACCGCGGGTCGGGTCGAGCAGGACATGGCCGCCTATATGCGCGAACTCCGAGCCGTCGCCCAGTGTCGCCATCGTCCTGCCGGCGCCGGAAAACAGGCTCATCGCATCCACGGGCGCAATGCCCGGTTCGCTTGCGAGCACGAAGCCGCGCCGCGCCGCCAGAAGCCCGACGTCGCCGGTTTCGAAATGGAAGGGCTCCGCTTCGCCTTCGAGGCTGACCCAGCAACTGCCCTTCACCACTGCGAAGAACTTGATCTTGTCGCGCCCGGGAAAACGGATCGCCCATGGGCCACCGGCGGTGAAGCCGCCTGTGACGACCGCCTCGGCGCTTGTGAGGGTAAGGACGTCGGAGAAGGGGTCGACGATCATTTTTGTACTATCGCGCAAGCAATGCGCATTTTCAAGCATTCACAGTACAAGTTCCGGCCCCTACCATGCACGCACAAAAGCGCCGCGCAATCGGATGCGGCGCTCATTTGCAATCTCCGAGGCATGATATGACTGACAAACTTGTCCTGGTGACCGGCGGCACCGGCTTCATCGCGCAATACTGCATGCTGGCCCTGTTGAATGCGGGCTACGACGTGCGCACGACAATCCGTTCGCCCAACCGGGAAGCAGAGGCGCGCGAGCACCTCAAGGTCGGCGGCGTGGATGCCCGGGATCGCCTGTCCTTCGTCATAGCCGACCTCACCGACGACCAGGGGTGGCCGGAGGCGGCCGCCGGATGCGAATATGTGATGCATGGCGCCTCGCCCACGCCTTCCGGCGACCAGACCCGCGAGGAGGATTGGATCGGGCCCGCTGTCAACGGAAACCTCAGGGTGCTCAAGGCGGCGCGTGAGGCGGGCGTCAAACGCGTCGTGCTGACCTCGGCCTTCGGCGCGATCGGCGTCGGCCACCAGCCCGACCACCGGCGGCCCTTCGACGAGACCGACTGGAGCGACCTCAGCGGCAATGTCGCGCCCTACCAGAAGTCGAAAACGCTTGCCGAGCGCGCCGCCTGGGATTTCATCGCGCGGGAGGGCAATGGGCTGGAACTGGCGGCGGTCAATCCGGTTGCCGTTTACGGGCCGGTCCTGGGGGCCGACTATTCGCATTCGATCAGGCTGATCGCCAACATGCTGGATGGGCAGCCGGGATGCCTGAACGTCAATTCCTGCTGCGTCGATGTGCGCGACGTGGCGGACCTGCATCTTCGCGCCATGACCAATCCGGCCGCCAAGGGCGAACGGTTCCTGGCCACCGTGGGCAAGAGCATGTGGATGATCGAAGTCGCCGATTTGCTGCGGCAGCGCCTGGGCAAGGCCGCCGAAAAGGTGTCGACGCAGGTGTGGCCCGACGAGCAGGTGCGCATCGCCAGTGAGACGAACGCGCAGCTCAAGGGAGTCGTGGCGCTGCTCGACTACGACATGAGCGCGACGGGCAAGAAAGCCGAGCGCCTGCTGGGCTGGGCACCCCGGTCAAGAGAGGAGGCCATCATCGCTTGCGCCGAGAGCCTGATCCGGCTCGGCCTGCTGCGCAATTAGGCCAGACCTTCCTTGAACGGCGCGCGGGACGTCGGGCACGGCAATCGCTTGAGACGCATAACAGTTATTCCAATAGGCGACGCGCGGCCCTGGCGTCGCGCTTTAATCGCATAGGTGGTTCCCCTACTCCGTCTCGGCGCTGCGCGCCGATCCACCTCTCCCCCCGCTGGAGGGAGAGGAAATGCCAATCGCGGAGGTCGCGGCCTCGACGGTTAGCGTTTCCTCGCGCCTTCAACGGCTAGCCTTTCCTCTCCCCCCGGCGGGGGGAGAGGTGGATCGGCGAAGCCGAGACGGAGTGGGGGAACCACT